>JAETOE010000017.1 GCA_021771815.1 Roseburia hominis
AGCGTCATGACACAGTATGCCTACAACAGCCTTGGACGTATTGCGCAGATTTCCCACGAAGGAGAGAATGTTCATGAGCGGTATATCTACCACTACGATGTGGCAGGGAACAAGGTTGGGGCGGACAAAATGCGTGGCGGAAGTGTAGCATGGGAGGAGCGTATTCTCTGTAATGAAGAGAGCAATGTTAACGGCAACATATTTGATAGCGGAAGTTATCGCTATGTCTATGATGCCCTAAACCGCCTTGTAGGAGTTGAAAAGGATGGAAATACACAGCGGGAATACACTTACGATGCGTTCGGAAACCGGACGAAGAAGGTGGACTATACCATTCCCGCAAAGTCCGGTGAAATAGAGTCTGGCTTTGAGACAACACTCTACTACTATAACAATGCGAATCAGTTAATTGCGGAACAATTAGGAGCATCCGGAATAAGCGGGGCAGTGCAGGAAAAGACCTACCGTTATGACAGGCGGGGAAACCTTACCGCAATAAATCAGGGAGAAGAACTGTTAAAGCAGTTCACCTTTGATTCTGCAAACCGGATGAGCAGTTCCATGGGCGTTGCGGACGGTACTAAAAAGCGAGCGTCCTACCAATACAACGGACTGGGACAGAGAGTGGGACAGGAAATTTGGAGACTGCCGCAGAATCCGGAGCAGAGCATCCGTTACACGCTTGATCTTACAAAGCAGTATCATAACCTTTTGTACCTTGAAGATACGCAGAACGGAAAAGACCAGACCTTCTATTGGGATGGGAATGTCGTCAGTATGCAGGAAGATGGAGAGGAAAGCTTATACTTGCAGGACGATCTTGGAAGCCCGATGGAACTGCTTAATGCAGAGGGCGGAATAAGGGAGAGTTATGCCTTTGATGAATTTGGCGTGCCACTTGTGGAGCGGAGTGGATTTATACAAAGTTCCTACGACGAAGATGGCATAGTACTAAACGCGCTTCAACAGCAACATGAGCGACTACAGCCTTTCGGATTCACTGGCTATCAGACAGATGTAACGGGAGGATTCTATTTTGCGCAGGCGCGGAGGTATGATGCAAGTACTGGAAGATTTATCAGCGAGGATAAGGTCAAAGGCTTTGCGGATGCACCGTTTACGCTGAATCCGTACAGTTACTGTTGGAACAAACCGATGGAACTGGTGGATTTGAATGGTTTAGAACCAAACGGCTATATACCGGGTGGAATATGTGATACACTGTATGGAGATCAGACGGTTTCTAATGCGAATAATCAGACGACTACAGGAGTACAAGGGATATTACAGGAATTGAATGGGCAGAGCACGGCGGAAGATACGGCGACGAATCCTTTGAATGTGTTTGGGAATATGCCGTTAGAAGGGCAGCAAAGTAATTATGAACCTTGTGATAACGAGGGAACAGGTGATGAAATAGAGAAAATATGTGCATGGCTTGCATCTGATTATAAGATGACACGAGCCGAATTGAATGAAGCGGAGGAGATATTAGACAATTATTTTGAAGAAGGAACAACGCAATATGAATTGAAGAATTGTTCAAATGGTTCAGGAAGATTTTATGTATTGCGGGCGGAGATGAGTGAAACAGAGCTGGAGGAATATCAGCTTATGTGCGCGTTGGAAAATAAATGCAGTCCGGTAGCAAGTTTTACGTATGGAGTTCTTAATGGTATTCCGTTTTTCGGAATGGGGATGGACTACATAGAAAAATGGTACTTAGCAGATAATCGGTATGCAGAGAAAATATCATTTGGAACAGCGGTAGAAAACAGTCGTACACAGCATCCGATAGCAATCAAAACTGGTGCGGGGTTGATGTTTATAGCGACATCTTGGGATTTAATATGTGCACTTAAATCTTTCGTATCAAAATGCGGAACAAAGATAATGAGTAGTCTTGCAAAGAACAGCGCGACAGTGATGGATGATTTTGCAGATGATTTTTTTAGTAATGGAGCAGATGCCGTAGATGATTTGTTAGGTAACAGTGCGAACGTTATAGATGATGCAGTAGGAGGTCAAGCGAATGCCATAGATGATGCCGTGGCTAGTGGTACGAATATTATAGATGATGTTATAAAGGGTGGTACACATGCTAGTCCTAATAAAATAGATACTCTTTTAGATGGAAGACCTGAATTAACAGGCTCTACAAGAGACAAATTATTAGCTACAGTACAAGATTCAGAATTAAGCAAAATAGTAAATGAACTTTATCGACCTAACGCAACTGTGGGAGATGGCGGTACAGCAGCCATACTTGTTGAAGAGTTTAGTAGGGGCTCATCAGCACATTTACTTAAGGCAAAAGAGAGACTGAAACAATTGAAGAAATTAGCCGACTCAGGTAAGTTAGGATTAAATGATTTGGATGTTGTTGAAGCTTTGATAGATGACCTTGAGAGTGCAATAAGTCTGTATAATTGATAGGAGAATGTTGATTATGAGTGAAAGAACAGCAGAATTTTTCGAAAAAATGCAAGAGTTTCTTCCCTCAACCAAGGAAGCATATAGCGAAAGTGTAAAGGAGTATGGGGAAGTATTAGAAACAGTTGTGATAGAAGATATTTTTATGCCCCAGATAGTAAAATTATTGAGGGAAAATAAGGAGCATCAACTATTAGAAAGTATATTTATGTATTTTGAAGAAATAGTAAATAGTGATGATTCACACTTAATAAATGTACTTTCGATTACCGTTCTAGAAATTTTGGGAAATGATAAGCTGATTTTAGAAACTGCAAAACAATATTTAGGGACAAAGACCACCGCACTTCAGATAAAAGCCGATCAAGAATTGGGAAGAGTATAAATTAAAAAATATAGCTCAACAAATGTAACAATTTTGTAACACTTCCCTTGGCGATCCTATAACGTTCATGGTGAAACGGCGTGGTATCAGAGTATTCCCCAAACAAATGGGGAAGCATGGAAGAGAGAAAAGCCCTCACCTACCCGGACGGCGCACGTGCATCTTACGAATACGACGAAGCGATGCGCTTATCAAAGCTTGATATCCCGACGGGTGAAATCAGCTATGTATACGATAAAGCAGGAAGGCTTTGTGAAAAGTAGCTCCCGTGCGGCGTCATGACACAGTATGCCTACAACAGCCTTGGACGAATCGCCCAGATTTCACGAGGGAGAGAGCGTCCATGAGCGGTATATCTACCACTACGATGCGGCAGGAAACGAGGTCGGGGCGGACAAAATGCGCGGCGGAAGTGCAGCATGGAAGGAGTACATTTCCTGCAATGAAAAGAACTTTGTCAACAGTAACATGCTTGAAAGTGGAAACTATCGCTATACTTATGATGCCCTAAACCGCCTTGTAGGAGTTGAAAAGGATGGAAATATACAGAGAGAATATAGCTACGATGCGTTTATCCATACCGCTTTGATAATCACATGATAACGTTTGAATTTTATACAGATGCAAGGGAAGAACTGACGGAGATAGCGGCGTTCCTTGGGGTGCAGTTAGAAAGATATATGGGAGGAAAATGGGAGCACTTCGTAAATGGAAATTTTGAGAGCTGTTCGGTGGAAGAGTTGAATTCGACAGTCAGAGGGGCAAATTGCATAAATTTATTACTGGGAAGCTATGCGGGGAATGAGATGGAGTGGACAAAGAATGTTTTTCTTAAAATTTATACAAGGCGAAAGATTTCTCCCTAAGCGATGAGGATATGACAGTGATCGGCGCACTGGATCTGGGACGTAGCGAGATCATTGATCACAGTGCTGCCGAGACCGCAAAATGGCTGAACGGCTGGAAAATTCATGACTGATGAAAATTTCAGCCGCTTATGCCGAACACATACAGGGAAAAGAAATTCGCTTACCTCGAGGACGGAAGAATGCCGGTGCGCTGATAGTCGTCCCATGCCTTATGGAATTGGAAGGCGCAGATCATTGCGCCGATTGCGCCGATGGTAATCAGATAACCGCTGGGCTGTCCGGTCAGGATTGTCATATAGATGACGTTAATAATAGAGTAGACAGTTATGATGACTCCGCAGGCGCGGCTCTGAGCGAGATGCAGACCGAGAGCGAGTCCGAGAACAAGCGCAACGTCGACTAGCGAGAAAATGTTGCCGCCTACAAAGACGCTAAAAATAAGGGTGAGGCCGGCGCAGAAGTAAAGCATGATTGCACTGGCAGCGATACCGGATTTGTATTTCCTGCAATTCGGGTGGTTCAGGAATTCGCTCCTGGAAAGCTTCTGTCCGTAGCCGAAGGTCTGTCCCTGCATATAAGGCTGTCCGCCGAAATTCGGTTGTCCCTGCATATAAGGCTGCCCGCCGAAGTTCGGTTGCCCCTGCATATAAGGCTGTCCGCCGAAGTTCGGTTGCCCCTGCATATTGGTCTGCCCTTGCATATAGGTCTGTCCTTGCATATTGGACTGCCCGCCATAGGTCTGTCCGCCGCCGTAAGGCTGTCCCTGTATATTAGACTGCCCGCCGGAAGCTGCTGTGGGAGCTCCGCAGTTCGGACAGTTTGTCATACCATCCTGATAGTTCATCCCGCAATGAAAGCATCGCATAAATAACTCCTCCTAAATAATGTAAAAAAATTTACCATTGTAAAATAGTGTTTCTTCCATTGTAGACAATTTCCGACACAAAGTAAAGCGGTTTTACCGGACGGGAAACGCAAATCGGGGAGAGAAGTATGTAATAATGTTGCATAATTTTTAAACTTTGTTGCAGCTTATGAAAGACCTGTTGCAATGACAAAAAGAGACGTTATAATGGGATTATAGGGAAAAGACGACCAGGAGAACCCCGCGGCAGACAAAGGCGGGCGGCGGGGCGACCGGAAATTGCAATTTGGAAAAATGATGTATAGGAGGAGAAGGCAGATGATCTGGGAATCAGTACTTGCGAAGTTTAAGGAATTATTTGGGGATGAGGGAGAAATCGGCGTGTATTTTGCGCCGGGGCGTGTGAATATGATCGGCGAGCATACCGATTACAACGGCGGACATGTATTTCCGTGCGCACTCACCATCGGTACTTACGGGGTGGCGCGAAAGAGGGAAGATAAGAAGCTTCGCTTCTATTCGATGAATTTCGAGGGGCTCGGCGTGCTGGAATCTTCGATCGAAGGCTTGAAGCCGGAGAAGGAAGCGGACTGGACGAATTACCCGAAGGGCGTCATCTGGGCATTCGGCGAGAAGGGCATGAGGGTGGACTGCGGTATGGATCTTGTTCTGTTTGGAAATATTCCGAACGGCTCGGGACTTTCCTCGTCTGCGTCTGTCGAGGTGCTGACCGGATTTATCCTGCGCGATATGTTTGGCTTTGACGTGACGAATCAGGATCTTGCGTTGATCGGACAGTATTCCGAGAATAAGTTCAACGGCGTCAACTGCGGAATCATGGATCAGTTCGCAATCGCCATGGGTAAGGCGGGGCACGCGATTTTCCTTGACACGGCGACATTGAAATACGAGTATGCGCCGATTAAGCTGGAAAATGCAAAGATCGTGATTTCCTGCAGCAATAAGAAGCGAGGGCTTGGTGATTCCAAGTACAATGAAAGACGCGGCGAGTGTGAGAGTGCGCTATCACAGATCAAGGAGGTCATTGAAATTGGCGCGCTCGGCGATCTGACAGAGGAGCAGTTCGAGCAGCACAAGGATGCCATTAAGGACGAGGTGTGCCGCAGACGCGCAAAGCACGCGGTCTATGAGAACCAGAGAACCGTAAAGGCGGTAGAAGCGTTAAAGAATAACGATGTGAAGCTGTTCGGTGAGCTGATGAATGCATCCCATGTATCGCTGCGGGATGATTATGAGGTGACGGGCGTCGAGCTTGACACACTTGTAGAGGAAGCGTGGAAGGTTGACGGTGTGATCGGTTCCCGTATGACGGGCGCGGGTTTTGGCGGCTGTACGGTGAGCATCGTGAAGGATGAAGCTGTCGATGCCTTTATCGAGAAGGTTGGCGCTGCCTATAAGGAGAAGATCGGCTATGCGGCGGATTTCTATGTGGTAGAGATCGGCGACGGTCCGGTAAAGCTTGCGTAGAGAAAGAATTTCGGGAAGCGAGGGAGAATGTGATGATTCAGGAACGGATTTTGGAATTGACGGAATATGGTCTTGTGACGGGGTTGACAGCACCGGAGGATAAGCGGTATACGATCAACCGTCTGTTGGAGCTGTTTGGCTTGGAAGAACTGGAGGATGAAGTTGTTTCCGCTTATGAGAAGAGAACGCCTATGACGCAGGAGAGCGCAGAGGAGGCGCTGGAAGGCATCCTCGCAGAGATGCTCGATTATGCGGCGGAGCAGATGCTGATTCCGGAAAATACGATTACATACCGCGATCTGTTTGATACGAAGATTATGAGTATGCTCGTACCGCACCCGAGTGAAGTGATCAGAACCTTCCGCGGACTGTATGAGAGATCGCCGCAGGAGGCGACAGACTATTTCTACAAGTTGAGCCGCGATACGGATTACATCCGCAGATACCGCATCAAGAAGGATCTTAAGTGGACGGCGGACACGGAGTTCGGTACGCTTGATATCACGATCAACCTTTCTAAACCGGAGAAGGATCCGAAGGCGATTGCGGCCGCGAAGCTTGCAAAGCAGAGCGGTTATCCGAAGTGCCTTTTGTGCAAGGAGAACGAGGGTTATGCGGGGCGCATCAATCACCCGGCGAGACAGAATCACCGTATTATCCCGGTGACGATCAACAACAGCGACTGGTTCTTCCAGTATTCTCCGTATGTGTACTACAATGAGCATTGCATTATTTTCAATGCGGAGCACACACCGATGAAGATTGAGCGTGCGACCTTTGGCAAGCTTCTGGATTTTGTGCAGCAGTTTCCGCATTATTTCGTGGGTTCGAATGCCGATCTTCCGATCGTGGGCGGTTCGATTTTAAGCCATGACCATTTCCAGGGCGGACATTACGAGTTCGCGATGGCGAAAGCGCCGATTGAACGGGAGATTTCGTTCGAGGGATTTTCCGATGTGAAAGCGGGAATCGTAAAATGGCCGATGTCTGTCATCCGCATCAGCGCGGCGGACAAGGAACGCCTGATAGAACTGGCAGATAAGATTCTTCTGGCATGGAGAGGCTACACGGACGAGGCGGCATTCATCTACGCCGAGACGGACGGCGAACCGCACAATACGATCACTCCGATCGCAAGACGGCGGGGAGACGCGTATGAGCTTGATCTTGTACTGCGCAATAATATTACGACCAAGGAGCATCCGCTCGGGGTATATCATCCGCATGCGAAGCTGCACCACATCAAGAAGGAGAACATCGGTCTGATCGAGGTCATGGGGCTCGCGGTGCTTCCGGCGCGCCTAAAGGACGAGATGGCGGCATTGGAGCAGGCGCTTCTTGACGGTGTAGATATCCGCAGAGACGAGACACTCTCCAAGCATGCGGACTGGGTAGAGGAGTTTTTGCCGAAGTACGGCTTTACCGCGGGCAGCGGACTGGAAGGAGAGATCACGCCAGAGAAGCTGCACGAGATGGTACAGACGGAAATCGGTCTGGTGTTTATGGAGGTGCTTAAGGACTCCGGCGTATATAAATGCACGGAGGAAGGACGCGAGGGATTTATGCGGTTCGTAGAGTATGTGAATGCATAGCATTTGATAAAACGAAACAGGAAAAGCAGGACAAAATGGCATAGCTTTTGGGCTATGCCGTTTTTTGATGGCAGGAACGGTAAATAGCCGTTCCTGCTCTCTTTTTTTATAATGATTAAAAAACGGAGGAAATGAAGATATGAATATTTACGGATATGTACGGGTATCCAGCACTGACCAGAATGAAGAACGGCAGATGATTGCTCTGCGGGAGGCGGCTGTACCCCAAAAGAATATTTTCATGGACAAGCAGTCAGGCAAGGATTTTGATCGCCCCAATTATAAGAAATTGGTGAAAAAGCTAAAAGCCGGTGATCTGCTGTATATTATAAGTATTGACCGTCTGGGGCGTAATTACGAGGAAATTCAGAAGCAATGGCGTATTCTCACAAAAGAAATAGGCATTGATATTTGCGTGTTGGATATGCCGCTTTTGGATACCCGAAACGGTAAAGACCTGATGGGAACTTTTATTGCTGATCTTGTGTTGCAAATTTTATCTTTTGTAGCGCAGAGCGAGCGCGAAAACATTAAGAAACGGCAAGCTGAGGGAATCGCCGCAGCGAAAGCAAAGGGAGTGAAGTTCGGCAGACCTGAAAAAGAAGTGCCTGATGGTTTTGGAAAAATTGTCCGCGCTTGGGAACAAAAAAGACTTTCTTTTGAAGAAGTCCTTAATGAATGCAATATGAGCGAAGCTACTTTTTACCGTAGATTGCGGGAATACAGGATGCTTGGGGAAAACAAAAGCTGTTCTTAGTGGAAATGCAGGTATCAAAAAGTGTACCTTTTGATAGATTTAAAGTCACTATTTATTTTACTGCATTAATCGTGGGATCACAAGCATTTTTAACAATTTATTTATGAATTCTTCATATTATTTCTTATTTTTACATATATTTCGGTTTTGTATTTATTTTCGGTCTGATAGCCTTTTTGACATTCTGACTGGATCATAATCAAAAGGTACACTTTTTGATTTAATCTGAAATTGTTTCTGCATGGAGGTTTGAAATGGTTGAGGAAAATGAACGACAGATTTTTGCATGTAAGGACAAGCTGGTTGTGTCAAGGTTGCTCGAAAATGTCAATGAAGCGTTAAAAGACACCGATGCGTCAGAAGAAAAGAAGCTTGTAAAAGATTTTTTAAGGAAAGTATCGACAGGGTTCCGGTTTGTCGCGGTGGGAAGCGCGGGGGTTGGAAAATCAGGTCTGCTAAATGAACTGTTTGGAAAAGTTTTATATAAAGAAAATGAAGCCATTCCGCATACAATCGGATTTCGGGAATACCGCTATGGCGGGGAGGATGCGGAAATTCTCATAGAGCCGGGAAATGTGAGAATTTTCCGGAATGTCAGCGAACTGGAAGGAATCTGTGTGATCGATACACAGGGCACGGATGAAATGGAAGCCGCAGGGCAGGCAGATAAAGTGAAACAACAGATACAGCAGAGCGATGTGTTGATCGTTGTTCTGAGCGCGGAAAATATCAGGGATTTTGCAGTCTGGGATCTGTTGGAGGGAACGGATGCCGGAAAAGTCCTGTTTGTGCTCACGAAATGCGATCTGGTCGATGAAACGCAGATACAGGTGTGCAAGGAGAAGATCGCGCAGTATATGGAAGAAATTCATCTGCATGCGCCTGTTTTTACTGTTTCTTCCGTTCAGGAGGGGACGTCGCAGATTCAAAAGACGGATGGATTTGAAAGTGTAAGGAACTACATAAAACAGAACATTCTTGGCACAAATCCAATCCTGACAAAGCAGCGGGAGAATGTTGTGGAATTAAAGCAGCTTTTGCAGCAGTTGTCTTCGTCCTTTGAATTGCGGAAAAAGCAGCATGACGCCGATAAGCAAATTTTGGAAAGAATAAATTCTTCTATGGATTCCTTCTTTGCGAACAATAGGTTTCTGATTGACTCCTTAGAGCAGGAACTTACAAGAGAGATAGAAAGCGAGCTTGACGCTTATCAGAATGAAATCATCGCCAAGCTGGACCCGCATCAGATCAAAGAGCGTTTTGCGAACGGAAGCCGTGAGTTTACGGATTATCTGAATTTTATTCATGAAGGTTACAGGCAGAGAATGACAACGAATGTGAATCAGCAGACGCAGGCGGCAATCCGAAAATATCTTTCGGGGCTTGAGCAGGTTTTTGAAGAAGCGACCGGATATTTCAGAAAAAGAGAACGTTTGATTGCGCTTGAGGACAAATTTTATGGCTCGCTCGCGGAAAGCAAGCAATATATGAGCGCCAGGGCGGAAGAGAGTATTAAGGTAACGCAGGATTATTATCATGCGCTGACGGATGCGTCTTCGGAGCTTTTTATGAAAATATGGAATGCCAGAAGCGAATACGATAAGAAAATGAAGGGAGCGCAGATAGCAGGCGGCGTGGCAGGCACAATCCTTGGCGGTGGAGCTGTGATAGGTGTGGGAACAGTGGCAGCTGCGGGAACTGCGGCAGCTGCAGGAACAGCGGCAACTGCGGGTACGTCAGTAGCCGCCGCAGTGGGTGCAGGGGTAGCGGCCGCCGGTCTTTGGCCGGTGATAGGAGCGCTTGTCGGGGGATTTCTCATTGCCCAAATAGCCAAGAATATCGCAAACGCCAAAAGTATGCCGGAGCTTGAGAAGAGCGTTCAAAAGTCGATTGAAGAGTTCAAGATGGAAGTTTCCAAGAACAGGACAGCAATGACGGAAGAAATCTTAAGTACAATCGAAGCAATTTTTAAGCGTGAGCTTGATACAGCGGACAAGACCTTTTTAGACTTTCGGATGTCCGTCAATATCGACAGCCAGAAAATTCCGCTTTTGGAAGAACGGATGGAGAAGATCGACGGCTATCTACTGCAGATAGAAGAAATGGAGAGGGAGGTCATAGTGTAATGACATTTGATGAGAAAAAGGCACAAATGCAAAGATTTATGCTTGATTTGGAGAAATACGCCATAGAAAGCGGAAGCAAAAAGCGGATTCTTGATACAATTTCGGAGCTCAAAGAAGAACTGTCGGGCGCGCAGTCAGAGGAGGCGTTTCAAAGAAGCCAAAAGGGAGTCGATGATTTATTGGCTTACATGATGAAGCAGAATGCAGACGCCCGGAATGTAGCTATACCGGAGGATGCGGTCAGCATGGAGGAAATACGACAAAGGCTTAGGGATTCCATGCAGAAATGCCGAAACACAAATGCGGCGCTCGAAGAAAGCTATCGGGCGGGTTGTCAGTCCTATATTCAGGAAGCCGGAAGAAATATGCAGGATTATACGAAAGTAGAGGCCAACTATGAGGATATAGTCAATGAAAGTCGGTTTTGTAATGCATTCAGCCAGATAGGACAGAAATATGCCGGGCAGGTAAATGAGCAGATAACGCGTTATGCAGACGAAGCCTGCGAAAATTATTGCAATATGATGGGCGGCATCCGCCGGATGCTTTCTGTGTTACCGGAAGAACAGAGGCTCGTTTCGCAGAAAGATTTTTTTCAGAGATGGGACAAAAATCAGGATATGGTCAGAGCCGGATGCAGGGAGCAGATTGGATCGATGAGCGGCGGCGAAGAAGAGATTGTGAATTTCGGGCAGGAAAATGTGCATGAAGTTTCTAAGATTATTAAGAGGCAGAATGCGAAAAAGATGCATATAAAAATGATTCCCTTGTATGTTGTGCTGGTCTTGGCGCTTGTGCTCATAGGTGGACATATTATACGGGATAAGATTGCGTCTGACAGTCAGCCAGTCGCAGAGGAGCAGAGCGTTGATGCAAAGGAACAGAGCTTTGGCGAAAAGATATTGGGCAACATAGAAGATGCCGCTGCGGAAAAGATTAGTAATAGCGTTGTCGAAAAGGATGGAGGTGAGGCAGGGGGAGTTATAGTGAAATATCTGGTTCCTGTTCTGATCATTGTGCTCTTCGGATGGTATTTGTTCATGCGGCAGACGGAGAAACGAAGCCGCAAATGGATATGCAATGCAGTGGGAACTTATCTTGCGGAAGCACTAAAAAATACATCTATAGAAGGTGTGCTGCATGAAAAGACAGTTGCGAAATTCCAGACTCTTGGCGGATTCATCAACAGTCGGTACGAAGCGTTGGCGGAAGATATTTTAGGCGTTTTTTTTGACGAAAAGCCGGAGGAGGAAGGTACCGCGGTTTTAGACGGACTGGCGGCGGAGTGGAAACGGATAAAGGCGGAAAGGTAGGTAATGGATATGGAGATGCCAAAGATTTTAAATAATTTTGCCGCGGCAAACGGTGTAAAGAAAGCGCTGGATGAAAAGTACCGGGAACGGTTGAAGATATATGGATATGTGGGAATGGAAGTTTATGATTTATATAAGCAGAATAAAATATCCATACCGGAAGTTGAAATGCATCTTGAAAAATTAAAGGAAATGGACAAAGAGATTGCAGATCTGGAGGCAGAGAAGCAACGGATGGAAGCGGAAAGCGGGAAACCAAACGTTTGTAGCTGCGGCTGTACGTTGACGGGCAAAGAGCGCTTTTGCCCGAAATGCGGAAAACCGGTAGAAAATGGAGCGATAGTCTGCACCTGCGGCCGCACGGTCGATAAGGGTATGATGTTTTGTCCGTCCTGTGGTAAAAGTGTAAAGGAACTTCAGGAGAAATTGTCAGCCGGTGCGGGAGCGGGTTTTGAAGGTGCTGCACAGGCAGGCGGAGAATCTGTCCAGAAATATCGTGAATGCATTTGCGGCGCGAAAGTGCCGGAAGGACAACGAATGTGCATGGAATGTGGAAGAATGATGGAAGGATAATATAGAAACATAAAGGAGAGAAAATGTATTGTACAAGTTGTGGAAAAGAAATACCGAATGATTCAAGAGTATGCGGATATTGTGGCTCCAGTGTGACAGGTACATATGGCGCGTCGCAGCAGATGAATGGGCAGCAGCCATACAGTCAGCCTGTCAATGGACAGCAGCCATACAGTCAGCCTGTCAATGGACAGCAGCCATACAGCCAGCAGATGAATGGGCAGCAGCCATACAGCCAGCAGATAAACGGGCAGCAGCCATACGGTCAGCTAGTCAATAGTCGGCCGGGATATGTGCAGCCCGCATATATGCCTGGAAATAATCAGAATATGGTATCGGATAAATTTAATATCGTAGCATTTTTCTTCCCCTGGATATGGTTATTGGTAAAGGGAATGTGGGATGCAGCGGGGATAACGTTCGCAATCGGATTTATTTCCGGTCTTCTTGTGGCTATCCCTCCGGTGGGCGCAGTTGTTATCCCTATTGTTGATTTACTTATTCGTATTTTCTGGGGAAGAAATGGAAACTACTATCATCGTTTAAAGTCACAGATGGGAATTTCCTTTATAAAGGCGTTACGGAATCCGAATCTAAGAAGAACCTAGCGTACTGACACATTTATATTCAGCATGGTGGGGCTATTACTTTTAAATAGGAGATTTACTAAAATGTCAAAGAATAAACTGTTATTGGTTGTTCCAGTGTTCATGGTGTTGCTTTCATCATGTCTATCGGTTATTTATAACCTGCCTGACAGTCCTGTAAGACCACCACCTGAACCCGTTGTACATTCAATGTTGATGGACATTTGGTTAATTTGGTATATGTAACGACAATTGATTACGGCGTATTTGGATACGTCGGGGAGGAATAATATGAAATCAAACAGAAAATCGGCTAATTCTTTTTTATGTGTTCTTTGTGCATTGGCGCTTGTGGTAACAGCAGCAGGTTGCGGAAGTAAGGACGAGAGTGCAAGCAACGCTCAGACTCCAGCGGCGTCAGATGCTGTTCCTGAGGTATCTTCAGATGACACCGATGTAATTGTCTCTACGGAAATGCTTACTGATCCTGAGACTCCTAAGATAGAGGCTGATCCGAAGAATGGTGTTCTTACAGATGAGTATGTGCTTAACCATGTATTTGATGATTCGGATCCTTCCATGGTTGAAAGTGTTGAGGTTGAGAACACTGGGAGCTACGGAATTTCCGAAGAGTCAGCATTTGCTACGGATTATTACCTTGGTAAGTTAGCTTACAACGATTATCACCTGGCGGCGGCTGTTGCATATGCTGATGAATGCATTGCAGCGAACGGTATTACCGAGGCACAGTTAGTCAGCGTTAGACAGTACTACTACAGAGGTATTGACTTTGTGGCGTCATTGGACGGTGTAAATCATGAATTCTTCTGTGCTGATATTACAGATGATAATAATGAGAGGCACTTAATGGTGTACCATACATCTGATAATGTTCGACCCTATGACACGGAAAATGATCCGTTACTGGAATACACCGGAGAACTACCTACAAAGGAAGATACAGTATCAACTATATTTGGTTATTGTGATCCCGCGGATGTTACTGTTGAGGATGTAGAGGTGTCTCAGTCAGTGGACGGGTCATCGATATTTATGAGCGATTGGTATATCGCAAACCTGGTGAATACCGGGAATTATTATATGGCGACACTTGTGAACTACATGGACAATATGATATCTGAAATGGGTATTCAGGATGTAGTGATTATGGATGCGAATCTATTAAAAATATCATATAATGAACTGTCTGCATCTATGTCTTTTGACGGTGTTATGTACGTTTTCTATGTATTTGAAGCTGCAGATACTCCTGAAGATCAGGTTACAGTTTTCTGGACACCGATAAGAAATGACACCTGAGAAAATTGTTATCATTTACGCAGTGGTCGTGGTAAGTTTCGTCGTCGCTATATGTGGGATGAACTTCATGGGGACGGCGATGTTGCCGTCATCACAAATAACTGTGTAAGTGCGACTCAGGACTATTCAAGAGTACCTGATGTAACGGCTGATGCTTCTGGTTAGCCTCGTGTTGTAACCTGAGTCTGCAACCGAAAATTCAACTCTCCGTAGTTTCGTGCGGGGAGTTGATTTCTTTTATAAGGTTCTTTGCGCATTTTGAAAATAGAAAGTTTAAGAGGGATTTTCTGTGCTATAATATTCCAAGGGATTTCAGGGGATTCCAGGGAATACCTTGCAATCCCCTGGAATGCCCTGAAATTCCCCGAAATTTTAGAAAACGGTTTACTTTCACATGGTAATTTGATAAAGTATAAGAATGAGACAGGCGCAAATGTGAGAAGAAGGAAAAAGCAGTATTTTTCACAGTAGTTGTTTGCGCCGGAAAGAGGTTCGTATGGTTTCGAAAAGAATTCAGAAGGCGCTTTTGGGAAATTCCGCTATCCGTGCAATGTTCGTAGAGGGCAAGGAGATGGCGGCAAAATACGGCGCGGAGAATGTCTATGATTTTTCATTGGGTAATCCCGCGACACCGGCGCCGGAAGCGTTTCACGCAGCGGTGCGCGATCTGCTTGATACGGCGGATGCAAACGGTGCGGCGGGTTCTCTTGCGCTTCACGGCTATATGGAGAATGCCGGGTACAAGGAGGTACGTCAGGCGATCGCGGACAATCTGAACCGGCGTTTTGGCACGAAATTCGATGCGCATAATCTGATTATGACAGTCGGCGCAGCGGGCGGCATTAACATTATCTTTAAGACGATTCTCGATCCGGGGGACGAGGTCATTGCGTTCGCGCCGTTTTTCGGGGAATACCGTCAGTACGCAGCGAATTTTGATGCCGGACTTGTGACGGTGCAGCCGGATCTTCACACCTTCCAGCCGGATCTTGCCGATCTTGAGGCGAAGATTACAGCGAAGACAAAAGCATTGATTGTCAATACGCCGAATAATCCGACGGGCGTTATCTACAAGCCCGAGACGATGCAGAGCATTGGCGCGATTTTAGAGAAGAAGCAGAAGGAGTACGGAACGGACATCTATCTGATTTCGGATGAGCCGTACCGCGAGTTGGTATATGACGGAAATCATGAGGATTTCCTGACGAAATATTATAAGAATACGATTGTAGGCTATTCGTTTTCTAAGTCGCTGTCCCTGCCGGGGGAGCGGATCGGTTATGTGGTCGTGCCGGATGAGGCGGCGGATGCAGGGGAGCTGATCCGCGGCATCGAGATATCCAACCGCACGCTTGGGTTTGTCAATGCGCCGTCTCTGGTGCAGCAGGCAGTCGCGCGCTGTCTTGAGGAAAAGACGGATGTGAGCTTCTATGATGAGAACCGAAAGATGCTTTATGAAGGGCTGACAAAGCTCGGATTTACATGCATCAAGCCGGAGGGCGCATTCTATCTGTGGGTGAAGTCGCCGATGGAGGATGAGGAAGCGTTTGTCAATGAGGGCAAGAAGTTCCATCTTTTGATGGTAAAGGGAGGCGCGTTTGGTTGTCCGGGCTATGTGCGGCTGGCATACTGTGTGTCACATGAGACGATCGAACGCTCACTTCCTGCATTTGCAAAGCTGGCGGAAAGCTGCGGGCTGACCGCAGGGAAGTAGAGCGGATTGATGAGCAATATGGCAGAAAAACAGAGCGGAAGAATGAACCGGATGGTAGAAAACAGAGCGGCAGAATATAAAACGGTAGAAAGCAGAGCGGTGGAAGCAATGTAAAAAGCCACGGGATGACCGCATTAGAAGGATGGAGTGAAGTTATGGAAAATTGGGAAGCCTATGTGAGAAAGGTCGTGCCGTATGTGCCGGGCGAACAGCCGCAGGACGAACGGATGATCAAGCTGAATACAAATGAAAATCCGTACCCCCCGGCGCCGGGCGTGCTGCGCGCCTTAAAGGAATTTGATACGGATAAGCTGAGGCTTTATCCAGAGCCGACCTGTAAGGTGCTCGTGGATGCGATTGCAAAAAATTACGGGCTGGACAGCGACCAGGTGTTCGTGGGCGTCGGATCGGATGATGTGCTGGCAATGATTTTTCTGACCTTTTTTAATTCGAAAAAGCCGGTTCTGTTTCCTGACATTACATATTCGTTTTATGATGTCTGGTCAAATATGCTTCGAATTCCGTATGAGGTGAGGGCGTTAGATGAGAATTTTCTCATTAAAAAGGAGGATTACTACGGTGAGAACGGTGGTGTGATTTTCCCGAACCCGAATGCGCCGACAGGCATTCTGATGGAGCTTTCGGAGATTGAGGATATCATAGCACACAACCGTGACGTGATCGTGGTGGTGGACGAGGCGTACATCGACTTTGGCGGTGTTTCCGCGCTGCCGCTGATTGAGAAATATGACAATCTGCTGGTCGTGCAGACGTTTTCCAAGTCGCGGTCACTCGCAGGTATGCGCGTCGGGTATGCGATGGGAAATCCAAAGCTGATCCGCTATATCAACGATGTGAAATATTCATTTAATTCTTACACGATGAACCAGACGGCGCTTGCGCTTGGCGTGGAGGCGATTCGCGATGGGGCGTATTTTGAGGAGACGAGACAGAAGATTATTGACACGAGAGAGTGGACGAAGAAGAAGCTAAAAGCGCTGGGATTTAAGTTTGGGGATTCTATGAGCAACTTCATTTTTGCAGCGCATGAGCGTGTTCCGGCGAAGGAGCTGTTCGAAGCACTGCGGAAGAAACACATTTACGTGCGCTATTTCTCGAAGGAACGCATTGATAATTATCTGCGTATCAGTATCGGAACGAGAGAAGAGATGGAGACGTTTGTAGAATTTTTGGAGAACTATTTGCAGTAAATATATGCTTGCGTGGCAACAGCAGGGGTTGTACCTGTTTGGCGGCTGCAGGATTTACGCCTGCATGGCGGTATCTGCTTGGAGAGCAGCCGCTGTGCGGGCGTTTCGTTTTCTGATGCCGAAGTAAAAAACGAGAAGACCGCCTGCCGTCATTGCAATACCGAACAGGAACCAGAATATGATCGAGAAGATGGAGTCACCGATCCAGATATATTCGGAGATAACCGTTCCCCAGAAATTGAACAAAATGTGCAGCAGGATGGAATAGTAGATGCTGCCGCCCTTTTCGCAGACATATCCGAGGACCACGCCGAGACATGCGGCGTAGATTCCCTGCATCATGTTCATATGGAAGATGCCGAAGAGAACTGCCTGAACCAGATTGGCAGCCCAGAAGGGAAGGCATTTTAGGAGCTGCTTCATCGTCACGCCGCGGAATACCAGCTCTTCACAGAAGGGAGCGAAGAGAACGGAGCAGAGAATCATGAGCAGGGAAATATTTTCGTCCATTCCTGCGGTTTCAAGCAATTCCATGTAGGCATTCATCCAGTCGGGGAAAAGAGAGGCGACAAATGTCATGATATATGTAGTCAAATATTGCGTACCCGGCGTCAGCATGACAATGCCGAGCAGCGCGAGCGGGTGGAACGCCGTGCGCGGGTTTGGGAGATAATTGCCGCCGTATTTCATATAGTACCACAACCCGAAAACGACAATTGAAAATGCATTGTAGATGAGCAGGATTCCCGTGTTGAACGTGCTGGACATCCACAGACTTTCAAGCTGGTCGAGAGCCGTAAAAATATCGGAGGTATTTCCGAAGGCACACCAGGAACTCTCAATGAGCATAGAAACCCCCATCGCAAAAAGGCTGGCGAGATATTGAATTCCGATGACGAGAAGCGGCGGAACAAAAGCAAACATAAAGTGTTTAAAATTTTTCATTATTATAATCTCCGGTTATAGAAAATATGAAATATAGTTCTTGCAATTTCCAGATACTCCTATTATTATAACAATCGTGTTCGCTCAATGCAAGTCAGGAAAAACTTGGTATTTACTTTAAAACTTTAATATGTTAAAATAATAAAAGAGCGAATTTGGAAGAAGGAGAGGGAATAATGAGTAAGAAACTTAGGACAGAGGCGGTAGATCATTTGTTTGACGCAATCTTAAGCCTGCAGAATAGAGAAGAGTGCTATACTTTCTTTGAGGATGTCTGTACTGTGAATGAGTTACTTTCTTTGTCGCAGCGATTCGAGGTTGCGGGGATGCTTCGGGATCAGAAGACCTATCTGGATATTGCAGAGAAGACCGGTGCATCTACAGCGACAATCAGCCGTGTGAACCGCTCTTTAAATTATGGAAATGACGGCTATGATATGGTATTTTCCAGAATGCAGAATACGGATTCCAAAGCGAAGTAGAAGATTCATCGCAAAGTGCACAATAAATAAGCCGCAGGCAAGAGGACAAGCCTTTTGCCCGCGGCTTTTTGGTGCATTTATTTCTTAGATTTATCCGGTTTATCGGGTTTCCTGCTGATAGATCCAGTGTCGATGAGCCGCTCGATGATCGTTTTTTTCACATAGACGTCGTAGCTCAACATACAGATCAGGCTGAAATTGCGGAGCAGATCGGCATCCTCGGGGGAGGCGTCGGCAAACGTCTGGCGGGAGGTATTGAACTTCTTCGCCAGATCTTTCATGATATTTTTTGTCTCCTGATTTTCCAGACCAAAGACCTCACGGTAAATGTCTTCTAAGCTATAGTTTTCTTCGCTTCCCTTTCCAAAGTACTTGTCCGTAATCGGATTAAGAATACTCTGGATGTCGCTGATGCTTAAGATGCTCTTGAAATAGTAGATAAAGATCAGCGTCAGAACGTGCTCCTTCGTGTATTTCTTCTTCTCGGGCGGAGGAAGCAGATCATTCTTGGCATAGTTGTTGATCATGGTCTTGGTGAGGATCTTGTCGTCGTCGTGACGCTTGGAAGCCGCGAGCTGCGAGTCCATGAAGGTCGTGATCTGATCCATGTATAAATCAATATTTGGAATGTCTTCCGGTTTTACATAATCAATTTTCTTTAATTCGGTTAAAAGTTCTTTTAAGAACTGTTTTGTATCCATGTCCATGTAATTCACCTCACATCACATTATATAGTTTTCAAAACCGGATAGCAAGAGACAAAAATATGTTCTGTTTCTATCGAAAACCGTGTGGAAGTATGGTATAATTACAAATATTACTATGAGAAAAGGAAATGGCAGTATGAGTATTTATGATACATTGAATGAACAGCAGCGCTTAGGCGTCACGACGACGGAGGGACCGGTGCTCATCCTCGCAGGTGCGGGATCGGGCAAGACAAGGGTGCTGACGCACCGCACGGCGTATTTGATCGAAGAGGTTGGTGTGAACCCTTATAATATCATGGCGATTACTTTTACGAACAAGGCGGCAGGGGAGATGCGGGAGCGAATCGACCAGCTCGTGGGCTACGGTTCGGAGAGTATCTGGGTCTCGACGTTTCACTCAACCTGCGTGCGCATCCTGCGCCGCCATATCGACCGCATCGGCTACGGTACCAATTTTACGATTTACGACGCGGACGATTCCAAGACTGTCATGAAGGAAATCTGTAAGCGTCTGGAAATCGACACGAAGATTTATAAGGAAAGAAGCTTTCTCGCGGCGATTTCTTCCGCGAAGGACGAGCTTGTATCACCGATTCAGTTCGCGCAGCAGGCTGCGGCATCCGGCGATTTTGCAAAAAGGAAACAGGCGCAGGTCTATCAGGAATATCAGGCTGCTTTGCAGAAGAATAACGCGCTGGATTTCGATGATCTGATCGTAAAGACCGTGGAGCTGTTTTTGACGGACGCGGAGGTGCTCGCATATTATCAGGAGCGGTTTCGTTATATTATGGTGGACGAGTATCAGGATACGAATACAGCGCAATTCGAACTGATTCGTCTTCTCGCGGGCAAGTACAGGAATCTCTGCGTTGTGGGAGACGACGACCAGTCCATTTATAAGTTCCGCGGTGCGAATATCTATAATATTTTAAATTTTGAAAAGTATTTTGCGGATGCGGTGACGATCAAGCTGGAGCAGAATTACCGTTCGACGCAGAATATTCTGGATGCGGCAAACAACGTGATCGCAAATAATGTCGGAAGAAAAGCAAAGACGCTCTGGACGGCGAATGACGCCGGGGAGAAGATTGATTTCGAGCAGTTCGACACGGCTTATGAGGAGGCGGATTACGTCGCAAGGGAGATTACATCCGGCGTTCGCGACGGAAGGTATGGCTACGGCGATTATGCGGTGCTCTACCGCACGAACGCGCAGTCGCGTCTGTTTGAGGAACGGTTCGTTGTGTCGAATATTCCGTATAAGATCGTCGGGGGCGTGAACTTCTATGCGCGCAAGGAGATCAAGGATCTGCTCGCGTACTTAAAGACGATCGACAATGCAAAGGATGATCTTGCGGTAAGGCGGATCATCAACGTGCCGAAGCGGGGGATCGGAGCGACGACGCTAAACCGCGTGTCCGATTACGCGGATGCATACGGAATCGGGTTTTATGACGCTCTAAAGCGTGCCGGGGAGATTCCGTCCATGGGAAAGAGCGCAGGGAAAATCAAGCCGTTCGTGAATTTTATCCAGACGATGCGGAGTAAGCTGCCCTATATCGGTGTGGCGGATCTGCTGCGGGAAGTCATCGAGGAAACGGGCTATGTGAGGGAGCTTGAGGCGGAAGGAACGGACGAGGCGACCGCGAGGATCGAGAACATCGATGAGCTTTTGAGCAAGGTTGTTGCCTATGAGGAGGGCGAGGAGCAGCCGACCTTGAGCGGTTTTCTGGAGGAGGTCGCGCTCGTAGCGGATATTGACGGACTCGAGGAAGGAAATGAGTATGTGGTGCTCATGACGTTACATAGCGCGAAAGGATTGGAGTTCCCGAAGGTATTTCTGGCGGGAATGGAGGACGGTCTGTTCCCGAGTTATATGTCGATCACGTCGGATAATTCAAGTACGGAGATCGAGGAGGAGCGCAGACTCGCCTACGTAGGCATTACGCGTGCAATGAAAGAGCTTTCCATCACCTGCGCAAGACAGCGGATGATTCGCGGGGAGACGCAGTACAACAAGGTTTCACGTTTTGTGAAGGAGATACCGGCGGAGCTTTTGAATGGAGAAATCCGTAAGCCTGCGTTTATGGAGAGCGGCAGGCAGCGGGAACCGGAGCAGGTGCGTCCTGCGCGGCACAGTATGAGGCAGCAGCCTTCCGGACAGAGTATGCAGGCGCGCGCGTTCTCATCGGTGCATACCGAGGGCGGAAGTCTAAGCTACGGCGTAGGCGATCGCGTGGCGCATGTTAAGTTCGGCGAGGGAACGGTGACGAACATTGTTGCGGGCGGAAGAGATTTCGAGGTGACGGTCGATTTCGACGGTGCTGGAACAAAGAAGATGTTCGCAGCTTTCGCAAAATTAAAAAAATTATAAATTCATCGTTTTTATAAATTTTTTATAGGCGAACAGGGAAACATATGCTATAATATAATAACAAGGTGTGAACGATTGGGTTCTATGGAGTATAAATTACGAGGAGGACAGTCCAATGAACAAGATGGAAGATTTAATCAACATGACAAAGTTAAACGAGCTTTTGAACAAGAAGGAAGAGGTTGAAGAGAAGAAGGCTTCCAAAGTAGTATGGGTATTTGCGATTATCGGTATCATCGTTGCGGTAGCGGCGGCGGTTTACGGTATCTACCGTTTCTTCACGCCGGATTATCTGGAAGATTTTGAGGACGACTTCGAGGATGATTTTGACGATGATTTCTTCGAGGATGACGAGGAAGAGGAGACAGCGAAGCCGGAGAAAGAGACAACCGAAGAGTAGAAGAGGCAGGGGCTGCAGAGAGTGCAGCCCCTTTTTTGAGCTTAGAGAGTGCGAAACGCACTTTTGGTCGTTTTATGGGAAACAGACGGAGGATTTGGGGTGAAAAAGGGACAGATTGTTGAGGGAATCGTGGAGCGTGTGGAATTTCCGAATAAGGGAATTGTTGTGACGGAGGACGGAGGACGCGTCATTGTAAAGAATGCGATTGCAGGGCAGAAGGTATCGGCAGTGATCAATAAGGCGCGGAAAGGAAAGTGCGAAGGAAGGCTTCTGTCTGTTTTGGAGAAGTCGCCGTTAGAACTGGCAGAGGCGGGCTGCGTGCATGCAGGCGAGTGCGGCGGATGTACGTATCAGAGTCTGCCGTATGGGGAGCAGCTTTCGATGAAGGCAGCGCAGGTAAAGAAGCTGATTGACGACGTAATCGCGCCGGAGAGTGCCGGCTATGAGTTTCTTGGTATTAAGGAGAGTCCGAGACAGAAGGGCTATCGCAATAAAATGGAATTTTCTTTCGGGGATGAGTATAAGGACGGGCCGCTCGCGTTGGGAATGCATAAGCGGGGGAGTTTTTATGATATTGTAAACGTGCCGGAATGCCAGATCGTGGATGCGGATTTCCGTATGGTTCTCTCTGTGACGCTGTCCTATTTTAAGGAGCGCGGGATTCCATATTATCACAAGCTGCGCCACACAGGATATCTGCGTCATCTCCTGGTGCGCAAGGCGGTGAAGACGGGTGAGATCCTTGTTGATCTGGTGACGACGACACAAATGGACGGTGTTTGTAGAGATAATTTCGCAGAGGCGGAGCTGCTCGAAGGATGGAGAGATGCGCTGCTTGCAGCGTCCTGCGACGGAATGCTTGCGGGAATTCTTCACACGAGAAATGATAGTGTTGCCGATATCGTGACGAACCAGGGCACAGATGTGCTTTTCGGGCAGGACTATTTTTATGAGGAACTGCTTGGACTTCGCTTCAAGATTACGCCGTTTTCTTTTTTCCAGACAAATTCGCTCGGTGCGGAGGTGCTCTATGAGACGGCGCGTGAATTTATCGGGGATGCGTTGACAGATAAGGAACAGCCGGGAACAGGAGCGGAATCGGAGGAGCAGGAGGGCGGAAAGACCGTATTTGATCTGTATTCGGGAACGGGTACAATCGCGCAGATGCTCGCTCCGGTCGCTGGGAAGGTGATCGGTGTGGAGATTATCCCGGAGGCTGTGGAGGCTGCGAAGGAAAATGCAGAACTTAACGGTTTACATAACTGCGAATTTATTGCCGGAGACGTTTTGAAGGTGATGGATGAGATTCAGGAAAAGCCGGATTACATTGTGCTCGATCCGCCGCGTGACGGGATTCATCCGAAGGCGCTTGAGAAGATCATACGCTACGGAGTGCCTCAGATGGTGTATATTTCCTGTAAACCGACGAGTCTGGCGCGGGATCTTGAGGTGCTGCAGGCGAGAGGGTATGAGGTGAAGAAGGTGTGCTGTGTGGATATGTTTCCGGGGACGGTGCATGTTGAGACGGTAGTACTGCTGTCACGGGAGCAGAAGTAAAAGTACAGAAAAAGGCTTGAAATCAAGGGATTCCGACAGATTACCTCTGTGAGAGTGGTCTGCCGGAATCCTTTTATGCTTTCCTTGACAATAGTTTTGAACACTGAAAAATCAGGGGGTGTAAAAAGAGAACAATTTTTGTCGTTGGCGTAACAAGGCAGCTATTGTCAGAGGGCAATTTTACAGGGACGTGACAAGGAAAATATTGTCAGCCCTACGAGATATTAATCACTTGGATTCTTTCGCCTCGATTTCTTTCAGTGTTTCCCCATTCTTATTTCGCCAATTTGCCGGTCCGCTGACACTATATCCTGTAACAAAATCTGCGGCAGCAGATGAACTAGAGAAGATAATATCCTCAGTTGTAGTCAGAGCCTTAACCTTGCCTGCGTCAAAGTGTTTTTTGCGGAGAGCAACAGCACCTTTGCTTAGAGATTTTTCAGAAGTCTTTTCGTTGACAATTGCACCAGCGAACAGAACGAAGCCTTCCGTTGTAACAACACCTGTGGCTTTTGCATTACCCATATTCAAATATAGCAGTTCACTGTCATCGAAGGAGCCAGGACTGCTCTGAACTGTTGGCTCAAGAACTTTATAGCCCAAGGCATTGATAATCACTTTTACATTGTCTATGAATTCCTCCATTGCGGCTGTTTGGGATTCTTTCATTACGGTTTTTCCATAGGTGTTCTTTGTGAGGACTTTATATCTTTTGCTGTCACGTGCAATCTGAACAAAACGATCTTCAAGATAGCGGATCAAAGCTTTGTTTAAGTCCCGCCCTAGAAAGATGACGGCAGTAGTCCAGTAAAACTTTTCTTTTTCAGAACTGTAGTCACGTAGGTGTTGAAGAAGTCTGTCATGGACGGATTCAGATTCTCCAATGTAAACAGAATCAGAATCATCTTCCTCCTTACAAAATAGGAAGTACACACCGGCGCCTTTAATATCTGTTCGCTTGCACTCCGCAACTTCAATTCTGGGAATTTTAATAGCTTTGCCATTCCAGTTTGAAAGTTCAGCTGTGATTAAGCTGTCTGCTGTGCCGTTGGCGAGAAACAACTCGATTGATTTTCCATATGCCATAGAGTAACCTCCTAAACTATGTCTGTATTTAGAACTTTTTACAATATATCTTATCATAAGCCACCACGCAAAACAATGGAAAACACGCAATCTGTGAATACAGAAGTTGTACGCATTGTTGAAGCAGCCTTTGTGATACCAATCACTAAGCCTATGTAGCTTGACTTCTTTTGAAATCGTTGTTGGGTCTTTACAAAGATATCTGGCGATGTCCTTAAAAGAACACCCGGCGTTTAAAGATTTCTCAATGTACTTACGGTCTTCGAGAGTAAGATGCTTTTGATTACCTGGAATAAATTTGCTCATAATGGTTCTCCTTCTACTGCTGTCAGAAGGCAACTATGAGCATACCACTAAAGTATGAAAGATTAAACTCTACTTGTGCGAGAGACAATTCCACCGCATGAGCGGACGGTGGAATTAAATTTTGCAATTTTTAGAGGTTGGAAAATAGAGAACTGTCTATTGACATAAAAAATAGATTTGCGTATAATAATATCAGAAGAAAAGCGTGCTTTTCTAGTGGGCTAACACTTAAATCTGATATGCTTGTCAATCATGCGATTGACCGTTGGCGGACAACACTAAAATCCGATGTATTTACCAGCACTCAGTTGGTCGTTGGCAGACAACACTAAAATTAGCCACAAAGAGAGGGTATATAGCACAGTGGTGTTATTGCTCTCTCTTTAAATTTATGGAGGATTATAAGCAAAGATATGAAATTTCCCAAGGAAGATGCGAGAAGAAGGGTATTGAATTGTTCAAAGCAATATCAGCAGAAACTTTTGAATAAAAAATTGATTTTTATTTACCGTGAAAGGCAAGATAATGCAATTCGTTACATAGAAGTAGTATTCCATGAAAGAAATTATCAGCATCTGACGGGTTTGGAACTGGTTGATAAAGAAGGGAATGTGTTGCGTAATCAGTCAATGAATTTTTATAGAAAATGTATAGAAAATAAACTGGGCTTGGAAGAATTCCGATTTAAGCAGGATGGTACTACGCAGTTGAAATTGGCGGCGCTGCCTGTGTTGATGGATATAACAAAGATAACGAAAATTACTGGTGACTATAATAATGTTCGGCCATACCTTTTTGTTGATAAGGTAATGGGAGGTGTAAATTTTTGTCTTGGTTTGAGCAGGGAAGATAATATATATGTTCCTTCGTCTGCGTTACTTGAAGATATAAAAAGGTTGACAGATGCACCATCACAGATTTTGGCAATTTTGGAAAAGGGTATTGATACGGAGATATATTCTACTGTAAAGCATGTGGCAAAGGGGTTGAATCTCAATAATATTACTTTGCCGCAGGAGATTAATGCAATGATTAATTTAGATGATTATGTATACAGAGGGAAGTAATATATTGGTATAAAGATGTTGGAAGAAAAATAGATGTGTGTCCTGCGGCCTTATGAATGAACCATTTGAATATCGTAGCAGAGGGGTGTTTTGAAACTCTGCTGAATAATAGGCTTTTGCTAAAAGGTATTACTTTTGCGAAAATGTATGATACCTTCTGGCAGGAGCTTTTTTATATGAAGATAACTTGACTTATAAATCTTACTGGTGTAATATTTAAGCAAGTGCAGCAGGATTGCGGATGAAATTTTTTTGTTGCGAAATCTTACACGAGTAATAAAAAGGAAGGAGGAATGCGTAGCACGATATTCCCAGGGATGAAAAAATTCCACTTTTAAATCTTACGAATGTAATATTTTGGGTAATAACGTACATTGAAAATAAAATTATGATCATATTAGTAAAGCAAAATGAATGGAGGTCAATATGAAGAAAAAAAGCAGAAACAAGCGAAAGAAAACAAGAAGCAGGCTCCTATGGATTGCGATTGCTGTTATAGAAATAACTGCGGTAACTGCTGCAGTATGTGTGGTAGGAATGTTAGTAACAAAGGAAAATACGTGGAAGACACCGGAAGAACTTCTGGTGGAGTACATGGGGCATATTCCAAAACAGGAGTATGAAGAAATGTATGCAATGCTACACATTGAGGCATCTGGAAATGTCAGTCAGGAGAATTTTGTAACTCGAAATTCAGCTATTTATGAGGGTATAGAAGTCCAGAATATGGCGGTCCAGATTATTGCATATGACGAGGAGCAAATGACGGTAACCTACCAAACTTCTTTTGATACAGTTGCAGGAACTGTAAGCTTTGAGAATGAAGCGCTTTTCCTAAAGGAGGAAGAAGAATATAGGTTGGTTTGGGATGATTCCATGATTTTTCCGAATCTGACTTCTTCTGATAAAGTGAAAGTTTCCACAACACAGGCAGAACGAGGAGAAATTCTGGATAGGAACGGACGTGTTCTTGCAGGAAAAGGTACGGCATCTTCGGTTGGAATTGTTCCGGGCAAGTTGGAAAACAGAGAGGAAGCAATCGCACAGATTGCAGAATTGTTGGAAACCTCACCGGAAACGATAGAAAAGAAACTGTCGGCACAGTGGGTAAAGGATGATTCTTTTGTGCCGATTAAAACAATTCCGAGGGTTGAAGAAATCGAGTTGATGAAGATTGAACCGGACGAAGAGGTATTAAAAGAAAAGGAAAGACACGAAAGGTTGCTCGTGATTCCTGGAGTGATGATATCTGATGTTGAAGTGCGTGAATACCCGTTAGGGGAAGCAGCTGCACATTTGGTAGGGTATGTTCAAAGCGTTACTGCGGAAGATTTAGAGGAGCATGCAGGAGAAGGGTATACAGTAGGTAGTGTAATCGGCAGAAGCGGAATGGAGAGATTGTATGAGAGTGAACTGAAAGGTCAGAACGGTTGCAGGATTTACATTGTAAATTCGGAAGGTAAAGAGAAGGAGGAACTGGCTTGTATTCTGGTACAGCATGGGCAGGATATCCAGCTTACGATAGATGCCAATTTGCAGGTTTCCCTGTACGAACAGTTCAAGGAAGATAAAAGCTGCTCGGTGTCTATGAATCCTTATACCGGAGAGGTATTGGCATTGGTAAGCACTCCATCTTATGACAATAATGATTTTATTATGGGATTGTCCGGTGAGCAGTGGACTGCACTGAACGGGGATGGAGATAAACCAATGTATAATCGTTTCCAGCAAGTATGGTGTCCGGGTTCTACCTTCAAACCGATTACCGCTGCGATTGGTTTACAATCAGGAGCAATCGATCCGGCAGAAGATTATGGGAATGAAGGTTTAAGCTGGCAAAAGGATACATCGTGGGGCTCTTATTATGTAACAACGCTTCATGCGTATGAGCCGGTCATTTTAGAGAATGCCCTGATTTATTCCGATAATATTTATTTTGCAAAAGCAGCATTGAAGATTGGTTTGGAAGAATTGGAAAGTTCTTTGACACGGCTTGGTTTTAATGAGGAACTGCCGTTTGAGTTTAAGATGGCAGAATCGCAGTATTCCAATACAGAAGGCATTGAAACTGAAATACAGTTAGCTGACAGTGGTTACGGACAAGGACAGGTTTTGGTAAACCCATTACATATGGCTTGTATCTATTCTGCTTTCTGTAATGATGGAAATGTCATAAAGCCTTATTTGGTATATCAGAATGAAGAAGTAGCAGAGTATTGGATTTTGGGTGCTTTCTCTAATGAGACAGCAAACCGTGTATTGGAAGGAACAAAGAAGGTTGTGAATAATCCTAACGGAACCGGATATGCAGCCCATCGGGACGACGTTGTATTGGCAGGAAAGACAGGAACAGCAGAAATTAAGGCATCGAAAGAGGATACATCCGGTACGGAATTAGGATGGTTTGCTATTTATACGGCAGAGAAAGACGTAGAACGTCCTATATTGATTATCAGCATGGTAGAAGATGTAAAAGGAAGAGGGGGAAGCGGATATGTTGTTGAAAAAGACAACCTGGTTCTGGAAGAGTGGTTTAGCAGTAATTAGTTTTGTACTGATGTTTAGTATTTCGGCGTGCAGTGATGTACTTCCGGAAGAAAATGCAGTTTCGGAAACAGTAATTGATGCGCAGGCTATTCCGGAAGAATCTCAGGAGGATGCTGACGAGATTATAAACATCTGCATTGAGCTTTATGAGAGAGCAGAAGAAGAAAATACGTTAGCCGATTTGGAAACGATTCGCAGTATTGTAAATCGTTTTGGAGAAAATGGCTATTTGGCAGTTGACAGTAAAAACCAGATTGATATGACGGAACCAGAGCAGGTGGTTCAATTCTGTGAAATGGTGGAAGCAAAGGAAGAGGCAAAAATAACCATCATTGTGGTCAATTATTTGCCGGGTTTTGTTAAATATGACTTGCAAACAAAAGATGGAAGTGTGGATGTGGTCAGAAGCTATTACAAGTATGAAAACGGAAATATACAAAGAAACACAACAGGAAGTTATCGGGCAGAACACTGGAAATATACAGAAGAGGGATACCTGATGTTTTCAGGAATATGGTATTCGGAAGAATTATATTTTCTTACATTAAGCGGAGTAGAGGAGAACACTGCATTGCGAGTGCAGCCGTTGGGTGAGACTTGCAGAGAACTGACGCGGAAGTACCTTACTCCAATCAGCTTTGAACGGAATAATATGTTTATTGTAGATTGGAGCGAAGATGATTTTGGAGAACTGAATTTTTATGATATGTATGACATTCTCTATCCAAAAGTGAATGGTCAGTATGTTCCCTATGTTGCAGATGACAACTTATCAGTTAGTGCAGTTTATCAGATTCCGAAAGAAGAATTTGAAAGTGTTATTATGAAATATTTTAATATTGATAGCGAAACGCTGCAATCCAAAACCATCTATGATTCGAAGAATCTGACTTATGAATATAAGCCGAGAGGGTTTGAAGAAGTGGAGTACCCAGAATATCCATATTCAGAGGTAGTCGGTTTTATGGAAAACAGCGATGGAACAATTACACTTACAGCTAATGTAGTATTCCCTTACGCAGGTGATTCCAAGGTGTATGTTCACGAGGTTGTGGTCCGCCCGTTAGAGGATGGCGGAGTACAATATGTATCCAATAAAATTTATCCTTCCGAGAATAATTATGAGGAAACATGGCATACACCTCGTTTGACAGCAGAGGAATGGGAGGAAACAAAAAGCGCTGAGGAAGAAGCCGCAGAGCAGTGGGAAAAGGGCTATGGACTTCCGGTGGACGAGCAGGAAGAGAGGGAAGCTGAGAATGACTGTAGAGCGATGATGGAACGTATCTATGACATTTACAAAGATGCAGATAAAGGAACTGCCTCCAATGTTGTTTTGACTGATGAAACCATTCTTGAACTACAGAAAAAGCTAATGGAAACGGAATATCCGGTTACTACATTGATAGCCTATTCAAATATGGGTAATTATGAAAGTGTGGATTCTTTTCTTGAGGATTGCGCGGCTGGGAAAAGAGGTTCTGTAGTAATTTACGAGATACATAATGATGGCGGCATAGGTAGAATGAAATTCATTTTTGATGGTACAGACATGTATGTTGTAAGTGCAAGAAGCATATGGGATGACAGGTGTAAGCCGGGAATGTCCTATATATCCTACACCAGAATAAAAGAGTGGAAATATACAGATAAAGGATGGTTCTGCTATGAGTTATGTGTGCCAAAGCCGCCAGAGGTCAGCGAAATCATGAACGGAAGCTGCCTGATCAGAGTAAAGCCAATGACAGAAGAACAGCGTGAAATGTCAGAAAGATGCGTGAGCGGTCTTGGGTATCAGGGCAATAACATTTTATGTTCGAATTGGGACGCAGACCATATGGAAGAATTAGACTTTAATGGGATGTATGAATATCTGTATGCAATGAAATATGGGGATAAATTCAATTCGGAGAATTATACAAATGGAATTCCCAAGGAGGAATTTGAAAGATTGATTATGGAGTATCTTCCAGTAACGGCAGAGCAGATAAGGGAGTATGCAGCATTTGATGAGGAAAATCAGACCTATTTTTGGGAGCGACTGGGATGCTTCAATTATGCTCCTACCTTCTTTGGAACTTCTCTGCCGGAGGTTGTCGATATTAAAGAAAATGATGATGGAACTGTGACATTGACGGTAGAGGCGGTATGCGATATGGTTATTTGCGATGATGCAGTCATAACCCATGAACTTACGGTGCGGTTTGCGGAGGATGGCAGTTTTCAGTATTTAGGGAATCAAATTCTGAATGATGGAAGAACTGGATATTCGTGGACATTAGAAGGAGTGCCACAACAATGAAGAATAGAAAAGAACATCGGGTAAAGACCACCTTCGTGTTGATCCTTACCCGATTTCTTTATTTCCAGATATTCATGTCAGATAAGATGGACATGGTTATTTCAATTGCGTTGTCTGCGGTAGCATCGCTGTCTGCACCGATGTTGGTAGCAAAAAAGTATGTATTGTCTGCAGTTTCTACAAAGCCAATAAACCATCCGTTTACATCCTGTCCATCCACACGACCGGTTCCGGTTTTTCCGTAGAATGCTCCGGCATCGGAAGAGAAAAGGCAGATGGCATCTTTTACTGCATTGATATTTTCAGAGGCGAAGCCAAAACTGTTATTTTGAAGCTTGGTTAAAAGTTCGACCTGTTCTATCGGAGAAATCTTCAAGGATGATTCCATCCAATAAGTGGAGAAATCACCACTCATGTTCTCATTACCATATCCAATTTCCTGAATATAGTTGTAAACAAAAGGAACTCCAAGCTGTTCATCTACTGTCTGGAAGTACCAGTTCACGGAGGAGTTCATTGCAGACTGTAAGGTCTGATCCGCATTCCATGCTTCAAATGGATAGCATTCTCCATTCCATGCAATAAAGGAGTTTTCGGGTGTAATGACACCTTCCTCTAATCCGAACAAGGCATCATATATTTTGTAGGTGGAGTTTGGCGATACTCGCAGGGTAGCATGCTCCTTGTCGTGTATGCTCCATGCATCGTTTTCCAAATCGTATAAAACAAAGCTGCCTTCATATTTTCCGAAGTATGTGGAGAGGTCTACATAGGAAACATTCTCAGAAGAAGAGTCCCATTGGTAGTAGCTGACCTCCGCTGCGTATGTAGAAATAAAAGGAGCAAAACCGAACAGGAGAACAGCAGTCAGTACAAATGCCGTCATACCTTTTAGCTTTTTTATAAATGTTGGCTTCTCATAAGATGCAATATTGATAATTCTTCGCTTCATCTGCTTCATGTTTCCGCCAAGGCCGGCAGCAAACGGAAAAGGAGTAAGAGAAATCTTTTGGGCAAAGTTAATCAGTGTATTGCCATAATCCTTATAAGCATCCTCTTCAAGCATCTTTAAAACAGAGGTGTCACAGGCAATCTCTCTGTCATTACGCATTTCTTTCAGAGCGTACCAGACAAGAGGATTGAACCAATATATCACTCCGGCAAGATTCATCAGATAACTGGCAATAGCGTCATGGTGCTTGTAATGCTGCAATTCATGTAACAGCATATACCGCATATCAGATTCATTATAATCAGAGATCAGATGAATCGGTAAATAAATACACGGTTTCAAAAATCCTACGATAATGGGGGATTTCAAAAATGCAGTGCTGTAAACAGGAATCTTGCTGTGGATGCCCATTTCCTCTAAGCAATGATGATACAGCCTGCGGACTTCCTTGTTTTGAAGGGGAAGCGCAGAGTTCTCCAGGTTGCGTAAACGGAGAGCGGATTTGATTACCAAAATAATCATTGCAAGAATACCTACAATCCATATCCCTAATAATATGTATCCGGCAATGGATGGAGCTTCGCTATTTACAGAAAGGGTAAAGTCATTTATCCAATTTACATTTCCGGTTGGATTGGTCCCAATGGTTTCGCCCATAGTAGTTCCAGCATTGGAAGAGAGAGAACTTCTCAGGCTGCCGAGCCACGAAAAGATTTGCGGAAATCCGATAAGACGGAACGGTATAAAGGGAACTGCCAATAACCCAAGCAGCAGGAACCAAAGATTATACTGCATCCGGCCAGAAAGGTTGTTTTGGAATATCCGCTTGGCTATCAAAAGAATTCCGATGATACCGCTGATAAACACATTGCATATTAAAAAGCGTATCATAAAACCAGCCACGTTAATTACCTCCTTTTTTTGGCCTCTTGGAAAGAAGGGAGCGTAAGTGTTCTATATCTGTTTCGGACAGTCTGTCATTTTCTATGTATGCGGACAGCATGGCAGTGATATCCCCGTCATAGTATCGTTCCAGAAAAGAATTGCTTTCCTGGCCGATGTATTCGCTTTCTTTCACGACTGGGGTGTAAACAAACATGCGGCTCTGCTTTTCATAAGTTAGGGCGTCTTTGTTCACAAGGCGTTTGATTAAAGTCTGTATGGTTTTCGGACTCCAGCTTGTGGTCTGCAATAATTTATCTGTTATTTCATTGGTACTGATCGGCGCATGTTTCCATACGATTTTCATAACTTCAAATTCAGCTTCAGAAATCTGTGGTAAATTACTCATTTCAAATCCCTCCTTAAATCTTACGAGCGTAATAAATATATTATAGACGGTATTTGTACAGTTGTCAATTTCAGAAAAAGATAATGAAAAGGAGCCTTGCATTTGCTATAATAGATGAAGGGATAATGGGAATAAGAAATCAATTTAGAACTTTTGCGGGAAAGCGGTAATACCAGTGAGACAGTTGTGTTTTTATCCCGAAAGAAGGTGTAAGAAATATACGAATTATGTAAAGGATAACGTAAGATGGATAGCGTAAATAATACATTATATATTCCTCTGTACGGAAAATCGTATGTGAGCGAAAAAAACATAATTATCCAGGATAAAAAAGCAGAAGAAATATGGAAAATAGCGGGCTTTCCTCTTAAAGGCAAAGCAAAATCCAAGTGGTTAGCCTATTTTTTAGCTATGCGTGCGGCGGTTTATGACGAGTGGACAAGAAACAAAATAGCAAATAATCCCGATGCTGTTGTTTTACATATCGGTTGTGGACTTGACAACAGGATTGAACGGGTTGCGGCTAAAAAAGCGAACTGGTATGATATAGACTTTCCGGAGGTCATAGCAGAAAGGAAAAAGTATTACACCGAGTCGGAATTTTATCATATGCTGCCTGCAGATATGCGGGAGCCAGAATGGAAAAATCATATAGCAGGCAGCCAGGATGCAATTATTATTTTAGAGGGAGTAAGTATGTATTTTACACCGGAAGAGCTGGTTGGATTATTGTCATCAATTTCGGAACATTTTTTCTCTGTCAGACTGTTAATGGATTGTTATACAAAGCGTGGGGCGAAATTTTCACGATACAAGAATCCTATCAATGAAGTTGGAGTGAACGTTGTATATGGATATGACAGATCACAGCAATTAGTAAACAAGACCGGCTTTTTATTTGTTAAAGAGCATAGCTTAACGCCGGAAAAATTTATTGATGAGCTGCATGGACTTGATAAAATGTTCTTTAAGCATTTGTTTGCCGGAAAAATGGCTGCATCAATCTACAGGATGTATGAATTCGAAAAGGAGAAGCGGCAATGCTGATGCACGAATATGTATCATCTTATGCTGTTTTTTAGTGTCAAACTGAAAAATAGAATACAAAAAGAAAACGGAAAATGATTAGAAAATAGCGGAAGAAAGTAACTATTATCTGCACTTGTAATTTCTGTTGTAACCGATTATTTTGTCGGGTCAACAAAAATTCCGATGTTTGGCGGTAAATAGGTAAAAACCAAAAAGCAAACTGCCATAACCAGTACGGATAAGCCTAACCATTGTGGGCATGAACGCGCTTTGCAGGACAGAGTGAGCCTGTAAACGGCATAAAACGCTAAGATTACACTGATTATAAAGACGGCAATGTCAAGCGGCACGTAGCTGCGCCCGAGGATGCCGGAATAGGTATAAAAGATTACCGGAATTAGAAATGTTCCAAATAATGTACCAAAGAGCAGGGATGATGTGACGCAGGGATAATTGTCTTTCAATCTTTCGTTCATAAAGAGAGAATAGAGGAGCATTGGAAAAAAACACAATTTCATGTGTTCCCATGTGGATTCGCTCACCGGAAAGAGAAATCCAAGTATGAAGTTTTGACCGGACCACTCGTAAACAAAGTGCGAAAGAGTTCCGGCGATTATGACAAAGACTGTTCCTGCGATAGCGTAATGTTTTAATTTATCCATGGAATGTATTGTATGCTAAGAAGCGTGCAGATATGCAGTGAGAAGCAGCAATAAAGCTGTAACGGGAATAAGATATAAATAAAGTCCTGTTCTTTGGAAAAAGAGGCTTTTCCCGGGTTTATAGCGCTGTACAATAGTATGAATAAGATGATGAAAAAGCGTAAAAATATAATCATGGTTAAGTAAAAATAACGGCATAATTTTATACTGGGTAATTGCAGAGGTTTTTAATCATTGCCTGTCTTTTTATGCATTAAGGAGGAAAATCCTGCACAGCTTGCCGGGCATTGCTCCATGCAAAAGGCAAATTTCGCAGGCGAAATTGGCATTTTCCTTCGGAAAACAAGGAGGATATCGAGATGTACGACATAATTATTATCGGCGCAGGCCCCGCGGGTATCAGTGCGGCTGTTTACGGGAAAAGCAGAGGGAAAAAGGTTTTGGTGCTGGAAAAGAAGCAGGTGGGAGGTCTGATTGGAACGGTTTCTACCGTTACACATTATGCTGCAATCATGCAGGAAGAATCCGGCAAAACATTTGCGGAACGACTGAAAGAGCAGGCGCTTGGCGCCGGTGTGGAGATTCGTTATGAAAATGTGACAGAGACAAAGCTTACGGGCGAGAGAAAGAAAGTGGTTACGGATAAGGAAAGCTATGAGGCGAAGACCTTAGTTTTGGCAAACGGCGGTTCCGGTCGTATGCTGGGGATTCCCGGGGAAAGCCTTAAGGGTGTCAGATTAAATGCACCGAAAGACGGTCAGAATTATAAAGGAAAGAATGTTTATGTGATCGGCGGAGCAGACGGAGCGGTAAAGGAAGCCCTTTATCTCGCCGGGATAGCAGGAAAGGTAACGATTGTATGTGTGGAGGATGAGCTTGCATGTATACAGGAATTCAAAGATAAAGTTGTTACCTGTGATAATATCGAAATCATGCCGCACTCAAGTCTTACTGCGGTATATGGCAGCGAGGCGCTGGAAGAACTGGAATTTACAGATAATAAAACAGGAACGAAGCGGATCGTAAAGGATGCGGAGTGCGGCGTATTCGTATATGCGGGGATTGTTCCGAATACGCAGATGTACACAGAACTTAAACTGGATGGCGGCTATATTCCGGTGGATGACTCCATGCAGACGGAAATCCCGGGAGTATTTGCGGCAGGAGATATCTGTGTGAAAAAAGTAAGACAGGTGGCCACGGCAGTCGCCGATGGTGCGATCGCGGGTATTCAGGCGGCAGCAATGTGCTGAGCCGGGGATTGTGTTTTTAACTTGCCTTTTTAAAAGATTCTTATTTGCGAAATGGATAAATAATGGTATAATTGTGGTATAATAAACCGGAAAGAAGGAGATAAAGGTTATGCCGCATATTATTCCTATCAAAGATTTGAAGAATACGTCAGAGATTTCAGAGATGTGCCATAAGACAGATGAACCTATCTACATTACAAAAAATGGTTATGGTGATATGGTCATCATGAGCATGGAGATTTTTGAAAATACAATGAGCAGGCTTTCTATGTATCAGGATATTGAGACATCTGAAAACCAGATTGCTTCGGGTAAGGTAAAGGATGCCAGAGCGGCGCTACAGGAAACGAGGGCGAAGTATGGCATATAAGCTGGTTATTACGGAACATGCCGATGATCTGTTTGACAGGCTGGTGTACCATTTGATTTATCGTCTGAAAAATGAACAGGCAGCAAAACATTTGTTAGATGGTGTTGAGAATGTATATAGCAGACTGGAGATTTATCCGGAGCAGTTTCCGGTCAGCAGAGATACCTTTCTGGCGAAGAGGGGTTATCATGAAGCGGTCGTACCTCAGATAGATTATGTGATTGTATTTGCTGTCAGGTCTGATACCGTCAATGTTGTAGGGGTTTTCCATTAATCGGAGAACTATCAGAGAAAAATATAAGACATATAGTGCATTTTAGAGTCATCTTTGTGATGGCTCTATTCTTTTTCCTCTTTTCAGAACCCGCAAAATCATATATTATTACAATCAGATAAACTATATTTTGACAGGAGGAAGAGGATGGAAGCAGGAATAACCGGAAAGAAAAAAGTCATTGTCACGGAGGAGATGACGGCGCAGGCGATGTCGAGCGGTACGCTGCCGGTGTACGCGACGCCCTGCATGGTCGCATTGATGGAGGATACGGCGAAGGACAGCGTCGCCCCGTATTTGGAAGAGGGGCAGGGAACGGTGGGAACCCTTGTGAACGTAGGGCATGTGTCGGCGACGCCGGTCGGTATGGAAGTGACCTGTGAGACGAAGCTGATCCAGGTGGACCGCAAGCGCCTTGTATTTGAGGTAAAGGCATATGATGCGGCGGGCGTCATTGGCGAGGGCACGCATGAGCGTTTTATCATTGACAATGATCGGTTTATGCAGAAGGCACAGGCAAAGAATGAAGCGAACGCCTGAAACATAAGAGGAAATATTTTTGTGATATTTCCTTTTCGTGGTATTTTCACAGAATGTGCTTGACAAAACAATAGGGGCATATTATCATAAATATATAAACAGTTGTTCATATGTTTTAAAAAGAAAGTGAGTGAAAACATGTCTGAGGTTACATTAGATTGCTGCGACGGCATTGAGATTCATCGGGATCGTTTGAAGGTCGTGACGGAGCAGATGCCAAGAGAAGAAGAATTAAATGATCTGGCGGAGCTGTTCAAGGTATTTGGCGATTCCACCAGAATCAGAATCCTGTTCGTGCTCTTTGAGGCGGAGGTCTGTGTCTGCGATCTGGCGGAGGCGCTTCACATGACACAGCCGGCGATCTCGCATCAGCTTAAGATTTTAAAGCAGGCGAAGCTTGTGAGGAGCAGGAGAGAAGGCAAGTCGGTATTCTATTCGTTGGCAGACGGGCATGTGCGGACGATTATCGCCCAGGGCAGAGAGCATATCGAGGAGTGATGTGCGAAGCCCAAAAGAGGCAGGAGATATTGAGAAGTGATATCGCGTCTGCCGTAGAACCATAGAATAAGTTCAGAAAAGAAAGGAAGAATAAGTTATGAAAAAGAAATTTAAGTTAGAGGATCTGGATTGTGCAAATTGCGCGGCAAAAATGGAAGAGGCAATCAAGAAAATCCCGGGAGTCAACGATGCGAGCGTAAGCTTTATGACGCAGAAGATGATGGTCGACGCGGAGGATGAGAAGTTTGACGACATCATGAAAGAAGTCGTCGCGGTGTGCGCAAAGGTCGAGCCGGATTGCAGAATATTAATGTAGAACACAGCGTGTTGATGTAGGCGGCGCATATTCCGTCTGCATGAAAATCAGAGCCTGAATACTCTATGGAGATTCAGGCTTCATAAAACACTAATATATAAATAATTGTTTATATATTTATGAAATGCGTGATATGTGGAAAGGCAGGAGAAGGTTATGACGAAGAAGCAAAAAAAAATGCTCATACGAATCGGTATTGCGTTTGTTCTGTTTGCGGCGCTCATGGTATTGGAGCATACGGGCAGATTGGAAGGCATGAATCCGTGGGCGCTCATGGCAATTTATCTTGTGCCGTATGCTGTCATCGGTTACGACATTATTTACAAGGCGTTCCGCAATATTTGCCACGGGCAGGTGTTTGATGAAAATTTTCTGATGATGATCGCGACTTTTGGGGCGTTTGGCGTCCGGGAGTATTCAGAGGCGGTAGCGGTCATGCTTTTCTATCAGGTGGGGGAACTGTTTCAGAGCTATGCCGTGGGAAAGTCCAGACAGTCGATTTCCGATATGATGGATATCTGTCCTGAATACGCAAATATAGAAGAGGACGGAAAGCTCGTGCAGGTCGATCCTGACGATGTGGAGGTCGGAAGCACTATCGTAATCAAACCGGGCGAGCGCATACCTCTTGACGGCATCGTTTTGGAGGGAGAATCCTTTATCGACACGGCGGCGCTGACAGGAGAGTCCGTTCCGCGGAAAGCGTCTGCAGGAGACGAAATCATCAGCGGGTGCGTCAACGGGAACGGCACTTTAAAAGTGCAGACGACGAAAGAATTTGACGATTCGACGGTCGCAAAGATTCTTGAGCTTGTGGAGAATGCGAGCAGTAAAAAGGCGAAGGTGGAAAATTTCATCACGCGTTTTGCAAAATACTACACGCCGGTCGTTACGATCGGCGCGGTGATTCTGGCAATCCTGCCGCCGCTTATCCTTGGCGGAGGCTGGGGAGAGTGGATAAAGAGGGCATGTATCTTCCTTGTGATCTCCTGCCCGTGCGCGCTTGTAATCTCCGTACCGCTTGGCTTCTTCGGCGGAATCGGTGCGGCGTCGAAGGTTGGCGTGCTCGTAAAGGGCAGCAATTATCTGGAAGCGGTCGCTGAGATGACGACGATCGTTTTCGATAAGACGGGGACGCTGACAAAGGGTGAGTTTAAGGTGACGAAGCTTCTGCCAAAGGGGGGAAACGGCGGGGAACTCTTAGAGCTTGCTGCGCTCGGCGAAGGGTATTCGAACCACCCGATAGCCGCATCTATCCGGGAGGCATATCATGACGAAATTGATATGAACCGCGTGACCGATGCGAAGGAGATCGCGGGACATGGAGTCTGTGTCAGGATCGACGGCAGAGAAGTGCTGATCGGAAACGAGAAGCTGATGAAGGAAAATGCCGTTTTCTATGAGCCGTGCGAGCACACGGGGACGGTGGTCTACGTTGCCCGCGAGGGCGCGTTTGTCGGGAGCATTGTGATATCCGACACGGTGAAAGACGGAGCGAAAGAAGCGATTGCGGACATGAAGAAGGTCGGAGTCAGGAAATGCGTGATGCTGACCGGAGACAGGATAAAAGCGGCGCAGGGCGTTGCGAACGAACTTGGCATCGATGAAGTGCACGCGGAACTGCTGCCGGGCGATAAGGTATCTGAGGTCGAGAAGCTGCTTGCGGCACAGACTGGCAAAGAAAAGCTTGCGTTCGTCGGAGACGGAATCAACGACGCTCCGGTGCTTGGCCGTGCGGATATCGGTATCGCGATGGGAAGCATGGGGTCTGACGCGGCAATCGAGGCGGCAGACGTGGTGCTGATGGATGATGACATTCGAAAGATTGCGTCGGTCGTGCGGATTTCGAGAAAGACGCTCGCCATCGTGAAGCAGAATATTGTCTTTGCATTGGCCGTCAAGGCGCTGGTGCTGCTGCTTGGCGCGCTTGGCATGGCGAATATGTGGGAAGCGGTATTTGCGGATGTCGGTGTGTCTGTGATTGCAATCTTAAATTCGATGCGTGCGCTGAAAATCAAATAAAATGCAAATGGTGCAGCAGGGGCGGTTTTGCTTCCTGCTGCACCTTAGTTTTACTTGCAATATACCCCATACGGGTATATAATGGCAAGGAAAGCAGATAAAAGACAGCAAAAAACAGATAAAAAGACACAGAAAGGCGCATCCTATATGAAAGAACGGACAGAAGCGGAGAAGAAACAGGAACGGGCAGGCATTGCGGGAATAGCGGCAGGCGCCAAGAAGCCAGAACAGGCAGAGGAGTCAGGAAAAGAACTGACCGAAAGCGGCTGCTGTCATGCACACAGGACAAAGGAGCGTTCCGAGAAGGAATCGAAAGATCTGATCAACCGTCTGAACCGCATTGAGGGGCAGATTCGGGGAATCCGCGGCATGGTCGAGAGGGACGCTTACTGCCCGGATATTCTGGTGCAGGTCGCGGCGGCGAATGCGGCGCTCAACAGTTTTAATAAGGTGCTTTTGGCGAATCATATCAAGACCTGTGTGACGAACGATATCCTCGAGGGAAAAGAGGAGACGGTAGACGAACTGGTCGCGGTCTTACAGAAGCTGATGAAGTAGAAAGATTTAGGTTGAACCAGACGGCGGAGAAACGCCGGAAACAGGCAGCGGCAGAAGGAAAGGTATGGTGATAAACGATGGAACAATATACAGTGACCGGAATGAGCTGTGCGGCGTGCAGTGCGCGCGTGGAAAAGGCAGTGAAGAAGGTTCCGGGCGTGGAGTCGTGTGCGGTCAGCCTGCTCACGAATTCCATGGGCGTTGAGGGGACTGCATCCGCCGCCGAGGTCATAAAGGCGGTGGAGGATGCGGGCTACGGCGCGGCGAAAAAGGGAGAAGGAAATGCGGCAGTAAAGTCCGGCAGCCCTGCCGCAGGGACGGAGGATATGCTTAGGGACAGGGATACCCCGGCACTGAAAAGAAGGCTTTTCGCCTCGCTCGGTTTCCTTGTCGTGCTTATGTATTTCTCCATGGGACATATGATGTGGGGCTGGCGCGTGCCTGCGTTTTTTGCGGAAAATCATGTAGCGATGGGGCTGCTGCAGATGCTTCTTACGATAGCCGTCATGGTAATCAACCAGAAATTTTTTATCAGCGGTTTTAAGAGTCTCTGGCACAGAGCGCCCAATATGGACACGCTCGTTGCGCTCGGATCGGGAGCGGCGTTCGTCTACAGTGCTTATGCGCTCTTTGCAATGACGGATGCGCAGGCGCGCGGTGATATGGAAGGCGTCATGACGTATATGCATGAGTTTTACTTTGAGTCCGCGGCGATGATACTGACTCTGATCACGGTCGGGAAAATGCTCGAGGCGCGCTCGAAGGGAAAGACGACGGACGCGATAAAGAGCCTGATGAAGCTCGCTCCAAAGACGGCGACGATTTTATCCGGCGGCGCGGAGCGCGAGGTGCCGGTTGAGCAAGTGAAGAAGGGCGACATATTTGTCGTGCGTCCGGGTGAAAACATCCCGGTGGACGGTGTTGTCATCGAGGGGATGAGCGCGGTCGACGAGGCGGCGCTCACCGGAGAGAGCATTCCGGTGGATAAGGCTGCCGGAGACAACGTTTCAGCGGCGACCGTGAATCAATCAGGCTTCTTAAAATGCGAGGCAACGCGCGTTGGGGAAGATACGACGCTCTCGCAAATCATACAGATGGTGAGCGACGCGGCGGCGACAAAAGCGCCGATCGCGAAGATCGCGGACAGGGTGTCGGGCGTCTTTGTCCCGTCAGTCATTGCGATTGCTGCGGTTACGATTGTGGTATGGCTGCTTGCCGGAGAGAGCATTGGATTTGCACTTGCGAGGGGGATTTCCGTGCTTGTTATCAGTTGTCCGTGCGCGCTCGGTCTTGCGACTCCGGTGGCGATCATGGTCGGGAGCGGCATGGGCGCGAAGAACGGCATTATGTTCAAGACGGCGGTATCTTTAGAGGAGGCTGGAAAGGTGCAGATTGTCGCGCTCGATAAGACGGGGACGATTACGAGCGGTGAGCCGCGTGTGACAGATATCTATACCCCGGGGGGCGTGACGGAGGAAGAGCTTGTCGCCTGCGCTGCGGCGCTTGAGAAGAAAAGCGAGCATCCGCTCGCGCGCGCGGTGCTCCGCTATGAAGAGGAGCGGACGAAGGAAGCGGGGAATGCCGCGCAGCATGGAGAGAATGCGAAGAAGCCGGAAAAAGAGGCGGTATCAGACTACGGTAAGGCGATTGCAGAAGCGGAGGAGATTACCGATTTTACTGCGCTTCCGGGAAACGGTCTTACCGGAACGTGGGGAGGCAGCCGTCTTGTCGGAGGAAATCTCACGCTGATTGAGAAGTATGCGAAGGTGGATGAAGCGGTAAGGCGGCGCGCCGAAGACTTTGCCGGATGCGGGAAGACGCCGCTTTTCTTTGCAAGAGACGAAATGCTGCTCGGAGTCATCGCGGTGGCGGACGTCATCAAAGAGGATAGCCCGAAGGCGGTGAAAGAATTGCAGAACATGGGAATCCATGTCGTGATGCTCACCGGGGACAACGATCGGACCGCGCAGGCGATCGGACGGCAGGCAGGCGTGGATCAGGTCATTGCGGGCGTGCTGCCGGACGGGAAGGAGCAGGTCGTAAGGACATTGAAGGAAAAGGGGAAAGTCGCGATGGTCGGAGACGGAATCAACGATGCTCCGGCGCTCACCAGAGCCGATATCGGAATCGCGATCGGCGCGGGAGCGGATATCGCAATCGATGCTGCGGACGTGGTACTGATGAAGAGCAGGCTTTCCGACGTCCCTGCGGCAATCCGTTTAAGCCGGGCGACGCTTCGGAATATTCACGAGAATTTGTTCTGGGCGTTTTTCTACAACGTCATTGGTATTCCGCTCGCGGCAGGCGTGTGGATTCCGCTGCTCGGATGGAAGTTAAATCCGATGTTCGGCGCTGCGGCAATGAGTTTGTCGAGTTTTTGCGTGGTGACGAACGCGCTGCGCCTGAATTTGTTTTCCGTCCATGATGCGGGCAGGGATAAGCGGATCAAGAATGCCGTACGCGGCGATTCTATCCAGATAGAAAAAGAAGAAAAGGAGAATGAGACAATGAAAAAGACAATGCAGATTGAGGGAATGATGTGCGGGCACTGCGAGGCACGGGTAAAGAAATGCTTAGAGGCGCTTCCGGGCGTGACGGAGGCAGTGGTAAGCTATGAGGCAGGCACGGCGGTAGTGACGTCCGATGACCAGATTGCGGATGAGACGCTTAAGAAAGCAGTCGAGGAACAGGATTATAAGGTGATCTCTATCCAGTAGGCCGAAAGCTTCATCCGACAGGTCGAAAGTACCATTGACTTCCAGCATTTTCCTTGATAGAGTAGAATGTAGGAGGATTGTTTCTGTAAAGGTACGAACAGATACAAGGGTTGTTATGCGATATGTTTCTCTCAAAGAGGCAGGACCGGGGATGGTTCTTGCAAACGATTTATATGATTCATTTGGACGGACATTGATTGGCAGCAACTGTAAGTTGACTGCCAATTATATTCAAAAATTACAGGAATATGGATTTAAAGGCGTTTATATCGAAGATACGCTTTCGGAAGGAATTACCATAGAGACGGTGATTACGCCGCAGGTTCGTTTAGAGGCGCAGAAGTATATCCGTGAGTGCAATATCGACGCATGTTTTTCTGTTGCAAAACGGATGGTCGAGGAGATTATGAAGAAGGGCGTGTTGACGCTTGATCTGACTGATCTGCGCAGCTACGATGACTATACGTATGCGCATTCCGTGAACGTAGCTGTCTATTGCGGCGTGATCGGGATGGGACTCGACATGAGCGAGCGGCAGATCGGCTATCTGGTCATGTCGGGGCTTCTTCACGACCTGGGAAAGCTGCAGATTCCGTCGGAGATTTTAAATAAGCCGGGGCGTCTGACACGGGAGGAATATATGATTATGAAGTCCCATGCGCGTCTGTCGTATGAGATCATTAAGGAACGCTGGGATATTTCTTCTTTTATTAAAGGCACGGTGCTGCATCACCACGAAAACGTGGACGGCAGCGGTTATCCTGACGGTATTGACGGTGCGCATCAGACGATTTATACGAAGATTCTGCATGTAGCGGATGTGTTCGACGCGCTTACGTCGAAGCGCCCTTACAAAGAATCCTACACGCCGATTGAGGCAACCGAGTATCTGATGGGCGGCTGCGGCATCATGTTCGACAAGAAGGTCGTCCAGACGTTGCTGACCTATGTTCCGATGTACCCGAAGGGAACGATGGTGACGCTCTCGGATGGAAGCGAGGGCGTCATCTATGAGAATTTTGGTATACATAATTTAAGACCGATTATACGCCTTACGAACGGAGAGATGATTGATCTTACCGAGGAGCAGTATCTTCATATTACGCTCATAACGCAGACCGATCTGGATTCCGGAGAAGAGGAAGCGGAGCGTACCGAGATGATCGAAACGCCCACGCCGTACCGGATTATGGTCGTGGACGATATGAAGACGAATCTGCAGATGCTTAGGGGAATCTTAGAACCGTTGTACGAAGTTGTCCTGATTAAGTCGGGCGAGCAGGCGTTAATGTATCTTGAGAAGAATCCATACCCTGATCTTGTGATTATGGACATCGATATGCCGGGGATGGACGGCATTGAGGCGACGCGAAGGATTCAGAAAATGACAGAAAGAAAGGTGCCGGTGCTCTTCGTTACGGCGCTGTGTGACAAGGAGACAGTCACGGTGTGTCGTGAACTGGATGCGGCGGGCTATATTGTAAGACCCTATAAGCCGGTCTATGTTAAGGCGGAGATTAAACGGATTCTGACGGGACGGAGCGAGATTGAATGATATTACTTTATCAAGTGCTGTGTCTTGGTATTACACTGTATGTGCTGCAGAAATATATCACATCGGGGGCGTACTCAAGGCGGCATCGTTTATTGCCGCTCCTTTTGGGGATGATCGGCGTCTACAATTTTTATGAGGTGGTCTTGACTCTGACGGGAGAGACTGCCTTGTTTACAAGCCTGAAGGGAATGCTTGTGATTCAGGTGTTCTATCTGCTGCTCTTTTATGTCATGGATTTCTTAAATGTGAGATGCCCGGACATATTGGAGGGGGCTCTTTTTACCGTGCTTTTGTTGATGAATCTCCTTGTATTTCTGCGCTATGAGGATGTGGAATTCCATCGGACGGTTTTTCTTGGGTTCGTCATCGCTTTTCTTCTGGCAATTATCATAACTGTGACGTATGCGTATCTGAAATATTCTTTCACGGAGCGGGAACGGAGCGTAACGCGGATGTTCTATCTGATGCTGTTTTCGGTCGTGCTGTCAATCGCGGCGGAGGAAACATGGGAGACGCCGGGAAATTTGCTGCTTCTTACGACGCTTGCATTTGTCTGCATCTGTATTCACTATCTGGTGCAGACGAATCAACTGTTGGACACAGGATGCGTCCTGCAGGAGAACCTGTTCGAGAATTCAGATACGGCGATGGTTTTATTTGACGCAGACTATTGCTATGTCAGTGCGAACCGGGTCGCACTGAGCTTTTTTCGCGATGAACTTGGAAATCTTACGAGGGAAAAGAGGATGCCAAGGCCCTACACAAAGCAGATACGTGAGATGACAAAGGCAATCGACAGGAGACGCGAGGTCGAGAAGAATGGCTGCTATTATCAATGTCAGCTCACGCCGGTCTATCATGAAGGGAATCTGCGCGGATATGTGCTGACGCTGTGGGATATTACGGCGCAGAAGAAAGAGACGCAGCTCATGAGTGCGCTTAGGGGAAGGGCGGAGACGCAGACTGCGTTAAAAAGCGATTTCCTTGCCCGGATGAGTCATGATCTTAGGAGCCCGCTGCACGCAATAATCGGAATCAGCGATATTCTATCGGAGAAGCGGGATTTGTCTGCAAGAAACCGCTCTATGGTGTCGCATATCAAACGCGCGGGGAATGTGCTTCTTGAGCAAGTGGACGCCATTTTGGATTATTCGCGGTTGGAATCCGGCAGGCTGGAACTTGCCAATATGCACTACCAGCTTCATCAGGTGTTAGGCGATCTGGCGCACATGTGCGTCATCAATCTGCAGTCGAAGCCTGTGGAGTTTACGATGGAAGTGAAAGAGCCGTTTCCCTGCGAGTTCGAGGGAGATCCGATGCGCGTGCGGGAGATTATACAGAATCTGCTGATGAATGCAATCAAGTTCACGGAGTCCGGTGAGATACGCTGTGAGCTTTTCTTTGAGACGGAGTCCGATTCTTATAATACGCGCATTACCTGTAAGGTGTCCGATACGGGAGCGGGAATGACGAAAGAACGGATAGACGAGGTGTTCGGAGAATACGTGACCTTTGGGGGAGAGAGCAACCCCGAGGGAGTCGGGCTTGGACTTTGTATCGTAAAGCAGCTTTCCGAACTGATGGGAGGCAGTGTGAGCGCAAAGAGCGACGGCGTGTCCGGCACGACGATCACGGCGGTATTCTATCAGAGGATGCTTGGCGAAAAGCTGCATTCTTCTGTGCGCTATACGAGAGAGGATATCCTTCGGCAGACGGTAAATTACACACGTAGGGTATTTCCTACGTGGGTTTACCCCAAAGCGCGCGTGCTTCTGGCGGACGACATGGAAATTAATCAGGAAATTTTTAAGGAGCTTGCCGCGCCGTGGCAATTTACGGTGGACGCCGTGTGCGACGGAAGGGAAGCGGTAGCTGCGGTGCGAAGGGAGAAGTACCAGTTGATTTTTCTGGATCAGATGATGCCGGAAATGACAGGCGATGCGGCTGCAGATATGATAGGAGAGATATGCGATGCGCCGATGATTCTGATGACCGCGGATCTGCCGGAGAGCGTGAAGACGCAGAAACAGCATGGTTTTACGGATTTCCTTGGTAAGCCGATTGATATAGGGGATTTTCAGAGAATCATCGAGCAATATATGCCGAAGGATTACCGGAAGGATTTTCTGGAGCGGTCCAGAGAATGGGAGTTCGCACGCAATGCAAACGGCATGCGGGCGTACAGGAGAACTCTGCAGACGTTTGTGAAGGAGGTCGCACCGCTGGCGGAGGCGCTTCCCGGCTTTGTGCCGGATAATCTTGTGCTTTTGCGGGCAAAGGTGCATGGCATCAAGGGTGCGGGCAGGCAGATCGGAAGATATTCCGTCAGTGAGCAGGCGGAGATTATGGAGATGGCGGCGGAAACAGAGAATATTTCATTTCTGGAATCTCACATGCAGGATTTTATCGAGGCGCTTTATGAGGCGGTGGAGGATGTGGAGCAGGAGATCAATAAGCTCCCGAAATATGCAGACCAGGAAGCGGCGGAGAGCACCAGAGAGGCAGCGGAGTTGTTTGCAGAGCTGAAAGCAGGATTTGACGCGTATGATCTTGGCAGGATCGAGAGCAGCATCCGGGGGCTTACGGCGGCAGAACTGACGCCGGAGGAGAAGACGCTTCTTGAGGAGGCGCGTGCGGCGTGCGAAGAACTGGACTACGAGAGAGGAAGCAGGCTGTTTGGGCAAACTGCCGATGCGACGGCGGCAGATCGTTAGGCAGATTTCACATTTGACAAATTATTTTTTTAATGTTACTATAGTTTCCGCAGTAAAACCGAATAATAAATTTTATGCACGACACATGTGATACCGATGGTATGTAAATCTGATTACGGGACTTAAGCGATTTTCCGTATGGATTTACACCGCGGCGCATGTGTCTTTTTTTGCGTCGCAAACAGGATTCCGTTGTGCGTGAAAAATGTGTTTCGGCTGCTGCGGAAAAATAAAAAGGAGTGTTATCATTATGCCAAAAAATCAATTTCAGAGAATGGTATTTGCCCTTCTCACAGTCATTGTCACCGTACACGCGTATGTGTTCTACAGTCTTTATGTTGTCAATGGAACTACGCTTATGACAATCAATGGAAGTGCAGGTGTGATTGACGCAATCAACCGTCAGGGAGGCGTCTATATGTTCGGACGTTATCTTCCGATCTGGGCGGTCGTGCTGGTTGAGTTCTGCTTTGCCTACGTGCTCGAGGTGCTGGTCGGAAGCCCGTGTTCGTTTCGCCTTGCGTCGAAGGTATTTGATCCGGAAAAGAGCGATCCGATGATGTTCGAGACTGCAATTATCTCTGCGACCGTGGGAATCATGTGTCCGGCAATGAGCCTTATCGCGGCGTTTCTCTATTATCCGTATTATCAGGGATTTCATCTTGCGACGCTGCTTGCAAACTGGCTGAAGCTGGTATGCTTCAATTTCCCGTTTGCGTTCTTTTCACAGCTGTTCTTTATCCAACCGCTGATCCGCACGGTATTTAAGTGGATTTTCTGTAGAAATACGGAAAACGAGGATGAGGAAGTGAATGCAGAAATCGGGTAGGATAGTTATGTACTAATTTTTCCTGGGATTGTGTTAGAAATGAAGTCCTTGCTGTGTTATGATAGAACCGAAAAAAGGTATGGGAGGGGAAGCAGCAGTGATAGAGGTAAGGCACATTTCCAAGGAATTTGTATCTGCGAAAAAATACCCGGGTCTAAAGGGTGCGCTTAAAGGTCTGGTTTCCAGAGAGAAAACCCATAAGCTGGCGGTCGATGACATATCTTTTCACATCGGAAAGGGTGAGATCGTCGGCTATATCGGCAGCAACGGCGCGGGGAAATCCACCACGATCAAGATGATGACGGGCATTCTGACGCCGACGGAGGGAACCTGTCTGGTCGGCGGGGTGGACCCATGCAAGAACCGCAGGAAGAACGCGGCGAACATCGGCGTTGTGTTCGGACAGCGTACTCAGCTCTGGTGGGATCTGCCGCTCAGTGAGTCGTTTACGATTCTCAAAGAAATATACGATGTGAGCGACGCTGATTATGAAGAGCGCATGGAATTTTTGAACCGTGTCCTGAATTTAGATGAATTCTTTTCCCAGCCTGTGCGGAATTTGTCTCTGGGACAGCGCATGAGGGCGGATCTGGGCGCGGCGCTTTTACATAATCCGAAGGTGCTCTATCTGGACGAGCCTACGATCGGTCTGGATCTGGTGGTAAAGGACAATATTCGCGTTGCTATCAAGGAGATCAACGAGAAATATCAGACTACGGTCGTGCTTACAACGCATGATATTGAGGACATCGAGGAGCTGTGCAGCCGTATTCTCATTATCGACCACGGGAAACTGATCTATGACGGTTCGCTTGCCAAGTTAAAGGAGCAGTACGGCACCAGGCGCAAGGTCATCATGGAAGTGCCTGACCCGGCGCGGGCGGCAGAGCTTCCCCTGCATGAATATCTGACTGTCTCAAAAGAGGATTACGAGATACAGACCGATCCTGCGGGCAGCACTGTCACGGTAGCCTTTGACAAGAATAAGCTTCAGGTGTCCGATGTGATCGGGCAGATGATGCAGCATGTGCAGGTGAAGGATATCAGGGTGCAGGAGACAGAATTGGCGGATATCGTAAAGGCAATTTACAGCAACGGAGTATAGGAGGGAAGACGCATGAAACGTAAATGGAATGTTTATGTGCCCTTCCTTGCAAATGAGTTCAAACGCAATCTGGCATATAAGGGCAGCTTTTATCTGATGATCTTATGCAGTATTTTCGCGCCGTTCATTTCCTATTATCTGTGGATGGCAATCTACGGCAGCGCGGGAGGCGGCATGCTCGGCGGGCTCACGCGGGCTGAAATGGTCGTGTATGTGTTCATGACCTATGTGACCGCGCGGGTCGTGAATGTCGATATTTCCAAGGAGATATCACGGGATGTCAGGGAAGGCGCGGTCGTCATGACGCTTATTAAGCCGTTAGACTACCGGATGACGCTGATTTCGAAGGCGATGGGAGGAGCGTTGTATGCTTTTTTCGCCCCGGCGGTGTTCGTGTGGATCGGGCTTGAAATATACAAGGTCGCCGTGCTTGGCATGGGCGTGACGCCGCTTCCCCGCTGCCTTGCCTATCTGGTCAGTATGGTGATGAGCTTTTTTATATACGTCCTCTTTGATTTCTGCTTCGGAATGGTGGCGTTCGTCACGACGTACATGTTCGGAATGAATATGGCAAAGGAGGCCATCCTGGGTTTTTTGAGCGGGCAGCTCATTCCCATCAGCTTTTTTCCGGAGGCGCTGCAGAGGATCTTTGATTTCCTGCCGTTTTCCTCTATGATCTATACGCCTGTCATGGTATATCTGGGAAAATATCAGGGGATGGAGCTGACACTTGTTCTGGGAAGGCAACTGCTCTGGGTCGTGCTGCTGTATGCGCTTGGCACATTTCTTTGGAGCAGAATCACCAGACGGCTGATCGTATTGGGGGGATGACGCATGAGGACTTTAAAAAGATACGCAAGATTATACAAAGTATTTATAATACAGTTTTTCAAATCGCTGGTGCAGTCGAAGGCGGATTTTATCATTGGTCTGTGCGGGTTCTTCTTCACACAGATCACGGGGATCGCCTTTTTGTATCTGGTATTCGAACAGATTCCCGTATTAGCGGACTGGAGTCTGGATCAGCTTATTTTTATTTACGGCTTCGCACAGATTCCACGCGGAATCGATCATCTGCTGACGGACAATATCTGGATGGTGGCCTGGTGGCAGGTGGTCAACGGGCAGTTCGACCGTTATATGCTGCGTCCGATGAATCTGTTCTTGCAGGTCATTTTTGAAAAACTACAGCCGGATGCACTGGGCGAGCTGCTTGTGGGAACGATTCTTCTGGTATCTTCCATAGGCAAGGGAATTGTCATCGTGGATGCCGCGCACGTCGTCGCATTTGTGATTTCTATTTTTGCGGGAGCGCTTATTTACACGGCGGTCAAGCTGTTGTTCGCCTCTTTTGCGTTCTGGATGAAAATCAGCGGTCCGGTTCTCCAAACTGCGTACGAGTTGGCGGATTTTGCCAAATATCCGACGGAAATTTATGCGAAGGGAGTCCGCTTTCTCATCACCTGGGTCATTCCGTTTGGCTTTGTGGCGTACCTTCCGGCGAGCTATTTCCTGAAAACGGACGTGAATGTATTCGCGACCGTGGGCGCAGAATGCCTGATTTCGGTCGTGCTGTTTTCAGTCGCATATGCGGTATTTACGCTTGGAACGCACGTGTATGAGAGCGCGGGGAATTAGTTATATTTATCTAAAGAAATTTTAAGAGTCTTTATCACATCGAGCAGGATATGCATATCCTGCGGGGAGCAGGAGTCGAGCATGTCGCTGATTTCCTGCTTCATTTTTGTCCGGCTGCCGGAGGGATAGTCGTGGAGCAACGCGTCAGTCTGCACGGACAGCGCGTCGGCGATATCGATAAATACGGGCAGACTCAGCTTGGTGTTTCCCGTCTCAATGTGGCTCATATGCGTGGTCGATATACCGACCATCTCTGCAAGCTGTTCCTGTGAAAGATTATAGGCTTTGCGGAATTTGCGGATGCGCTGTCCGATTTCATAATAGTTCATGGTTTGTCTCACCTGCTTATACAATTTAATTATACTTGAATTCTATAGGCTATTATGCTAAGATAAAATGAATTCTATAGACTATATTATGCCTATACGATTCATATTTTATACAGATGGGAAAACATAGGTAATTATGGGTGATGTGAGGGAAAACGGAGAAGGAACACGAGAGGAAACAGGAGCAAGCGCGGAAACAGAATCAAAAGCGGAAACAGAATCAAGGGAAGAAACGGAAGCAAGGGCAGAAACAGGATCAAAAGCGGAAAACGAATCAGGAGCAGAGACGAAAGAAGAATTGCTGCGGAAATTGGCGGACGCTGCGGCAGCGCTTGGGCAGGCGGAGGAGATCAGACAGCGTTTAGAGCGAATAAAGGGGCAGTACCGGACGCCTGTTCCAAAGAAGAAGATGGGAAAAAGCACCGGGGCATTGCTTCTGTTCTGCGCCGTACTGTGTCTTGCGCCCTTTGCGGAGGGCAATGCCCTGGGCGCGGCGCTGCTGATGCTTGAGACGGCGGGAATCTGTTGTGTGCTCATGCTTCTTTATAGAATGAGAGATCAGGGAGTTGAGAGGGAGAATCGAAAGACGGCTCTCTGGAATGAACAGGTCGAAGCGCAGGAACGGGAGCTTTCGGCGGAATTGGAACGGGTCAAAACAGACTGTCGGGAGTGTCTGAAGTCGTGGTATCCGCAAAAGTATGCGTTTGCGGAGGCGGCGCGATTTTTTTATGATGCAGTGAAGAGCGGTCGGGCGGACAGTCTGGAAGACGCGGTGCGGGTGTATGAGACAGAGGGGATGTGGAAAGGAGTCACTTTATAAATATTTTCTGAAAACTTTAGCACTCACCTATTGTTTTGGGGAGGCGTGCATTATCTTACTTTATCAGGTCTCGTAAAGCCCATAAAATGGCGCTTTTCGGGACTTTGCTATTTCATCAGGCGTCGTCAAATTGTATCGTTTTTGTCGCAAATGGGGTATGAAATGGGGTATGGGAGGTGCCCATAAACTATGATGTGTCCACATATGCGGATGACAATGCTGTGGATTATGGGATATTTGGAGAGATAGTGGCAAGGTTTTATAAAGGACATATTCATTGACAATATGGCATATTTGCCATATACTAAATGTAGAAAAAGAATTGGAGATTACAATGGATAAATTTGAAGTGGAGTTTTATACTAAAGATAATGGTGAAAAACCGGCTAAAGATTTTATCCTTGGTCTGGACATCAAAATGCGGGCAAAAGTGTTGGGAATAATTAATGTGCTGGAAGAAAAGGGAAATCAATTAAGAGAGCCATACAGTAAACATTTAGAGGATGGTATATTTGAAATTCGTGGGAAAGTAGGAACAGATATAACAAGAGTTTTATATTTTTTCTACTATGGTAAGAAGATAATAATGACTAATGGGTTTATCAAGAAGACGCAGGAGACGCCAAAACAGGAAATAAGGTTGGCAAAGTCATATCGTAAAGATTACTTGGAAAGGGTGAAAAATAATGAGTGAATTTCAGGAATTTCTAAAAGAACAATTGCAGGATGATGAGTTCAGAAAAGAATGGGAAGATATTCAGCCGGAAATGGATGTGATCAGGGCAATGGTAGATGCAAGGATTTCACAGAATCTTACCCAAAAAGAACTTGCTGAAAGGACAGGAATTAATCAGGCAGATATAAGCAAGCTGGAAAACGGAACGAGGAATCCGTCTCTTAAGTTGTTGAAGCGTTTGGCGGACGGAATGGGAATGACACTGAAGTTGGAGTTTATTCCCAAAAGTCCGGCTAAGGGTTAGATATGAGAAGCAGATATCTTCGATGTCACACCTTATTATTTATATTATGGAGGACACAAAGAGATGAAAACTAATTCCGAAGCATTCAGGCAGAAGGCTCTTTCGGGGATTTGAAACAGGATATGCAGTTTAGGAGATATGTAAGCAAAGGAACGTCAAACGTGCTTAATTTTTCATGTTTTAAAACAAACTTTCATAAAAACAGCAAAAATGAAGCTGCCGATTCACGAAATTTCATTCATTAATGCGACAGCCCCTTATTTAAAGCTTTATATTCTGTTCCCGGTATTCGCTGGGTGATAATCCTGTTTCTTTTTGAAAGGAGGAAGAAAAATAGCTCCGGGAGCCAAATGAAAGTTCATCACTGATTTCCTGAATACTCATATTGGTTCCTGAGAGAAGTAATTTTGCCTGCCGTATTTTTTCACGTTTAATATAATCTGATACGCTATACCCGGTCTCATTTTTAAATTTATGGGAAAAGTAGTATTCTGTGTAGCCTGCCTGTCCGGCTAATTGCGTAATAGAAAGTTTTTCTTTAATATGTAATGCAATGTAATCGCACGCGCTTTTAATCTGCCCGGAGATATCATTTTTTTCTTTTTCCTGTTGTACCCGCTGTACATAGTCTTCCAAAAGAGTATTGCATGTGGTGGATGTTTCGGCAATGTTTTTGCTGTCCTCAATCATCTGCATGTAATAGTCATTGAGGGTATAAGCAACAGAAGGGCTTACACCACCTTCGATGGCTGCTCTCGAACAGAGTGTAAGGAGGACGACGGAGGTTGATTTTGCCCTGCGCAGGGAGTCGCCCGTGTCAAAACGCGGCCCGTCGCTTAAACTGTAAGAGCGTGCAAGGGCATCCAGGTAGTTGGGATTTCCTTCCCGAAGCATATTCATGAATTCCTGTTCTGCCATCCATACGCCCCGGTGCTCCTCTGTAATCAGATTGATTTCAGAAGAAGAGGGATTTTGAGATGCCTTTTCCGTAAATTGGATATCATTGGTAGTAATCCGCCTGCCGGTAACGCAGTAATGCAGCATAACGGCATACTGAAAAAGCTGATTAGTAGGGATGATTGGAATATGTTCAAACAGATGAAAAACTTTTGTACGGATATTGATAGAAAGGTTATGCCTATCCAGTTCTTTTTTAATCGTCTGATAAGAGTTTCTTCCGGAATAAGCAGGCCCCAGCGCATGGATTCCGCACAAGGAGTCCTCATGGTATTCAAATGCCACAATCCAGATCATTCCCAGATGGTCATCAATAAATAGGGGTTCCCGCTTCCGGTTTTCCACATGTTTTCTGATTGGCTCTTCCAGAGTTAAGAGGATTAGGGTTTTGTCGTCATTCGCAGATATATCTTCCAAGATATCTGAATGTGCAAAGACAAAATCCGGGGAAAAGCTATGCAGAGGAAGGTTATGATTACACTGAATTAACTGTTGAAAAAAATCTAGTTTTTCCTGAATATTCATAGTGCTCCTATCTGCACATACCTGATGTGCGTCTTAAATTTACAAAATCAGTCGCATAGAAAGTTTTCCAATAATTTTATATCTTCGTCCTGTTCAAAACGGATTGTGCCACTTTGAAGCAGTTCCGGATTAGATGCTATCGTGCAGAAGATATATTGGCTTAATGTTGATTTAAGGGCAATGCGGTCGCCTTCTGAGGTTTCAAATAATACTTCGGCACTGCATTTCTGAACTTGCTTTAGGAAATTTAATATGTTTATATTCGGGTTTATATGCATAAACAGTCCTCCTTATTTTGCCATATCATCAGTATACAGGAAAAAGAGAAGAGAAGTTTAAAAAATTAGTGATTTTGTTAAAAAATTGCTGTAATGAAGCAGCAGACATGATTTTCCCCAAAAAATTAAAAGAAAACATGAATTCAAAAACATTGGCATTCAGCGTTTAAGATAAAATAGCCATAGAAAAACTGAGAGATCCGGAACGAGAAATCTGTTTGTTAAAAGACATTAGGAAGATGAGGAGGCAAAACAGAATGCAATATGAAAAATTATTTCGGACGCAGTCAGTATGGAAATCTATTTTTTCACTGGCGGTTCCTTCAGTAATTATTATTTTGGTTATGATTCTCTACAATATGACAGATATGTTTTTTGTGGGCCAGTTAGGAGATACAAGACAGGTAGCGGCTGTTTCCGTGGTGGGACCGCTTTTTTCTTTGTCAGCAGCAGTGGCGACTATGTTAGGCAGCGGCGGCAGTGCACTGATTGCAAAGGCATTGGGCAGTGACCATATGCAGGAAGCAAAAGCATATGCAAGCCTTTGTTTTTGGGGAGCCATAGGATTCGGGATTGTAATTGGCGCGGTATTGCTGCTGGCAGGAAAGGCTATTCTGCCTATACTTGGGGCAACGGAGGAGATTTTACCGTATGCAGGAATCTATTTGTATATTTGCGCCTTGGGTGTGCCATTTATGCTTGCGTCCACAACACTTGGAACCATTATACGGGCGGAAGGGGCGGTCAAAGAAGGAATGGTCGGGAATATGGCAGCCACTTTCGTAAATATTCTTCTGGACCCGTTATTCATTTTGGTTTTTGGAATGGGAGTTGCAGGTGCGGCAGCGGCAACTGTAATCGGAAATCTCGTGGGAACGTTGTACTATGTTCATTTTATGAGAAAAAAAGCGGTTGTACTGAATATGAGTATCCGTTTGGCAGGGAAAAACCTGAAGGAATTGTTTCCCATTATTTTACTGGGGATGCCCAATGCACTCAGCAGTATATTGTCTGGATTTGCCTCTACATTTTCCAACCGGCTGCTTAGGGGTTACGGGACGGGCGCAATTGCAGCCATGGCGGCGGCAGGAAAGACTACGATGCTGATTGGAATGATACAAATGGGTATCTGTATGGGAATCCAGCCATTGCTGGCATACAATTACGGAGCAAAAGATACTGCACGTTTAAAGGAAATCATACAAAAAGTATCAATCCTTACAATTAGTGTCGGGGCGGTGACGGGGGGATTCTGTTACCTTTGCCGAAGCCAGATTATCGGTATGTTTATCAAAGAAAGTCCAGTTGCCGTTATGGGCGAGGAAATGGTATTGTTTCTGGTAATTGCCAGCCCTGTTATCGGATTGTACTATCTGAGTACTAATTTTGTACAAGCTTCCGGATGTGCGGTTCCGGCAACCGTGATGTCAGTGCTTCGTCAGGGAATACTGCTGATTCCGTTTTTGTATTTGTTTCATGGGCTGATGGGATTGTCCGGTATTGCTGCGGCACATACAGCGGCAGATATACTGTCTGTGGCAGTCAGCATACTGCTTTTGTTTCGTCAATATCGTATTTTAGTTAAAAGTGCGGAAGAACAGAGCGGAGATTAATGCATGGTCTTACGGTAAGCCTTTGGGGTCATATGAAAATATTCCTCAAAGACCTTATAAAACTGGGTATAGTTACAAAAGCCAAGCAGTTCTGCGATTTCATTAATATTCATTTTGGAGGAAAGCAGTAACTGTGCTGCTCTTGTCATACAGAGTGAAGAGCTATATTCGTAAATGCCAAGACCTGTATACTTGCGTACTATTTTGTAAAGATAGTCTCCAGAATAGTTGAAATTTTCTTCGAGTTGTCTGCGAGAAACTTTCCTGCCTGTATTTTTCATAAATTGTGAGAGCTGTTCAAACAATATCCTTTCTGATTCGGTTCCGGGTTTGACAGGGGTGTTTTGATAGTTATTTTGGTCAAATAAATGCCAGAACAATTCCATACAAAGGGCGCGAAGTCGGAAAGAGGAGCCAAAGATGGGCTCCTGTATTTCATGGAACATTTTTTCAAATATGGAATGGATATATTGTTTCACCCACGAAGCGTCTCTAAGGGGAATGAAATCAATATACTCTTTCTGTTCAGGGTTTTCCTGATGCAGAGTCTGGAGAAAGAAATTCTTCATCAGTTCATTGCAGGGGGCATTTTCCGGCGGGAAATATTGTTCCGCAGTAAACAGGTTTCTGGCAAAATTTTTGGATAACTGCAGAAACAGGATTCTTGATGCATTATGATATTCTTCGATATGTTGTGTGTTTGTATTGATCAGGCAGCAGCTTCCGGCGGGATAAACATGCCGTTCATATTCAATGTTTTGATATACGGTGCCCTCAATAACAAACATCAATTCAAAGAAGTCATGCTGATGAAGTTTTCCGTTATCTATATAAGGTGCAATTTCTGCATTGCTGAAGGAAGTATAGAGGGAAGAGCTGGGTGATGACTGCATGATAATCAAACGGGCATTCGGATTATCAGGAAGGCTTGTACATAAAAAAAGTTCAAAGGGAACTTCTGTCCGGTAGTTAAAGGGCAGCACGAACTCGGATGGCTCTAAGATATTTTTATAGTCTCCCACGATATTCCATTTTCCGGCAGTGTCTGTGCTGAGATGATACATTTTAAGCCCTCTTTATTGAATATGATATAAAATTAGGAAAAAGTTCTTTTAAATGCTATATAAAGCAATAACTATATCATTTACAATTATATTACAGCTTGCTATCTGTGTAAAGAGTATAAAAGATGGGAGGAAGGGAAGGTATGGTAAAGTCAGATTTTAATTTAGGATGGATATTTTATAAAGAAGGGCAGGAAACGGAGAAGAAAGAGGTAATGCTTCCCCATGATGCCATGATTTATGAAGAGAGAAGCAGGGATGCGGTTACGGCAGGAGCATGTGGATATTTTCCAGGGGGGAAATATGTCTATGAGAAATCTTTTGTGGCACCGGTTGAATGGAAGGGCAAAAAGATAATATTGGAATTCGAGGGAATCTATCAGCAGGCGCAGGTATATCTGAATGGACAGCTTACGGGTACAAATATATACGGGTATTCTAATTTCTATGTGCCGTTAGAGAATGGTCTTGTATATGGAGAGAGCAATCAGCTTAAAGTGGTTGCTGATAATTCAAAATGCCCGAACAGCAGATGGTATTCCGGCAGTGGAATCTATCGTAAAGTGAACCTTTATGTGGGAGAGGAATATTATATTCAGCCGGAAGGAGTAAAAATCACAACACCGGAAATTGACAGGATACAAATTGAGGCTGACGTTACGGGTGGAGAACAGCTGAGAGCATTCATATTTGACAAGGGCAGGAAAATTGCTGAAGGTCTGACAGAGGTCAAGGAATCATTGGCAAAGTTGTCACTGGACATACCGAAAGCGCAGCTTTGGGACGCGGAGAATCCTTACTTATATGAATATCAGTTAGAATTGATTAACGATGGAAAAGCAGTTGATTGTGTAAAGGGTTTTTTGGGAATCCGGACATTGTCGTGGGATACGAAAGGCTTTCGGGTAAACGGGAAAGAAGTGCTTCTTAGGGGAGCGTGTATCCATCATGATAATGGTATCCTTGGAGGATGTTCCTTCCAAGAAGCAGAAGAGCGTAGAATACGTATTTTGAAGGAGGCAGGTTTTAATGCTATCCGGTGTTCCCACAATCCTGCATCAAAGGATTTGCTGTTGGCATGCGATAAACTTGGTATGTATGTCATGGACGAATTTGCGGATCAGTGGTTGATACATAAAAATCCATATGATTATGCCGACGCTGATTTTAGAAAGAACTGGCAGCAGGATTTAAGGGCGATGGTGCTTAAAAATTATAACCATCCAAGCGTGATCATGAATTCGATTGGTAATGAAATTTCGGAGCTTGCGTTGCCGGAAGGTCAGGAGTACTGTCGGAAAATGGCTGAGTTTGCAAGAAGTATTGACCCGTCAAGACCGGTAACTCTGGGAGTTAACCTTATGCTTTGCAGTATGACGGCAAAAGGAGGAGGTATTTACGGTGACAAGAAAGATAAAAAGGGGCAGAAGAAAGAAAACCAGAATGGAAGCCAGACGATGGACAATGCTCCTACCAGTACTTTTTTCAATATGTTGATGAATATGGCTGGCGGAATGATTGAGAAAATGGCGGCCAAACCGGCGGCGGATAAAGCATCAGAGGAAGCGTTCGCAAGCCTTGATATCGGAGGATACAATTATGCGGCTTCCCGCTATGAGATAGACAAAGATCTGCATCCCGACCGTGTGATTGTCGGTTCGGAGACACTTCCTAAAAATCTATACAAAAACTGGCAGCTTGTGAAAAAGCTTCCTTATGTGATAGGAGATTTCATGTGGACGGGGTGGGATTATCTTGGCGAGGCTGGTATCGGGACAGTCCGGTATAAGAGCTTTAAAAAACCGGGAAATGATGCGCCGATTATTTCCGGCGGTTGCGGTGTTATTGATATCTGTGGGAAAATCCGTCCCGAGGTGCAGTGGAACAAACTTATATGGGGATTAACGAATACGCCCGGAATTGGTGTGGAGCCATTGACACATGCCGGGGATCTGGGTTCTGTGTCTATGTGGCGTGATACGGATGCCGTAGGAAGCTGGTCATGGAGTGGCTGTGAAGGAAGAAAAACAAAGGTAACAGTTTATTCAAACGGAGCAGAGGCAGAACTGCTTGTCAATGGAAAATCTTACGGAAGAAAAACAGTAAAAGAATACAAGGCAGTCTTTAAGAATGTACGTTATGAAGAAGGTACGATTACGGCGGTTTCTTATGATGCGCAGGGAAAGGAAATTTCCCGAAGCTCATTAAAGACAGCGAAAGGTAAAACTGTTTTGGCTGTTGATGCGGAGAAGACGGAACTGCTGGCAGACGGACAGGACTTGTGCTATTTGAATATTGATCTTGTGGGCGAGGATGGAATCACGAAATCATCAGAGGATATGCCTATATCAATAGAGGTAAGCGGTGCGGGCACGCTGCAGGCGTTTGGTTCTGCCAAGCCGAATATGGGAGAAGATTTCCATAGCAGACGGCATACAACTTACTATGGGAAAGCACAGGCGGTAATTCGTGCAGGTGAAAAGTCAGGAAATATATTAGTAAAAGTAAGCGGAGAGGGACTTGGTACAAAAGAAGTGTCTATTCGTGTGAAAGAAAAGTAAGTCTTAGAAGGAGGATGGTGAAGATGAAACGTCAAGCATATAATCCCTATCTGCCGGCGTGGGAATATATTCCGGATGGGGAGCCCAGAGTATTTGGGGATAGGTTGTATATTTTCGGAAGTCATGATAGGTTTGGCGCCGAAGGGTATTGTGAAAACGACTATGTGGCATGGTCTGCACCAGTGGAGGACTTGTCAGATTGGAGATATGAAGGAGTAATTTTCCGGAAAGACCAGACACCGTGGAATACACGTAATCAGGCATATTATGCCCCGGATTGTGTGCAGGGATCGGATGGGCGGTATTATCTCTATTACTTTGTAGTGAATTCCAGCATTATTTCGGTGGCAGTTTGTGATAAACCGGCAGGGAAATATGAGTATCTGGGAGATGTGAGACTGCCGGACGGGCATGCTTACGGAACAAAACCTGAAGAATGGTTTACCTTTGATCCTGCAGTTCTGGTGGATGATGACGGAAGAATATGGCTTTATACAGGCAGCAGCCAGCCGGAGAACGGACAATACGGACATGAAATTAAAGGCTGCTTCGTGATGGAATTAGCCACAGATATGCTTACAGTGATAAGCGAACCCAGAATTCTCCTTCCTGCAAAATGGGTATATACGGAGCCGAATTTTTTTGAGGGGGCATCCATACGGCATATTGGGGAATGGTATTATCTCGTTTATCCGGCAACAAACATGACGGGGCTGAACTACTCCATGAGCCGTTTCCCAGACAGAGATTTTGTTCATAAGGGGGCAATCCATTGTTCCAGTAATATTGGTTATCAGGGACGCAGTCTTATGCAGGCTTCTTATCCAATGGGAAACAGTCATGGAGGTCTGGTATGCATCAAAGGACAATGGTATATTTTTGATCATCGTGTGACAAATGGAAGTCCCTTTTCCAGACAGGGTGTGGCTGAGAAGATCACCATTCATTCGGATGGAACCATTGATATGGTAGAATCCACAAGCTGCGGTCTTAATGACGGTCCGTTGAAAGGAATCGGGACTTATCCGGCATATATCGCCTGTGTACTGATGGGGAAACCGGCTGGAGAAATGTTTAACCCGATGGCGATGACAGGTCCATGTGTGACACAGGATGGACCGGATTATGATCCGCCGGAGCCGGAAGGGGCGGAGATTAACGGGGAGACAGCAAAGGATGCGCCGGTTTCCTATATTACAGGGATTGAGGATGGCAGTCAGGCAGGTTACAAATATTTTGATATGACCAATACCAGACATCTTTCGGTAGTAACCCGCGGCGCCGGAGGGAAGCTTGAAATCTTAAACGGAGAATCCGGAGAGGCTGTTGCAGAAATACTGCTTTCGCAAGGCGATGACTGGGCGGTATCGGAAACGGATTTTATGCCTGAACGGATTGTTGCGGAGAGGACAGATATTGCAGTTTCGCGTTGTCCACTGTTCCTTCGCTATCAAGGAGAGGGCAGTATTGATATTTTAGAATTTACATTATCGTAGGGGGAGTGAGAACATGAAAGTAGAAAAAATTGTATTGAATGAAGCGAGAGAAGTGTCATTAACGGCTTATCTTCTGGATACCGGGGGAGAATTCCGGAATATCTGCAAACGCCCGGCAGTTTTAATTCTTCCCGGCGGCGGATATCAGTTCTGCTCTGAAAGAGAAGCTGATCCGGTCGCAATGCCTTATCTGAAAGCGGGATATCAGGCTTTTATTCTTAGATATTCGGTTGGGAAACATTCTGTGTGGCCGAATCCCCTGCAGGATTATGAACAGGCAATGGAAATGATCCGCAAGAGGGCAGAAGAGTGGAAAGTATTTTCCGATAAAGTTGCAGTAATTGGGTTTTCAGCGGGAGGGCATTTGGCAGCAGCAGCGGCGACAATGTCAGAGAATCGTCCCAATGCAGCAATTTTGGGATATCCGGTGACAGGTTCCGATGTGAAAGGTTGTTGTGCGACTGCGCCGGATACGATTCCCTGTGTGGATAAAAATACCTGTCCCTGTTTTATATTTGCAACACGGACAGATGAAATTGTTCCTGTTATGAACAGTATCCGGTTTATGGAAGCATTGGTTCAGGCGGATATTTCATTTGAAAGCCATATTTATTCCTATGGGCCTCATGGATTTTCAACCTGCGATACTTCTGTTCAGAGTCGTGATACAACTATTTCCTCACGTGTTCCTAACTGGGTGTCCGATTCCATCGGGTGGCTGAAAGAGATATTTGGGGATTTTGGAAACGGCGAAATGACCAAGCCCGTATGTAAGGCGCATGTGACGGATAATGATGGAGAGTTTTTATCCGTTGACTGTACTTTTGGTTACGTGATGGGAAATCCGGAAGGGCGGAAGGTTGTGGAAGGCTTTCTGGGAGGCGCAGGGAAACAGGAAAGACCGGGAGGGCAGGAAGCTTCACAGATGACCCCGGAGATGATGTCCATGGCATCAGGGATGAAACTGAGGCAGATATTGGAGTATGCTCATATGCCTAAAGAAGTAATAGAGCAGGTTAACGGTCAGCTTTCCATGATTCCCAATCAAAGATGAAGTGGTTTGTGATCCATTGACATGAAAAGACAGAGATAGGACAAGTAAACAGGGAGGGTATATGGTCAAATTAGCAAAAATATTTCAAGATGACATGACGTTCCAGAGAAATAAGCCATGTAAAGTATGGGGAACCAGTTCAGAAGTACAGACGGTAACTATTTATATGAATGAAAAGGAAGTTGCTGAAAGAGAACTGCCGCAAGGAGATTTTACTTTTTTTCTTCCCCCGCAGGAAGCAGCACAGAATGTAACTGTCCGGATAGGAAATGATGTTGTGCTCAGAAATGTGGATTTCGGGGAGGTATGGTTTGCCGGCGGACAGAGCAATATGGAATTTCCCATGAAGTATGACAGTCAGTTTGAAGAAATGAAAAACAGCCAGCCGGATGAGCATTTACGTTATTATGAAGTGGCAAAGTATTCCTTTGAGGGGGAAGAAGAAGAGGGACTGAAAAGTAATCAGGACTGGAACTGCTGGAGATGTCTTACTTCCGAGACGATTGGAAGTTTTTCGGCGGTAGCAGTATATTTTGCAATGGAGCTGCGGAAGCATTATAACATACCGGTGGCAATAGTCAGCTGTAATTGGGGCGGAACATCCGCATCAGCATGGATCAGCCGGGAGATGTTGGAGGCGGACGAAGAACTGGCAGTGTATCTGCGTGAGTATGAAGAGAATCTTGCACATTTGGATATGGAAGCATACTACCAGATAAGTTATGCGAAGAGAAAGGGAATGGGAAGCCCTTTCGCCCAAATGATCAACGATTTTATGATGAAAAATACGGTAACGATGGAACAGGTAATGCAGCATGTAGGAAAACTGGCAGCCGGAGCAGGCATGGATATGCAGGGAGGAGCGGCAGAAAACAGTGGCATGTCACAGGAGAGTTTTATGGTGACAGGTCCGCATGATGAGAATCGCCCCTGCGGGTTGTATGAGTCCATGCTGTCAAAGGCTGCAGGCTTTACCATCAGGGGAGTCATCTGGTATCAGGGAGAAAGTGATGACACGCATCCGGATATTTATGAGAAACTGTTTACCCGGTTGGTGGAGCAGCTCCGGAAGGACTGGGCAGAGGATATTCCGGTCATATATGCCCAGCTTGCACCTTTTGAAAGCTGGATGCAGTGCAGGGGGGATAAATTCCCGGAACTCAGGAAACAACAGTTTGATGCATGGGAGCATATTGATAATGTCTATATGATTTCCACTTCGGATTGTGGAAACAGGTTTGACATTCATCCTAAAAATAAGCAGCCAATTGGAATGCGTATGGCATTGAGTGCAAGGCAGCACGTATATGGAGAAGCGGTGCAGGGGGATGCTCCTATCGCCGCAGAAATGAAAGTACAGGATAAACAGATATGTATTCGATTTGACAATGCTGCCAGTCTGCATCTGGAAGGACAAGAATTTCAGGAACTGGAGATTTATGCAGATGGAGAGAAGTGTGCGATTACCGGATGGAGTATAAGCGGAGATACATTAATAGTGTCCATAAAGGAATCCATCATATCAAATGAAATTACGGTTGCTTTTGCCCAGACGCCTTATTATCAAGTTTGTCTTTTTAACGAAAATGGGCTTCCGGCATTTCCTTTTGTTTTACAAAAAAGAAAATAAAATGCATGAAACATTAAACAAAATCAGCAATTTTTAAACAGGGGTAATTTTGATTTCCTCTA
>JAETOE010000018.1 GCA_021771815.1 Roseburia hominis
TTTAACGAAAATGGGCTTCCGGCATTTCCTTTTGTTTTACAAAAAAGAAAATAAAATGCATGAAACATTAAACAAAATCAGCAATTTTTAAACAGGGGTAATTTTGATTTCCTCTATAATAATATTATGGCGGAAAACTTAAGGATGTAGAGAAGGAGGTTTTAATTATGTCTCAAAACAGATCAGGCGGAGCCGATGGGGTGATGTATCGGCGCGCAAAATTATGGCAGATCATCATGGTATCTACCAGTGCTTTTATTGGAATGGGATTTTATTCCCTCATAGGTCTTGCAAACTATACAGCAAGTATCGGGTATGGTATTGCGACAGTGGCAGTAGGGGGGATTTTGACCTTTACCCGTGTTTTTGATGCAATTACCGATCCGATGCTTGCGTTCATTTATGACAAAGTTAATACTCGTTTCGGTAAGGTGCGTATCTTGATGATTAGCGGTTGGGCGATCATGGTTCTTGCATTGCTTATGATGTATAACTGGGCAGCAGGGAAAGGAAGGGGTACTGTAACTTTTATACTCCTATATGTTCTTTATATCATTGGATATACTTTGTTTAACATGACGGTACAGACATTGTATGCTCTGATGACCAATGACCCAAGGCAGCGTCCTATGATTGGCGTCTGCAGTACGATTTTTAATTATCTGGTTCCTATAACCCTGAATCTTGTATTCTATATGAAGCTTATGCCTAAATTTGGCGGATTTAATCTGGAATTTCTGGCATCTGCCTGTTGGGTGTGTGTAGGGGTTTCTGCGGTAGGTATTGTTCTGACATGTATTGGTATTACGGAGTTTGATAAGACGGAAAACTTTGTCGGAACAAATATGAAGAAAGAAAAGCTCAAAGTAAAGGATATGGTGGATGTACTCAAGGGCAACCGTCCACTGCAGTGTTACATTGCATCTGCGGCTTCCGATAAGATTGCACAACAGATTGCCAGCCAGTCTATCATTAATACGATGGCTGCAGGTATTATTATCGGTGATATGGCTATTTCTACTAAGCTGACAACTATAGGAATTATTCCTTCCATATTATTTGCTTTTGTTGGTGCGGGGTATGCTAGAAAACACGGCAACAAGAAGACGGTAGTGGACTGGACATGGTTTTGTCTTATAGTAACGCTTATCTCATTTGCTTTCTTTACTTCAATTTATATTTTTGGAGATACACATAGCATTGCAACCGTAAAACCATTGATGATTGTATATGTTCTTCTGATGTTGCTGACGAATGGAACGAAGATGGGTGTTACAACCGGAAATAATGCATTTATGGCAGATATCATTGATTATGAGCTGGACCGTGGCGGCAAATATATACCGGCAGTTATAACGGGTGTATATAGTTTGATTGATAAGCTGGTATCTTCTGTTAGTGCACTTATTGCGACCGGAGCGATTGCATTGATTGGGTATAAAGAAACAATGCCGCAGCCTACGGATGAATTGACGGCAGGTATTTTCTGGATGACAATGGCATTGATGTATGGTTTCCCTATTATCGGCTGGATTATTACGTTGATTGCTATGCGTTTCTGCTCGTTGAGTAAAGAGGACATGGTAGAAGTTCAGAAGCGTATTGCTGAGAAGAAAGCGATTGCACAATCGAAAGCTTGAGTAGAATTCCTACATAGACAGAGTTGCGATTTTAATAAAAGATAAGGAACTGCCTTCGGATAACAGGCGGAATCTTAGATAAGTTGATATGTTCTCACGCAGGAAGTGTAAGAGATATGATGTGCAGGATTGAAAGGGGAAAGGCAGGATGAGTAAGATTTATCTTTTGACTGGAGCTGCTGGATTGCTGGGCAGTAATATTGCCCGTCAGCTAGTGGATGCTAAAGAAGTAGTGCGTGCTTTAGTATTAATGAATCCTAATCCTAATCCCAAAGTGTATGCTGTCAATGTGGATGGTACACGGAATATTATTGATATGTGCTTAAAGCACAAAGTAAAAAAACTGGTTTATGTAAGTTCTACCGGGGCAATTCCTGAATTGCCCCATGGACAGAAAATCAAAGAGGTCGATCATTTTCTGCCTGCAGACGGACTTGTTGGTTATTATTCTGTTACCAAGGCTCAGGCGAGTCAGTTGGTTTTAGATGCTTTGCGGTGGTGTCCGGAGCTTGATGCTTCTATAGTTCATCCTTCCGGTATTTGCGGACCAAATGACTACGCTTTTGGTCCAGTGGCGCAGACGGTTTCCCAATACCTCAATGGAGAAGTGAAGATTGGTTTAGATGGCACTTTTAACAGTGTGGATGTCAGGGATTTGGCTGCCGGAATTATTGCCTGTTGTGATAAGGGGCGCCGGGGTGAGTGCTATATTATGAGCAATGAACTGGTAACCATGAAGGAGCTTTATGATATTATTAATCGGACTGCCAACATGAATGTCCATGCTAATATTTTGTCAAAAGGCATTGCCAGTTTAGCAGTGAAATTTATAAAAATGCAGAGCAAATTCACAGGTGAAGAACCGGTATTGACGGATTTTGCTGTTTATAATATGACGCGCAATAATGATTTTGATTGTTCAAAGGCAAAACAGGAGCTGGGATTTTCATGCCGTCCTTTTGAGGAAACCATTCGGGATGAGGTCAATTGGTTGCTGGAGGAAGCAAAAGATTCTGGTGGACAGACTGAGGAAGCTGAAAAGAATGCTGAAAAAACGGTTGAGGAGATTAAAGAAAGGATAAAAATGGGGGATATCTCCAAAGTAATCGTTAGGAAGGGAGATGAAAGGATTCTCAGTATACCATTAAATATCAGTGTTGCCGCCAGCGTTGTAGGGGTTGCTGTTGCACCTTTAACATTTCTTCCGGCAATGATTTCTGCAATTGGTCTTGATTGCCATATTGAACTTGAAAAGAAAGACGGTACTGTTATGGACGTTACAAATGGAGTTGCCAGCGCTATTGTAGATGCGGCTGGTTACTCGGATAGAAATTAGACAAACCGGACACTTACGGGAAATATGTAAGTGTCTGGTCTTTTTATATAGCAGAGGAAATTATTCTGTCATTTTTTTTATCAAACGATAAAGAAATTCTGCCAGCTCATGCGGAGACAGCCTCTCATTGGAATCGGATAAGAGCCAGTTCCTTGTAATGCTGCCGCAGCCATATACAATAAAGCGGTTGAGCATATTTCGCTCCTGAACAGAATAGGAAGAATCATTCAGAAAACTGACGCAGGAGTCATGGCAGATAATTTCGGTTATTTTATATGAAAATTCCGGATCAGCTTTAAAAATATAGAATGCAGAATCCCACATGGTACTTTGTGTCTCTGATAAAATAGATTCCATGCCTTCAATGGTATTTTTTGGATGCAGTTTTTTCCATAGTTTCCGTATCTTGTCTAATATCTCATTTTCTGTTTGTTCTAACAGGTCATTTATATTCAGATAATGTTTATAAAAGGTTGAACGGTTTATTTCAGCCAGATTGCAGATGTCCGTAACTGTGATCTGGCAAAATTCTTTTTGCGATAAAAGCGTAAAAAAGCTTTTTCTAATATTCTCTTTTGTGTGGCGGATCCGTATATCCGGTTTCATATTTTTACCTCCAATATCATTATGAAGATTTTGTTAATTTATCATCAAATTAGACTGTTTTGTTGGATAAACTTCATATATGGCAGATGTGTAGCTTGTATTGCATATATACAGTAATTATAATATAAGCAACAGAAAAATCAACAAGTGTTGGAAAAGCGGAGGAAGAAATTAGATTATGGTACGACGACAAGGAGGAGAACAAATGGTACAGTTTTCGAAGGATTTTTTGCTGGGAACAGCAACGGCGGCGCATCAGGTAGAGGGGAATAATGTCCATAACGATATATGGGCTATGGAACATATGAAGTATACTTCCTATGAGGAACCCAGTCTGGATGCCGTGGATCATTACCATCTCTATGAACGGGATATTGCGATGATGGCGGAGGCAGGTTACAATGCATACCGATTCTCTATTGAATGGGCAAGGATTGAGCCGGAAGAGGGGATATTCGATGACCGTGAGATAGAGCATTATCGGGATGTGATTGCCTGTTGCCGAAAATACGGGATAGAACCGATGGTGACACTGCATCACTTCAGCAGCCCAAAGTGGATTATCAGTAAAGGCGGCTGGGAAGCGGAAAGTATCGTAGAGGATTTCAGAACATACTGCATTTATGTAATAGAACGTCTTGGAGAGGAAATACATTATATCAACACAATCAATGAGGCAAATATGAGGCTTCAGTTTGCAAGGATCATGAAGAATTATACGGAAAGGATGATTCGCCAGAGCACACCGGCAGATAAGAATGTTTCGGAAAATCTGCAGGTTGGTGTGGATGTGCAGGCAATGCTGAATGCTCAGGATGCCATGTTTGAAGAGGGCAGGCAGATTTTTCATCTTCCAGAAGGGATGAGTGTTAATAATTTCCATAGTCCTTGTAGTCCTCATGGAGATAAACTGATTCTGAAAGCTCATGAGGCTGCCCGCAATGCAATCAAAGAGCGTTTTCCGGATATCAAGGTTGGTATGACACTGAGCCTGCATGATTTTCAGGCAATTCCCGGCGGGGAGGCAAACATGGAAAAACTGTGGGATGAAGAATTTAGGCATTACTTACCGGGAATCAGAGATGATGATTTTATAGGTGTGCAAAATTATACAAGAGAGCTGGTAGGACCAGAAGGCTCCGTTACTGTTCCTGACGGAGCGGACATTACCCAATGTGGCTACGAGTTCTACCCGGAAGGATTGGAGCATGTCATTCGGAAAGTGGCAAAAGACTTTAAAGGTGATATCTATGTTACAGAAAATGGAGTGACTACGGATGATGACCGGAGAAGAATTGAGTTTATCCAAAGAGCAATCTGGGGTGTGAAACGCTGCATGGAGGACGATATTCCGGTAAAAGGGTATTTTTACTGGTCCTTTATTGATAACTATGAGTGGCAGAAAGCGTATAGTCTGAAATATGGGCTTGTAGCTGTTGATCGTACTACGCAGATACGGACGCCTAAACCAAGTCTTAGATTCTTAGGGAGTATGTTGGAAAAGGAAGCTTGAGAGTAAATAAATGTAAAAAACCTGCTGGACAATGCAGCAGGTTTTTTGGTAAAAAATATTTTATGGTGACGTAGAATTAACCACGGTAACTTCCCAGATAGGATAAGCTTTCTTTGGGATGGCGGGTCTGTGTTGTTCTGTCAACGGCAATTAACCCGAAGGTCATGGAATAGCCTTTCTGCCATTCAAAATTGTCCATAAGGCTCCAATGGAAGTAGCCGCGTACAGGCAGGTTATCGCGCAGACAGTTTTGAACACCTGCAAGAGCCGTCTCGATAAAAGCAACACGCCTCTTGTCATCTCCGGTAGCAATGCCGTTTTCTGTGACGATTAGATCGCCTTTGAAGTCTTTTGCCACCTTACGGATGACATGCTCTAATGCTTCCGGATAGAACTCATAGTTCATCTGGGTGAGTTCAGCGCCGTCAGGAGTGGGGAGTGTACCCTCCGGACCCATCAGGGAGCGGGTATAGTTCTGTACGCCCAGAAAATCATCATTTTGGATATAGGGGAGATAATGGGTAAATTCATCATCCCACTCTTTTTTGGCATGTTCCTCTCCGCCGGCTGTGGATTGAATATCATGTAAGCTTAAGGTAAGACCTACTTTGATTTCAGGATAGAGTTCTTTGATGACAGCACGCGCCGCTTCGTGGGCACGGCATACAATCTTATCGCCTTCAGGAGTACGCATGGAGGTAAAGTTTTCTACTTTCTCCACTCCAAAAACTTTGATATTTTCTTCAGCTGTGGCTTTCTGGTCTGCCATCATTTTCTCCAGATTGATTCCGACCTGGACAGTGCCGTCCGCGCTCTGTGCTTTTGCGGCCTGCGCCTGCATCTGCAGCCTATAGCGTTTGGCAATGGCGGCTACCTGGATTCCCATATTGGCTTCGTTGATGGTGCATACATAGTGAAGCTCATTTCCGAGTTTTCCGATGATATAGCGGACATAGCGGGCAAAATCGCCTACTGTGGATTCTGCTTCCCACCCACCTTTTCCTATGAGCCATTTAGGGCTCGAAAAATGATGGAGGGTTACGATTGGCTCTAAACCATGTTCTTTGCAGCAGTGAATAACGTCCAGATAGTGCTCGGCCTGTGCATCATCAAAATGTCCTTCTTCCGGTTCGATACGCGCCCATTCTACAGAAAAACGATAGGCGTTTAATCCGGCATCAGCCATGAGCTGAATATCCTCCTGATAACGGTGGTAATGGTCAACGGCATCAAGGGATGGCTCTATAAAGCTAGTGTGTTCCATCTGTTCCATTGCCCAGCAGTCACTATTATCATTGTTTCCTTCAACCTGATGAGCTGCAGTTGCGGCTCCTAAAAGAAAGTCTGATGAAAATTTGTCCATAGAAAATCCTCCTTGCAATTCATAATCTCCAAATATGATGTTTATTGGAATTGTTTTTTTTATTATAATAGAAAAGAAAGATATCAAGAGGTGAAAATTTCGTGTTTATGTCAAAAAATTAATTTAATTTATTTATTAATCTAAAGCACTGGAAGATGAGAGTACAAATGTGCATTTAGGATAATGAAGGAGAAAATGGATGGATAAAGCAGTCTATATATTAAAAAATATATACCATCTATATCATTTGGCAGGAAGGGTTTTAAGCACAGAAGGAAAATTTCTTGCAGTCCCTTTTGACGGTTTCTTGGATGAGGATCCGGTATTTAACAGTCCAAGGCTTTTACAAATGTTGATGGAATATGGGAGGGAACAAAAGACATATAAGGTGTGGAATGACGGCGGGTATTGGTATTATGTGTTTCATAATTTGGGAGATTATATTATATGGGGGCCTGTGAACAGTGAGGAGTATTCTGAGAATGATTACTTATTGTATTGTAAGCAGCATGGAGCGAAGGCAGGGAGCGTATGTGATATTCCCCTGATGAAAATCGGGAAACTGGAAGAAATAATAATGTTTGCACATGGACTCTTGTCAGATGAGTATGAAAATATTGTCAAAATTGATAACGGGATAGATGCGGAACGATTTCAGGAAAGTTTACATGCCGGGCGAGTGGAATATGAATTAGAAAATGAGGAGTGCGACAAAAAGCATTTTCCATTTGCCAGAGAAGATCAGATGTGGAAATGGATTATAGGAGGGCAGGGGGAGTTTTCGTTTGGAACAGGAAAATCTTTTGAGGATTTGGTGGACAGTGCGGGTGTTATGGCCCAGTCACAGAAAAAGAATCTGGAATACGGCATAGTAAGTGGAATCACTTTACTTACCAGATATGCTATTGCAGCGGGTGTAGAAGAAAGTGCTGCATATACATTAAGTGATGTGCTTTTACAAAAACTTGCCAAAGCAACGAATGTGATGGAAATGCGGAAAGTAATGGAATACGCGCTTGTGGAGTATGGACGGCTAGGGAAAGAAGCAAAATCAGAGGATCATTCGATTTATGTGGAACAGAGCAGGGAATACGTCGCCAAGCATATTTTTAAGAAATTGTCATTACAGGAAATTGCAAAAGAGATTGGTGTACATCCGGCGTACCTTTCAGGGATTTTCAAAAAGCAAATGGGAGTGACCTTGACGGATTATATTATGCAGGAAAAAATACAGGTTTCCTGTAATCTGCTGAAATATTCTAACCGGCCAATTGCTATAATTGCAGAATATATGAATCTTTCTCCTCAAAGTTATTTTACCAGAGTATTTAAGAAGGTAACTGGAAAGACACCGGCACAGTACCGAAGAACTCATGTGGATAAAAATTTTTTGGAAAATTAAAATCAGATAAAGCATATTAAAATCAGGCAATACAGGAAGGATAAATACGGGTAAAATTCTTTTTAAATATAAAAGTAAAGATGGAATAGCAATATTGATAAAATCAAAGAAAGGATGGGATGGAGATGATGGAAAGAGACCTTAAGAAAATTATCTCTGAAATGACATTGGAGGAGAAAGCCGGGATGTGTTCCGGTGAAGATTTCTGGCGTTTGAAGAAAGTGGAGAGACTTGGTATTCCAGAGGTTATGGTATCAGATGGACCTCACGGATTAAGAAAGCAGCCCGGCGAGGCAGATCATCTTGGGATTGGCGAAAGTATTGTGGCAGTTTGTTTTCCGGCAGCCTGCGCTACGGCTTCCAGTTTTGATACGGAATTGATGAATGAAATGGGAAAGACCCTTGGAGAAGAATGTCAGGCAGAAAATTTAAGTGTTTTGTTGGGACCGGCTGTAAACATTAAGAGAAGCCCTCTCTGTGGACGGAATTTTGAATATTTATCTGAGGATCCATATCTTGCAGGAAAAATGGCTGCTTCCTATATCAGAGGTGTACAGAGCTGGGACGTGGGAACGAGCATAAAACACTATGCCGCAAATAATCAGGAGTATAACCGTATGAGTTGTTCTTCTAATTTGTCGGAACGTACTTTCCGGGAAATCTATTTACCTGCATTTGAGACAGCAGTAAAGGAAGCACAGCCTAAGACGATTATGTGCAGTTATAATAAGATCAATGGAGAATACGCCTCTGAAAACAAGCATCTTCTGACAGAGATTTTAAGGGATGAGTGGGGATTTGAAGGTTATGTTATGACGGACTGGGGCGCAGTGGCGGATCGTGTGAAAGGGATTGTTGCAGGACTTGATCTGGAGATGCCGGGCAGCCATGGAGTAAATGATGCCAAGATTGTTGCGGCAGTAAAAGATGGAAGTCTGGATGAGGCACTGCTTGATAAGGCAGTGGAACACATTTTAAAAGTATTGTTTTCTTATGCGGATAACCGCCATCCGGAAGCTGTATTTGACAGGGATGTCGATCATGAGAAAGCGGTAAAAATTGAGACAGAGTGTGCAGTTCTTTTGGAGAATAATGGAATACTTCCGTTGAAGGAAGGAACAAATGTAGTATACATTGGCGAATATGCCGAAAAGCCCCGTTATCAGGGTGGCGGTTCTAGTCATATCAATTCCAGTAAAGTAACTTCCGCATTGGAGAGCGCAAAGGAAAAAGGCAGACCAGTATCTTATGTGAAAGGATTCCCTTTTGATAAAGATGAAGAAAATGCGGGAGAACTGGCGGCGGCAGTGCAGGCGGCAAAGGATGCTGAAGTGGCAGTTATTTTCGCAGGACTGCCTGATCTGATTGAATCGGAAGGCTATGACAGAAAGGATATGAAACTTCCTGCATGCCAGAATAAACTGATTGAGGAAGTTATCAAAGTACAGCCTAACACGGTTGTTGTGCTGCACAATGGAAGTCCGGTTGAAGTACCTTGGGCAGATAAGGCAGCAGCTATTTTGGAAATGTATCTTGGTGGTCAGGGCGTAGGAGAAGCAACAGATAAACTTCTTTATGGAGAAGTAAATCCTTCAGGACGTCTGGCAGAGACATTCCCGCTCCGTCTGGAGGATAATCCAAGTTACCTGAATTTCCCCGGTGACGGAGTAAATGTGGATTATGCGGAGGGAATCTATGTAGGCTACCGTTATTATGATGCCAGAAAAATGCCGGTGCGCTGGGCATTCGGACATGGACTTTCTTATACGGAATATGAGTATAGTAATCTGAATATGCCTGCGGAAAGTCTGGATGATAAGGGTTGTGTAAAAGTGACCGTAGATGTTAAAAACACAGGAAGTATGGTCGGTAAGGAAGTAGTACAGCTTTATGTCAGCGATAAAAACGGCACAGCAGGGCGACCTGTGAAGGAACTGAAGGGCTTTGCTAAGGTGGAGTTGCAGCCGGGTGAGACAAAGACTGTTGAATTTGCGCTTACTGCAAGGGATTTATCTTTCTACCATGAAGGGCTTGGCGACTGGTATGCACCTTCAGGAACTTACGAGGTGTTGATAGGACATGCAAGTGACGAGATTGCTTTGAGAGGGGAACTTTCCTTCAAGACCGAAAAGCAGCTTCCGCTGTATGTCAGTGGAGCGACAACGATCGGAGAGCTTATGGCGCATCCTGTGACCGCGCCGATCATCGGAGGTTTGATGCAGAATATGCAGGGAGCGATGGGAGCCATGCAGTCAGATCCAACAGAAAATGTTGAGGATACCCTTGGTACGGGTGCAGAAATGATGAAGGCAATGATGCATGGAATGCCCCTAAAATCTCTGGCAAGCTTTGCTGGTGCAGAAATGGCAGCACAGATTGAGTTGATGATTCAGAGCATGAATCAGGCGTTAGGTAATAAATAGCGTTGTTTGTGATATTTATTTCCGCGAGCAACGAGCCAAGTGACTGCTTGCAGGCATTTGGCGACTGCCGCGAGGGTCAAATACCCAGCCCCTTGGGGTATTGCAAGTTTGATGCCCCGCTGCTTGCGGCGGGGTTTTTGACTATCAAGAGGTATTTGTTTTTTGAATATGGTTATATTTGGTAATGAGGCTGTCACTCTTGCGGGTTTTCACATAGTGTGGCAGTCTCGTTCATTCTGTCTTAAAATTCCTTAATTTAAAAACATATTATGGAAAAAGTAAACACACAAGTAAAGGTAAAGCGGTAAAATACAATTAAATAAATAGGGACAGGAGGAGCAGTTTGATGAGAAAAATAACAGAATTAAAAGATAACTGGTTTTTTGTAAAAAATGCCGGAGATGTTCAAGAAGCGGCAGCCGCAGAGGGGACAGGTGTTTTACTGCCGCATACATGGAATGCTTTAGATGGGCAGGACGGAGGAAATGATTATCACAGGGGAACCTGCTGGTATCGCCGCCTTCTGGAAAAACCGGAGTTAGAAGCAGGGGAGAAGGCTTATCTGGAATTTGATGGTGCTGCTATGACAGCAGATGTTTACTTAAATAGAGAAAAATTGGCTCATCACGAAGGGGGCTATTCTCGGTTTCGTGTGGATATTACTGAGAAACTTACATCGGCAAGCAATGAATTATTGGTTGCTGTTGATAATTCAGACAATGGAACTGTGTATCCGCAAAAAGCCGATTTTACTTTTTATGGAGGGTTGTACCGCATGGTACGTCTCGTCGTAGTGCCTGAGAGCCATTTTGCTATGGAGTATCACGGGGGAGATGGGATTAAAGTAACTCCTGTGGTAACTTTGACTGGGGAAGGAAAAGAAGAGGCAAGTGCGGCTGTAACTGTAGAAGTGTATACAGAGGGTGGCGCTGATGTGGTCACTATAACTGTCGCGGATGAGACAAAACAGGCTCTGGTTACAGAAGGATATGCAAAAGCAGAATTTGAACTGCCCAATGTGCATTTGTGGGATGGAGTAGACGATCCTTACCTTTATACGGCTAAAGCAGAACTGGAAAGTGGAGATGCAGTTACTGTAAGATTCGGCTGCCGCCATTTCTCTATTGACCCGCAGAAGGGATTTTTCTTGAACGGCCGTTTCTATCCACTGCGGGGCGTAAGCCGCCATCAGGACTGCAAAGGAATGGGAAATGCCCTGAGCCGTGAGCATCACGAGCGCGATATGGAGATAATCAGGGAAATGGGGGCAAATACCATCCGCCTTGCCCATTATCAGCATGCGCAGGAATTTTATGATTTGTGCGATGAAAACGGAATCATCGTCTGGGCCGAGATTCCTTATATTACGATGCATATGTCTGGAGGAAGAGAAAATACATTAAGCCAGATGCGGGAGCTGGTTATTCAGAATTATAACCATCCGTCGATTGTCTGCTGGGGACTTTCCAATGAGATTACAGCAGCAAGCGCAGTAAATGAAGAATTGATGGAGAACCATCGGGAGTTGAATCGGTTATGCCATGAACTGGATCAGACAAGGAAAACTGTAATGGCAAATGTGTTTATGCTGGAAAAGGAAAGTCCATTGCTGGAGATACCGGATATCAACAGTTATAATCTTTATTTTGGCTGGTATGTGGGAGAGATGATTCAGACGGATGAATTCTTCGATGAGTATCACAGCGCTTACCCGGATCGCTGCATTGGATTTTCAGAATACGGAGCGGACGCAAATCCTGCATATCATTCTCCCCAGCCTGACAGGGGAGATTATACAGAAGAATACCAGTGTCTGTATCATGAGCACATGCTGCGTATGATTGAAGAACGTCCATGGCTCTGGGCGACTCATGTGTGGAATATGTTTGACTTTGCCGCTGATGGAAGGGACGAGGGCGGCAAACATGGGGAAAACCAAAAAGGATTGGTAACGATTGACCGTAAGCTTAGAAAAGATGCATTTTATCTGTATAAAGCGTATTGGAGCAAAGAAGCTTTTGTTCATCTGTGCGGCCGGCGATATGTAGACCGAGCAGAGGAAGTGACAAAGATCAAGGTGTATTCTAATCAGCCTTCAGTGGCGTTGTATGTAGACGGAAAACTTGTGGAAGAGCAGAAAGGCAGCAGGATATTCTGTTTTGAGGTTCCAATATCGGGTGTTCATACAGTTACTGCACAGGCAGGCGAATGCAAGGATGAAATTACCATAAAGAAGGTTGCGGAAGTCAATAAGGATTATCTGTTTGTGAAAGATGGAGATATTGTCAACTGGTTTGATAAGGAAGACTTTCGTAAGGACTGTTATTCCGTTGGGGATACTCTTGGTGAGATTGCCAAAAGCCCGGAGGCAAATGCAATTGTGCAGGGACTGATGGCTAAAGCGTCGGCGAGCCGGGGAGATGTGGCAGAGAGTGTGAAAGATAATCCGGCGCTGCAGCGCATGATGCAGAGAATGACCTTGCAGAGTATGTTGAAACAGGCAGGAGATGTGGTAAAGCCGGAAGATATAAAGGCGCTGAATGATGCTTTGCAGAAAATCAAGAAGGTTACTGATTGATGAAAAGACCAGAGAGGTGATTAGGGAACAGGAGGATATCGTAATGCCGATGAGAGCAGTACAGCAGATTATGCTTGGAACAGTGACAGCAAAGGAAAAACAGGCTGTTGAAACACTTTCTGCTATCAAAAAAGCTGGATATGACGGAATTGAATTAAACGGGTTTATGATTCGGCCCACTTCTTTTATGGTACGCATGATGACGAAGATGGCGGGGATGCCGGTAGGAAAAGGCGGAAATCTGGACTGGGCAGGTCTGGTAAAGGCAGCAGGACTGTCGGTGGTAAGTGTACATGAGGATTTGGGAACCATTCAGAGAGAGCCGCAGACTGTCGTTGAAGAAGCGAAGAAATTTGGGACAAAATATGTGGTCATAACAGGGATGTACCGTTTTGATTACTCAGATGAAAGTGCAGTCCGAAAACTGGCGGAGGATTTAAACGAAGCAGGAAAAGGACTAAAAGGAGGCGGTGTAGAACTTTTATACCATAACCATAACTGTGAATTTCGCAAGGTATCAAAGGGAAAGACGGCATATAGCATGTTGATGGAAGAGACGGACCCGGCGTATGTGAATTTCGAGTTTGATTCCTACTGGCCTACGGAAGCAGGAGTGGATGCGTTGCAGTTGATGCGGCAGTTGGGGGATAGACTTAAGCTTTACCATATCAATGACAGAGGAAGCAGAGTGGCGGGAGCGTCTATGACACCAATCTTAAAATCAGACAGCATGGAACTGGGGTATGGGAATATGAATCTGGAAGCCCTTGTAGAGCAGGCGAAAGTGGCGGGAGTGGATGCAGTGATACTGGAGAGCCATAAGAACTGGGTGGATAAATCACCAGTGAAATCTATACAGCTTTCGGCAGAATTTATGAAGAAATATGTATGATTTTGTCGAACTGCCACGAGTATGGTCTATTATCTAGAAAGGATGAGTCGATATGCAGGATTTAAAAAAATATTTTATTACCATAAACAGGGAATATAAAGAGGGAGATGTGGCAGTTTTCCGACAGAAATTTTCCGGAGATAATATTGTCAGTGCCGTGCTTTATGCTACGGCGCTGGGGGTATATGAGGCGGAGCTGAATGGAAAAAAAGTGGGAGAGCAGATGTTTGCACCCGGTTATACTTATTACCCACGTCGAGTTCTTTATCAGGAACATGATGTGACGGAGTTGCTGAATGCCGGAAGTGAGAGCAGTGGAGAAAACGAACTGGTCTTTTATCTGGGACAGGGTTGGTACTGCGGAAGGTTTCTCTGTGAGAACCAGACGCAAATCTATGGTGAAAAACCGGCAGTCTCCTGGATGTTGTGCATTAAATTTGCTGATGGAAGTGAAAAGGTGATTCATTCGGGAACGGACGTGGAAGAGCTGGAATCTCCTTATGGGTATGCTGGCGAATATGACGGTGAAGTGTATTTTGCGGATGGACGGAATAATGTAATTGGGAATCCCGTTGTTTTTACAGGAGCAATAGATTTTGCATTGGAAAAAACCTTGACAGAAGTGCGTATACAGGAAGAGATGCCGGTCAGAAATGTGACGGTATCAGAAGGAAAGACAATTCTGGATTTTGGACAGAATTTTGCGGGAATTGTTGAGATTCACCCGGAGTTTCTTGGGAACGAGACGTTGACGGTCCGACACGGAGAAATTCTGAACCCGGACGGCAGCTTGTATACTGCCAATCTTCGAAAGGCAAAGGCGACTGTCGTTTATCATGCGGGGACAGACAAAAAGGTTTATCGTCCAAGATTTACCTATATGGGATTCCGTTATGTGGAAATCTCAGGAGCGGAGTATAAACCGGGAATGGTAAAAGCCTATGCCCTTTATACGGATATGCGGCGGACAGGGTTCTTTGAATGCGGACATGAGAAGGTACAGAAATTATATGAAAATCAGGTATGGGGCCAGAAATCTAACTATGTGGAAGTGCCCACCGATTGTCCACAGAGGGATGAGCGCATGGGGTATACTGGGGATGGACAGGTGTTTGCTTTAACAGGCGCCTATAATTTCGACACTAATGATTTCTGGAAAAATTTCTTGCGCGACCTTGAGCTGGGGCAGCTTGATAATTCGGAAGGGTATGTTTGTGCTACCGTACCACAGACCGGACCGGCAGGCATTGGATTTGTGAACATGCTTGGCTGGGGAAACGCAGTAACAATCCTGCCGGAGCTGATGTACTGGCAGTTTGGAGATGAAAAGGCTCTTCCACAGCAGTATGAAAGTATGAAGAAATTTGTGGAGGCGGAGATCCGTAAGATGGAGGGTAGAAATCTGTGGCTTGGGGTATCCTTAGGTGACTGGCTTGCGCTTGGAAAGGATATGGCATGGCAGGCACAACATAATAATCCTATTTCCAATTCTTTTATCGTACATGACTTAAAAGTGGTGAGTGAAACAGCAAAGGCTCTTGGTTATGAGGAGGATGCAGCACGTTATCAGGCACAGTATCAGGCAACCAGAGATGCTTACCTTCAAATGTTTGTAAAAGAGGATGGCGACGTGGCGGATGATTATCAGTCCGCTTATATCATGGCGCTGAAGTTTGTCATTCCGGAAGGGGAACTGCGCCAGAAGGTTATGAAGAAGTTTGTGGAAAATGTCCGTCGGGAAGGATTGACGACAGGATTTTTCGCTACGGAGCATCTGCTTCCTATGCTGGTGGAGGCTGGAGAGGCGAAGCTTGCTTATGACGTTTTGCTTCAGGAAGGATGTCCAGGATGGATGTATCAGGTTGACCGGGGAGCTACTACTACGTGGGAGCGCTGGGATGCTATCCGTGAAGACGGTACAGTAAACGAAGACAAAATAACGGATGATAATATGGTGTCCTTTAATCATTATGCATTTGGTAGTGTAGGGGAGTTTTACTATCAGTATATTTTAGGAATAAAACCCCTTGAGCCGGGATTCCGTAAAGTAAAAATACAGCCTTATCCGGATGAACGTCTTGGAAGGGTAGCAGGGGCTTATCTTTCCAGAGCAGGGGAAATCAAGTCTGCATGGAAATATGAGGGTGAGAAAGTAATGATTACGGTAACGGTGCCGGTGGAAGCGGAAATTTATCTTCCGGACGGCAGGGTAGAAAAGGTTAGTGCAGGAGAATACTCATACGAAGTCAACAAGGCGTAGAGGTCATACCAGGTAGTCGTTTTGTAGTGGCCATTTCATAATGACGGAAAGGAGTTCATAGGAAATGAAAACACAAGCATTTAATCCGTTTCTGCCGAGCTATGAATATATACCAGATGCGGAGCCTTATGTATTCGGAGACAGGGTGTACATTTATGGGAGCCATGACCGGTTTAACGGGGAAGATTTTTGCTTGAATGATTATATGTGCTGGTCGGCGCCGATTGATGATCTGGGAGCATGGAAAAAAGAGGGGGTTATTTATCGTTCCGTGCAGGACCCGCTAAACGAAGATGGTACACAGCATCTATTTGCACCGGATGTGCAGATAGGTGAAGACGGCAGATATTATTTGTTTTATTGTCTGCATCGTTCTCCCACTGTCTCTGTGGCAGTCTGTGACGAGCCGGCAGGGGAATATCAATTTTATGGACATATCCGTTATGCGGATGGAACCTTATATGGACAAAAACATGGGGATGTATTTAATTTTGATCCCGGAGTACTAAGAGACGATGATGGAAGAATCTATCTGTATACGGGGTTATCTTATCTGAAAGACGCGCCTATGAGGAAGTATCTTGCCGGGGTGTTCCAGATAGATGGTTCTTATTGCGTGGAACTGGAAAAAGATATGCTGACATTAAAGAGCGAACCTGTATTGGCGGTTCCTGGAGAGATTATGTCAGAAGGAACGGATTTTGAGGGGCATGGGTTTTTTGAGGCAAGCAGCCCACGGAAGATTAATGGGCGGTATTATATGATTTATTCTTCTGTCAAAAGCCATGATTTATGTTATGCAGTCAGTGAATCTCCGGTGGATGGTTTTAAGTATGGAGGTATTATTGTCAGTATTGGAGATATTGGCATTGTAGAAGAAGGGAAGGCTGTGAATTATCTGAGTAATACCCATGGCGGATTGGTAGAAATTGAAGGGCAATGGTATGTATTTTATCATCGGCATACTAACCGTCATCGTAATTCCCGTCAGATGTGTGCAGAGCGGATTAAGATTGCAGAAGACGGAAAAATTGCGCAAACAGAAATTACCAGCTGTGGTTTAAATGAAGGACCGCTGCAGGGAACAGGAAGATATGAAGCCAGAATTGCCTGCAATTTATCAAGTGCCAGTGGAACTTTCATGTACCAGAAAGAAAAAACGGCGGAAGAAGAGATGCATCCCTATTTTACACAAGATGGAGAGGATAGGGAGGACAATCCGAATCAATATATCGCCAATCTGCGGGATGGTGCATGGGCTGGATTTAAATATTTTGATATCAGACAAAGCAGCCGGATTAGAATCAGTGTGCGAGGAAATGCAGAAGGTGAAATGCTGGTACAGGACGAAAAGAATGGAGAAATCAGGGCGGTTATACCGATACAGCCGTCGACAGACTGGCAGGAGGAACTTGGGGAGTTCCATATAGAGCCGGGCGTGCATGCTTTATATTTTACGTATAAAGGAAGAGGCAGCATGGACTGGCAGTGGTTTGAATTATGTTAATGTTAAAGGAGAAATAGTTTATGGGAAAAGGGTATTTTTGTAACCCGCTAAATGTACCTTACCGGTACCAGTTTAACAAACCGCAAGTTCAAGGAATGTCCGGTGATGCGCCTGTGCAGGTGGCGCGCGAAGCAGCAGACCCTTCTATGATTCAGTTTCAAGGGAAATATTATATTTTTGCATCTATGACGCTAAGTGTATGGACATCGGAGGATATGGTGCATTGGGAGAGCCACCGTCTGCCGGATTTACTTCCGTTGTATGATTATGCGCCGGATGCAAGAGTGGTAGGGGATTATGTATATTTTTGTGCTTCCAGAAAGGAAGAAGCATGTAGTTTCTACCGGACGAAAGACATTATAAACGGACCGTATGAGGAAATAAAGGGAACATTTCCTTTCTGGGACCCGAATCTTTTCGTAGATGATGACGGCAGAATGTATTTTTACTGGGGCTGCTCTAATCAGACACCTATATGGGGCGTGGAACTTGACCCTGAGATTATGAAACCCTTGACGGAGAAGAAGGAATTGATATGGGGTGATGCATGGACAAAGGGATATGAAAGAAGCGGGGAGAATCACTGCGCACCGCCTTTTCCGGAAGAAGAGATTGAGATGCGTTATCAAGAGTTCCTAAAGACGCACCATATAGAGGAAGCGTTATTGCCAGAGAGCATGGTTATGCAGTTGCACGGGCATGTAAGCCGTAAACCATTTATTGAAGGCGCGTGGATGGACAAATATCAGGGCAGGTATTATCTTCAGTATGCCTGTACGGGTGCGGAATATAATGTATACAATGATGGAGTCTATGTAAGTGATTCTCCGCTAGGCCCATTTACGCTGGCGGATAATAATCCATATTCCTATAAGCCGGGTGGCTTCCTGCCGGGAGCAGGGCATGGTTCGACGATGTGGGACAAACAGGGGAATCTGTGGCATGCATCCACGATGCGGATCAGTATGAATCATGCATTTGAGCGACGCGTGGGAATTTGGCCAGCAGGATTTGATGAAGACGGAGAGCTATACTGCAACCAGCGTTATGGTGACTGGCCAATGGAAGTGGAAGATGGTAGGATGAATCCATGGAAGGAGCCTCAATGGTATCTGTTAAGTTATGGGAAACCAACATCCGCATCTTCTTTTACAGAGGCGAAAGAGCCGAAGCATGCCGTGGATGAAAATGTGCAGACCTGGTGGCGTTCTGCGACGGCTGAGAGAGGTGAGTGGATTCAGGTAGATTTGGAAAAAAGTTATACGGTAAACGCTGTTCAGATTAATTTCGCAGATGACAGGATCAATATTCCTGTACCAGGAAAAATCCGTGGAACCACGCAGGCTCGTTATATTGAGGAGAAGGATCAGGTGACCCGGTGGAAACTGGAAGGTTCTTTGGACGGTGAAAATTATTTTATGATAGAAGATAAATCAGAAGCAGATACAGATCTACCCCATGATTTGATTGTAAGGCAAGAAGGCATTCAGGCGCGTTTCCTGAAACTGACGGTGATTGAGGTGCCGTATGGGCAGCCGCCTTGCATCTCCGGTTTACGCATATTTGGCGTGGGCGACGGGGAAAAACCGGAAATGCCGGAGTTTGAAGCATACCGGAAAAATGATCTGGATATGATGGTGAAAATAAAAGGCACAAATGCCACAGGATATAACATCCTATGGGGCAGCCAGCCTGATAAACTCTATCACAGCCATATGATATTCGGAAACGAGCAGCGTATAGGGGCGCTGGTTAAGGGAAAAGAATACTATGTGCGTGTGGATGCATTTAATGAAAATGGGATTACTGAGGGAAATGTCGTAAAGACGTTGAGAGGCTGAATAAGTAAAAATAATAAATGGTGGTAAAACCCGGCCCCGCTCATGGGGCCGGGTTAAATTGTCCGGTATTCCAAAACTTCCCTCGCATGTCAAGTCAAAGCATTTTACGCGAAAATGTCGTGGGCAGGATATTCTTATAGTACAATCAAGCTGATACATACGCTTTTTTATCCGGCTTTAGGGATGGCTGTTGCTGATGATATTATACGGAAGAATCCTGCTAAAAGGGCATTATCCGGCGATTACGGAAGACCGCCTGCAGAGAAGGGTATTTTGACTTTGGAGCAGCAGGAAAGATTGTTTTCTCTTTCAAGGTATTACAATATATCATGGGACACGCTCACAGTGATATGACAATGGATGTATATAACCATATCGCAAATAAACAGGATATCAGAGAAGAAGTGGAGCGTTATGCGAGAGTGGCAGGGAATTAGTACACTAAAATTTTAATAAAATATTAGCACTCACCTCTTGACAGTGCTAACAAAGCGTGCTATAACTCAAAGTGTATCAGGAAGATATTATCAGGCGTCGCAGAAAACTGTATGATGTACATAGGATTTCGCCATACTGACAATAGGATGCGATGCCATTTGCATAAGAGGGAGGTACGCTTATGAACATTCAGAAATTTACACAGAAGTCAGTCGAAGCCACCAACGATTGTGAAAAGCTTGCCTACGAATACGGCAACCAGGAAATCGAGCAGGAACATCTTCTGGTCGCATTACTTCGTCAGGAGGATGGTCTGATTCCGAAACTGATCGAAAAGATGGAGATACAAAAGCAGCATTTTATGGATAACGCCGAGAGGCATCTTGCTGCGCGTGTGAAGGTGTCGGGCGGACAGATTTACGTCGGTCAGGACTTAAATAAAGTGCTCATTCACGCCGAGGATGAGGCGAAGCAGATGGGGGACGAGTATGTTTCCGTGGAGCATCTGTTCCTTTCGCTCATAAAATATCCGAATAAGGCGATGAAGGAAATCTTTCAGGAGTACGGCATCACCAGGGAGCGCTTCTTGCAGGCGTTATCGACGGTGCGCGGTAACCAGCGCGTGACGAGCGATAATCCCGAAGCGACCTATGACACGCTGGAAAAGTACGGCTATGATATGGTGGCGCGTGCGAGAGAGCAGAAGCTTGATCCGGTCATCGGACGTGACGATGAGATTCGAAATGTCGTCCGCATTCTTTCGCGTAAGACGAAGAACAACCCGGTGCTGATCGGTGAGCCGGGCGTTGGTAAGACCGCTGTTGTCGAAGGGCTTGCACAGCGAATCGTAAAAGGCGATGTGCCGGAAGGGTTGAAAGATAAGAGACTTTTTGCACTTGATATGGGTGCGCTGATTGCGGGCGCGAAGTACCGTGGAGAATTCGAGGAACGTCTGAAAGCGGTGCTCGACGAGGTGAAATCCTCGGATGGTCAGATCATCCTTTTTATCGACGAATTGCATACGATCGTAGGCGCAGGGAAGACCGACGGCGCGATGGATGCGGGACAGCTCTTAAAGCCGATGCTTGCAAGGGGCGAACTGCACTGTATCGGTGCGACAACGCTCGATGAATATCGGGAATATATTGAAAAGGATGCCGCGCTTGAACGCCGTTTCCAGCCTGTTATGGTGGATGAGCCGACGGTCGAGGACACGATTTCTATCCTGCGCGGTTTAAAGGAGCGCTACGAGGTGTTCCACGGCGTGAAGATTACCGACTCCGCGCTTGTCTCCGCGGCAGTGCTCTCGAACCGCTATATCTCTGACCGTTTCCTGCCGGATAAGGCGATCGACCTTGTGGACGAGGCGTGCGCGCTGATTAAGACCGAGCTTGATTCCATGCCGACCGAGCTTGACGAGCTGAACCGCCGCGTCATGCAGATGGAGATTGAGGAGACGGCGTTAAAGAAGGAGACGGACCGTTTGAGCCAGGATCGCCTTGCGAATCTGCAGAAGGAGCTGGCGGAGCTGCGGGACGAGTTTAATGCGAAGAAAGCGCAGTGGGAGAATGAGAAAAATTCTGTTGAGAAGGTACAGAAGCTCCGTGAGGAGATGGAATCCGTAAAGAACGAGATCAAGCTCGCACAGCAGAAATACGATCTCGAAAAGGCTGCCGAGCTGCAATATGGAAAGCTGCCGCAGCTACAAAAGCAGCTTGAACTTGAGGAGGATGCGGTAAAGCAGAAGGATTTATCGCTGGTGCATGAGAATGTCAGCGAGGAGGAGATTGCGAGAATCATTTCGCGCTGGACGGGAATCCCGGTGGCGAAGCTCACGGAGAGCGAGAGGAACAAGACGCTGCATCTCGACGATGAACTTCACAAACGTGTCGTCGGGCAGGATGAGGGCGTGACGAAGGTCACGGAGGCGATCATCCGCTCCAAAGCGGGCATCAAAGATCCGAGCAAGCCGATCGGTTCGTTCCTCTTCCTCGGACCGACGGGCGTCGGCAAGACCGAGCTGGCGAAAGCGCTCGCTGCGAGCCTGTTTGACGACGAGTCGAATATGGTGCGTCTCGATATGAGCGAGTATATGGAGAAATATTCCGTCTCCCGTCTCATCGGAGCGCCTCCCGGATATGTCGGCTACGACGAGGGCGGTCAGCTCACCGAGGCGGTGCGCAGGAAGCCATATTCTGTTGTACTCTTTGATGAGGTCGAGAAAGCACATCCTGACGTATTTAATGTTTTATTACAGGTGCTTGACGACGGACGCATCACGGATTCGCAGGGAAGGACGGTCGATTTCAAGAATACGATCATCATTATGACTTCGAATCTCGGCTCTGCACATCTGCTCGAGGGCATCGACGAGAACGGTGATATTAACCCTGCGTGCGAGGAGGCGGTCATGAATGAACTGCGAGGCAATTTCCGACCAGAGTTTCTGAACCGTCTGGACGAGATTATTATGTTCAAGCCGTTGACGAAGGAGAATATCGGAGGTATCATCACACTGCTGATGAAGGATCTGAACAAGCGTCTTGTGGAGCGGGAGATCACCGTGGAGCTTTCGGACGCGGCAAATCGGTTTATCGTAGATCACGGCTACGATCCGGTCTACGGCGCAAGGCCGCTGAAGCGTTTCCTGCAGAAGCATGTGGAGACGTTATCCGCGAAGCTCATCTTGGCGGATGAGGTGCGTGCGAAGGATATCATTTTGATCGATGTGGAGGGCGATCATCTGACTGCGCATGTGAAAAATGAGATGTCAGAAGTAGGATAACAATCAGGAATAGGATGCAAAAAAGGCATTTATTGTGCAATGGGCATAATAGATGCCTTTTGTTCTTGCACTTGTGAACTCATCTGCAAAATGTTAGGATAAGAAAGAATTACGATAGAAATGTATGGAATGCGAGCTGTGGAGATAAATCATGTATACAATAGCAGTGGTCGATGACGATGTGTATATCGGGGATATGATAGAAGAAGTATTAAGGAAGGAGGGCTATGTCGTACTGCGTGCTTACTCGGGGACGGAGGCGCTTCTTCTTTTAGGGAAGGAAGCACCGGATCTGATTCTGCTCGATCTGATGCTGCCGGGTTTATCGGGCGAGGAGGTGCTTGCTGCGATTCGGGCGAGGAAGATTCCCATTATTGTCATCAGTGCGAAGGTGGGAGTTGAGGATAAAGTGCGTGTGCTTTTGGACGGCGCGGCGGACTATCTGACGAAGCCCTTTGAGATTAAGGAACTGCTTGCGAGGATCACTGTGCAGCTTAGGCAGGTGCAGGAAGCGGCTTGGGCAGGTGTGGGAAACGCAGGAAATGCAGGGGAAGATGCGGCAGTGAAAGAAAGCGGGAATATGATCGGGCAGAGCGAAATAAATGACATGAATGAAATGTACAGAGAAAGTCTCAACTACGGGAATCTGACGCTTGATACCGCGTCGCGCAAGGTGTGTGCGGGAGAGACGGAGGTGCATTTGACGCGCACCGAGTACGCCATTTTAAAGTATTTGATGTCAAATCCCGGTCAGGTGCTTACAAAGACGCAAATTTTGGAGCGTATCAGCGAAGATACGCCGGACTGTATGGAAAGTTCCTTAAAGGTGCACATCAGCAATTTGCGGAAAAAGCTTCAGGCGGCGGACGGCAGGGACTATATCGAATCGGTCTGGGGAATCGGGTTCAAACTTGGGGAGTAATATCTTTACCATTTCTTTACGTTTTTCTTTACCGGTTTCTTAACTTTTGGGGCGTAGGATAACGGTAAGAAGTAGAAGGAGGAAAAGAAATGGAATACGTTTTGGAAACAAACGGACTGTCCAAGCAGTATAAGAATTTTAAAGCGTTGGACGGTCTTACCATGCATGTACCCAAGGGCGCAATCTACGGATTTATCGGTAAGAACGGCGCGGGCAAGACGACGCTTATCCGACAGATCTGCGGTTTGCAGAAGCCGACTGTCGGGAGCTATAGCCTTTATGGGACGGATTGTACGGACAGGGAGATCGCAAAGGCGCGCAGGCGGATGGGAGCGGTCGTGGAAACCCCGTCCATCTATCTGGAGATGACTGCGGAGGAGAATTTAAGGCAGCAGTATCAGATTTTGGGAATCCCGTCGACGGAGGGGATCGCGGAGCTTTTGGAACTGGTGCGGCTTTCCGATACCGGTAAGAAGAAGGCGGGAAATTTTTCGCTTGGAATGCGTCAGCGCCTCGGAATTGCGATCGCGTTGGCGGGCGACCCGGATTTCCTGGTGCTGGACGAGCCGGTGAACGGGCTCGACCCGCAGGGAATCATTGAGATGCGGGAGTTGATTTTGAAGCTGAACCGCGAACGAAGAATTACATTCTTAATTTCAAGTCACATCTTAGACGAACTTTCAAGGTTTGCGACGCATTACGGATTTATCGACCGCGGACATATGGTAAAGGAAATCAGCGCGGAGGCGCTGGAGCTTGTCTGCAGAAATGCGATTCACATTGAGGTGGACGATACGGTAAAGCTTGCGGCGGTGCTTGAGGAAAAGGGGCTTTCCTACACGGTACTCTCCGGCACGGAGGCGGATATTTACGGAAAAATCGGTGTGACAGAGCTTGTCACGCTGCTTGCGGAGCGCGGCTGTACGGTCGCTTCAATGCAGGAGCGGGACGAAAGTCTTGAGAGCTATTATATTCGTCTGGTGGGAGGTGACAGCGATGAGTAATCTGTTTCGTGCGGGAATGCTGCGGCTCAAAAAGAACCGGATGTTCTGGATGTGTATGTTTGCAGTGGCGGCGTATGATGCGTTTGCGTGCGTCCTTAGATACAAAGAGATGCGGCAATATGATATGGTATACCGGTTGGATGACTTGTTGTATCTGTATGTCGTGCCGCTTGGAATTCTGATCGCGACAGTGCTTGGAATGTTCTGGGGAACGGAATATAGCGAGGGCACGGTCCGCAATAAAATTATTTCCGGGAAATCCAGAACGCAGATTTATCTGTCCGGCTGGCTGGTAAGTATGCTTGCGGCAGTCTTTATCTATCTGATGGGACTTTTGGGAACCTGTGCATTTGGGATTCCGCTTTTTGGATTTGCAAAGTCGTCCATTCTGCAGCTTGTGTGTATGGAATCCGCCGGAATACTAGCGAGTATGGCGTATGCGTCGATCTTTTATGCGATCGCAATGGTCTGCCAGAGCAAGGCGCATACCGTATTGATCTGTGAACTGCTTGCATTCATTCTGCTGTTTGCAGGAATATTTTTGATGCAGAAGCTTTCTGCACCGGCTATGATCGATGCGGCGGAGCTTTCCGTCTCCGGGGAGGTTCGTATAGTGCAGGAGGTAAATCCGGGTTATCTGTCGGGAATGAAGCGGGAAGTCTATGCATTTTTCTTTGATCTGCTTCCGAGCGGGCAGACGATGCAGTTGATGGAAGATATCAATGGCGAGGTGAATGTAGTTCGGATGATTGCGCTCGCCGTCATTGACAGCATTGCGTCGAGTGCGGTGGGAATGTATTTGTTCTGTAGAAGGGATATAAAATAGCCGTGCAGGGAGAAGACATTTTTGGCTGGAAGATGTGGCAGAAAGTGATTGTATCGGCGGGAAGATGTGGAGAAGGGCGGAGAGAGAAGAATTTTTATGGAGATTATGCTTATTTTATTTTGCATTATACTTGTTGTAATAATTGCCATTTTATTCATAAAAATAATTTCCATGCGAAGGGCAGCGGAGGAGTTGCGCGCCGAGTTCGGTGCGCGGCTTTCTTCCGATACGAACGTTGGAATTTCGATTTCCTCGAATGATAAAAAGATGCGGCTTCTGGCGGCGGATATGGACCTGGCGCTAAAGCGGCTCCGCAGGGAGCGGCTGCGCTATGAGCAGGGGGATGCAGAGCTAAAGCGGGCGGTCATCAATGTGTCTCATGACCTGCGTACGCCGCTTACGGCGGTCTGCGGTTATATGGAACTTTTGCAGGAGGAGCCGCTTGGCGAAAAGGCACAGAGCTATCTTGGGATTATGGATAACCGTATTCAGGCGATGCGGGAGCTGACCGAAGAACTGTTTCGCTATTCTGTCATATTGTCTGAGAATACGGAATTAAAGCCGGAGGAACTTTCGGTCAATGCTGCCGTTGAGGAGTGCATTGCAGCCTATTATGCTGCATTTAAGAAAGCCGGGATTACACCTAAGGTCATTATACCGGATGAGGATGTGAGGAGAAGTCTTGACCGCACGGCGTTTGCGCGCGTACTTTCCAATATTGTGAGCAATGCGATCAAGTACAGTGACGGTGATTTTTCACTGCGGCTTTCTTCGGACGGAGCGCTTATATGTTCCAACCACGCAAAGCGGCTTGATGAGGTGTCGGTCGGGCATTTATTTGACCGCTTTTTCACGGTGGAGAGCAGAGCGGATGCGACAGGACTCGGACTTTCGATCGCGAAGAAACTGACGGAGCAGATGGGCGGCGTAATGGAAGCGGAGTATCGGGAGGGGATGCTTGTGATTACGGCGGAGTTTCCGGTATAGGGGAAGTTGTGAAAGAAGGAGCGGGCTGTGGTATAATTTTGTGCAACTTGTCGTTGTGTAAAATGCCGAATATATGGGGGGAATGTTTTTTTCATCCGACGTATGTGATATAATGAGCGCAAGCGAGAAGAACATGCTTGCATGTTCGGCGGCGCTAGATGTCCGGTGGACATCTGATTAGCGCGGACCGTAACGGAGTGTAGACGGTGAATGTTGATCATGTGCTGTTTTTGCACATGATATAATGAGCGCAAGCGAGTCAACGTGCTTGCGTATATTAGTGATGATTTATCAGAGTGTATCTATTAAGGCGGCGTAAAGCCGCCGGTCTTAGTTTTCATGCCTGTTTCAGGCGAAATATCCAATATTTCATTTTTACACAGGAGGACATTGCCTATGACAAACAAACTAAAAGAATATTTTCCGTTGCTGTGGGAGCGGGAAGAACTGCTCGCTGAGATTGGGAGCAGTAGGGAACTGCATGCCATGTATGAGGAGTGGAGCCGCGCACAGCGGGAAGAATTTCTGGATTTTTGCACGGGCGTGCGGGGGATGAAGATTCTTTACGATTCTTTTTTCAAAGAGGTCATGAATCCCGAGTATGCGCCGGAACGTCTGGAGGGATTCTTATGTGCGGTGCTGAAACGAAAGGTAAGGATTTTGCGGGTGCTTCCCAATGATTCTACGCGTATTTCGGATGAAGGCTCGCTTTTGATTACGGATATCGTCGTGGAGCTTGAGGACGGTGCGCTTGCCAATGTTGAGATTCAGAAGATCGGTTATGGGTTTCCGGGTGAGCGGAGCGCCTGTTATTCGGCGGACATGCTTTTGCGCCAGTACCGGCGAGTGCGCTCCAGACAGGGGGATGATTTTTCCTATCGGGATATTAAGAATGTCTATCTGATTGTAATTTATGAGAACAGCCCCAGAGAATTCAAGCAGTTCCCGGAGGTCTATTACCATCATGCCAGACAGGTGTTTGACAGTGGCTTGCAGATCAATCTGCTGCAGGAGTTTGTCATGATTCCCCTTGACATTTTCCGTGCTCAAATGCACAATAAACCTATAGAAACACCGTTGGAGGCGTGGCTGACATTTCTCGGCGAGGACAGCCCGGAGAAAGTGATCGAACTGATTACGGCTTACCCGGAGTTTCGGGGAATGTATGCGACGCTGTATGAGATGTGTCGGAACACGGAGAGGGTGATGAGGATGTTTTCAGAAGAACTGCGGATCTTGGACCGCAATACGGTGAAGTTTATGATCGAAGAGCAGCAGAAGGAAATCGATTCGTATAAGGAACAGTTACAACAGAAGGACGAAGAGTGGAATCGTAGACTGGATCAGAAGGATAAAGATCTGATCCAGAAGGACAAAGAATTGGATCAGAAGGAGGAAGAATTGCACGCAGCGCAGGAGCGGTTAGTGCAGTTGGAGGCAGAGCTCGCCGCGGTCAAAGGCGAGAGCCTGAAATAAAAAGAATCTCACAAGTCAATGCGGTATACCCTTTAGCACGAGTTTTAGGTGTGGAGTTTTCGTACAAAAAGTTTGAATATTTCCTCTGTCCATACTATAATGGTTGGATGGAGGAATTTTTATGTCATTTGCGCATTTACACGTCCATACGGAGTACAGTCTTCTGGACGGTTCGAATAAGATCAAAGAATATGTAAAGAGAGTGAAGGAGCTTGGCATGACGGCGGCGGCGATCACGGATCACGGCGTCATGTTTGGCGTGATTGATTTCTATAAAGAGGCGAAGGCAGCGGGCGTCAATCCGGTGCTTGGCTGTGAGGTCTACGTCGCGCCGAATTCCAGATTTGACAGAGAGACGACGCACGGCGAAGACCGTTACTATCATCTGGTGCTGCTGGCGGAGAACAATCAGGGTTATCAGAATCTGATGAAGATTGTGTCCAAGGGTTTTGTGGAGGGCTATTACTATAAACCGCGTGTGGACATGGAGGTGTTAGAGACTTACCATGAGGGCATCATCGCGTTAAGCGCATGTCTGGCGGGCGAGGTGCAGCGTTATCTGGTGCGCGGGATGTATGAGGAGGCGAAGGAGGTCGCGCTCCGCTATGAGGCGTGCTTTGGTAGCGGGAATTATTATCTTGAACTGCAGGATCACGGCATCCCGGATCAGAAGACGGTAAATGCGGGGCTGATGCGTCTTAGCCAGGAGACGGGCATCGGATTAGTGGCTACAAATGACGTGCATTACACCTATGCGGAGGACTGGGAGGCGCACGATATTCTGCTCTGCATTCAGACCGGAAAGAAGCTTTCGGATGAGAATCGTATGCGCTATGAGGGCGGGCAGTACTATGTCAAGTCGGAAGAGGAAATGAAGCAGTTGTTCCCGTATGCGCTGCAGGCGCTTTCTAATACGCAGAAGATCGCGGACCGATGCCATGTGGAAATTGAGTTCGGCGTGACGAAGCTGCCGCATTTTGATGTGCCCGACGGGTACGATTCGTGGACATATCTCAATAAGCTCTGCCATGAGGGATTGCTCTGCCGTTATCCCGATACGCATGAGAAGCTTTTGCCGCAGCTTGATTACGAATTGTCCGTCATTCAGAAGATGGGCTACGTCGATTATTTTCTGATCGTATGGGATTTTATCAATTATGCCAGAATGCATGGAATTCCGGTAGGACCGGGAAGAGGAAGCGCGGCGGGAAGCCTTGTCTCCTATACGACGGGTATTACCAATATTGATCCGGTAAAATATAACCTGCTGTTTGAGCGCTTTTTGAACCCGGAGCGTGTGACGATGCCGGATATTGATATTGATTTCTGTTATGAGCGTCGCGGCGAAGTCATCGACTATGTTGTGGAGAAGTACGGTAAGGATTGTGTGACGCAGATCGTAACCTTCGGTACGCTTGCGGCGCGCGGTGTGATCCGCGACGTAGGGCGCGTCATGGACCTTCCCTACAATTTCTGCGATAATATCGCCAAGAATATACCGAATGAGTTAAATATCACGATCGAGAAAGCGCTCGTGATGAACCCGGAACTGCGCGCTATGTACGAGACAGACGAGACGGTGCACACACTGATCGATATGGCAAAGCGCCTTGAGGGGCTTCCGCGCCATACTTCGATGCACGCGGCGGGCGTCGTGATCTCACAGAAGGCGATGGACGAGTATGTGCCGCTGTCCCGTGCGTCGGACGGCACGATCACGACACAGTTCGTCATGACGACGATCGAGGAACTCGGACTTCTCAAAATGGATTTCCTTGGGCTGCGCACGCTCACGGTCATCAAGGATGCCGCCGATCTGGTGTATAAGAATCACGGTGTGAAGATCGACGTCGATCACATTGACTATAACGATAACAGCGACCCGGATGCGGTTCTGATCGATTACGATGACAAGAAGGTGCTTGATTCCATCGGAACCGGAAAATGCGACGGTGTGTTCCAGCTTGAAAGTGCGGGTATGAAGAACTTCATGAAGGAGTTAAAACCGCAGAGCTTAGAGGATGTCATTGCCGGAATTTCCCTGTATCGTCCGGGACCTATGGACTTTATCCCGAAATATATCAAAGGAAAGAATGAATCTGATAGTATTACATATGTCTGCAAGGAGTTGATACCGATCTTAGAGCCGACTTACGGCTGTATCGTCTATCAGGAGCAGGTCATGCAGATCGTACAGAATCTTGCCGGCTATTCGATGGGACAGGCGGACAATATCCGGCGCGCGATGAGCAAGAAGAAGCAGTATGTCATCGACGCGGAGCGTCAGAATTTTGTCTACGGAAATGAGGAGCAGGGCATCAGGGGCTGTATTGCGAACGGCGTCAGCGAGCAGGCGGCGAACCAGATCTACGATTCCATGGTCGATTTCGCGAAGTACGCGTTCAATAAATCCCACGCGGCGGCGTATGCGGTGGTCGCTTACCAGACCGCATATTTCAAATATTATTATCCGGTCGAGTTTATGGCGGCGCTTATGACGTCTGTCATTGATAACCCGAGAAAGGTGGCGGAGTATATCTATAGCTGCCGTCAGATGGGGATTTCGGTGCTCCCGCCGGATATCAACGAGGGCGACGGGCGTTTTACGGCGACGAAGGAGGGCATCCGCTATGGTCTGTATGCGATCAAGAGCGTCGGGCGTCCGGTCGTGGATTCGATTGTCGAGGAGCGGGATGCGAACGGTCCGTATAAGACCCTGCAGAATTTTATCGAGCGCGTGGCGAGCCGCGAGGTCAACAAGCGCACCGTAGAGAATCTCATCAAGGCGGGCGCGTGCGACGGGCTCGACGGCAACAGACAGCAGATGATGATGATTTACAGTATGCTCATCGATAACCAGAATCAGGAGAAAAAGAAGATGATGGCGGGGCAGATGAGCCTGTTTGATCTGGTGTCGGAGGAAGAGCGGCAGGCGTACGAGATCAGGTATCCGGATGTGGAGGAGTACAGCAAGGAGATATGCCTCGGCTTTGAAAAAGAGGTGCTCGGCATTTATATCAGCGGTCATCCGCTCGAGGAGTATGAGGAGAAATGGCGCAGAAACATTTCCGCAGCCACGACCGATTTCCTGCGGGACGAGGAGAGCGGTGAGGTCAAAGTCAAGGATAATCAGAGCGTCATTATCGGCGGAATGATTACGGGGAAGACGATTAAATACACCAAGAAAAATGAGACGATGGCGTTCCTGTCGGTCGAGGATCTCTTCGGAACGGTGGAGGTGGTCGTATTCCCGAGGGATTACGCGCGTTCATCCGCACTGCTGAATATGGACGAGAAGATATTTGTCCGCGGACATGCGAACGTGGAGGAGGATAAGGACGGAAAGTTGGTCTGCGAACAGATCTACTCCTTCGACGAGGCGAACCCCGATCTGCCGAAAGCCGCGCCGCAGCGCGCAAATTGGCAGTCGCGCGGAGGAAACGGGCGAAATGCGGGAGGAAGCGGACCAAACAACGGGGGAAGCGGAAACGGCTGGAATGCCAAAGCGGCGGGAAACGGGCGGAATAACGGAGGAAGCGGTTCGGCGCAGGGCGCTGGCTGGAATCCGGATTGGAGAAAAGAGGGCGCGCCTGCGGGACCGACAAAAGAACTGTGGCTTCAGTTTTCTACAAAGGAAGCGTATATGGAAAAGGAAGAGGAACTACTGTCCATGCTTCGTGATTCCGACGGAAACGACGCGGTTATTATCTATATTTCCTCTGTAAAAGCGGTAAAAAAGCTGCCTCCGAACCAGAGTATCCGCATTGATGAGGGGATTGTGAACAATTTAACTAACTTTTTGGGCAAAAATAATGTAAAAGTTGTAGAAAAGAGCATTGAAAAGAAAGCATAAAGAGATTAAAATAGTATGGATTGAATGGGTATATTATTTTAGGAGGGAACTTATAAATGGCAAAAGAGATTAACACGATTGGTGTACTCACCAGCGGCGGCGATGCTCCGGGAATGAATGCCGCGATCCGTGCAGTGGTTAGGGAAGCCATTGTCAAGGGCAAAAAGGTAATGGGAATCAAGAGAGGATATGCGGGTCTTCTTCAGGAAGAGATTGTTCCGATGGAGGCGAAGGATGTATCGGATATCATCCAGCGCGGCGGTACGATTTTACAGACTGCGCGCTGCATGGAGTTTACGACGCCGGAAGGACAGAAGAAGGGTGCGGAGATCTGTAAGAAGCATGGCATCGACGGCATTATCGTTATTGGCGGCGACGGTTCTTTCAGAGGCGCGCAGAAGTTAGCGGCACTCGGCGTCAACACAGTCGGTCTGCCGGGAACGATCGACCTTGATATCGCCTGTACCGAGTACACGATCGGGTTTGATACAGCGGTAAATACCGCGATGGAAGCGATTGATAAGGTACGTGACACCTCGACTTCCCATGAGCGCTGCAGCATCATCGAAGTAATGGGACGCGGCGCCGGATATATTGCACTGTGGTGCGGTATTGCAAACGGTGCGGAAGATATCCTTCTTCCCGAGAAGTATGATTATGACGAGCAGAAGATCGTCAACCATATCATTGAGAACCGTAAGCGCGGCAAGCAGCATCATATCATCGTAAACGCGGAGGGCATCGGTCATTCGGCAAGCATGGCGAAGCGTATCGAGGCGGCGACAGGCGTTGAGACACGCGCGACGATCTTAGGTCACATGCAGCGAGGCGGAAGCCCGACCTGTAAGGATCGTGTCTATGCATCTACCATGGGTGCGATGGCAGTCGATTTGCTCTGCGAAGGCAAGAGCAACCGTGTGGTCGCATACAGCCACGGCGATTACGTGGATTACGATATTGACGAAGCGCTTGCAATGCAGAAGCATGTGCCGGATTATCAGTATCAGATCAGTAAGAATCTCTCTTTGTAAAGATTACATAAATAAAAATATAACTCCACGGACGTACAGATTCGTGGAGTTTATTAAATTCTAAGCATACGGCTGCAAGGGGCGGCTTTGATTTGCGGGAATGAAGGAGCAGTTATGATAACAAGCAGCAGCAACCAGCAGATGAAAAATATTACCGCGCTTTCGAAGAAGTCGAAGGAGCGCAGGACGCAGGGACTGTTCGTGGTGGAGGGCAGAAAAATGTTTGCGGAGGCACCGCGGGAATGGCTGCGCGGCGTTTATGTTTCGGAGAGCTTTTTAAAGGAGCCGGAGGCAGAAAAATTGCTGGCAGGCAGCGCATATGAAGTGGTGTCCGACGCGGTGTTTCGGAGTGTTTCGGATACACAGACGCCGCAGGGAATTTTAAGCCTCGTGCAGATGCCGCAGTATGGGCTTTCTTCGCTCCTGCAGGGGGAGCGCACGCATCTTCTGATCGTTGAGAGCGTGCAGGATCCCGGAAATCTCGGAACCATGCTGCGGACGGGAGAGGGCGCGGGGATCACCGGAATAATTATGAATAAGACGACTGTAGACCTGTTTAACCCGAAAACGATCCGTTCTACGATGGGAAGCATTTACCGTGTGCCTTATTATGTGACGGACGATCTTACGGGAACGATACAGGAATTAAAGCGGCGGCGGATTTGCGTATATGCGGCGCATCTGCGTGGGACAATGGAGTATGACGAGCCGTCTTACACGGGCGGGTGCGCCTTTTTGATCGGCAACGAGGGAAACGGTCTTACCGATGAGACGGCAGAACTGGCGGACGAATATATCCGCATTCCGATGGAGGGCGAGGTAGAATCCCTAAATGCAGCCGTATCGGCGGCGCTTTTGATGTATGAGGCGAATCGGCAGAGGAGAAGGAGCGGACATGAGAATCTGGTTTAAGATGATGCAGGACAACCATCTGTTAAAGGATATGACAGTCACGGATGAATCGGAGGAGACGCGCACGCATAAGATTTTTCATGCCCTGGACGAGGTGTGCTATGCGTTCGATCTCGGCAAGCCGATCTGGCTGGAATCAAATGTAAATGAGTTCAAACGCCACGCGAAGACGCGTTTTACGCAGGATTCCTTTATTGAACAGATCGCGTTTGATTTCCTGGAATTACAGGTGATCGAGGAGGACTAGCGGATGGAAAAATGTAAGGAATTTCTGAGACGGAAAAATATTATTATCTCGGCAAAGCGTTACCTGATCGATGCAATGGGAGCGATGGCGCAGGGATTGTTTGCGTCGCTTCTGATCGGAACCATCATCGGGACGCTCGGCACGCAGCTTGGAATCGAACTGCTCGTAACGATCGGCGGTTATGCGAAAGCGGCGGTAGGTCCCGCGATGGCGGTTGCGATCGGCTATGCGCTGCAGGCGCCGCCTCTGGTACTTTTTTCGCTGGCAGCGTGCGGAGCGGCGGCAAATGAGCTTGGAGGGGCGGGAGGACCGCTTGCGGTGCTCATCGTCACGATCTTTGCGGCAGAGCTTGGCAAGGCGGTATCGAAGGAGACGAAGATCGATATTCTCGTGACGCCATTTGTCACGGTCTGCGTGGGCGCGGCGCTTTCCATGTGGTGGGCGCCGGCAATCGGGACGGCGGCGAGCACACTCGGCGGGGCGATTATGTGGGCGACGGAACTGCAGCCGCTATTCATGGGAATCCTTGTGTCGGTGCTTGTGGGAATCGCATTGACGCTTCCGATCAGCAGCGCGGCGATCTGTGCGGCGCTGGGGCTTGTGGGGCTTGCCGGAGGGGCGGCGCTCGCGGGCTGTTCGGCGCAGATGGTCGGATTTGCGGTACTCAGTTTCCGGGAGAACGGCTGGGGAGGTCTGGTCGCGCAGGGTGTCGGCACATCGATGCTGCAGATGGGCAACATTGTAAAGAATCCGCGCATCTGGCTTCCGGTGATTCTTACTTCGGCGGTTACGGGTCCGCTTGCGACCTGCGTGTTTGGTCTGGAAATGAACGGCGCGGCGATCTCCTCGGGAATGGGAACCTGCGGTTTCGTCGGTCAGATCGGCGTTTACACCGGATGGCTTTCCGAGATCGCGGCGGGGAGCCGCGCCGGAATCGGGGCGATGGACTGGATCGGGCTTATTCTGATAAGCTTTGTGCTTCCGGCGGCACTCACTCTGCTGTTCGGTGCATTTTTCCGGAGAATCGGCTGGATCCGGGAAAATGATTTAAAGCTTGAACTCTAGGTACTTTCAAAAAAAAGTATAAACTTTGGAAATAATTCCCCATGAAACGGAAAGTATGATATAATAAGAGATAAGGGGATATCATTTCGTTGTCTGGAGGGGGAATATGGACAGAGCGGTTGCTTTAGGGGATGTCACATTAAGCGAGGGTGTGGATAGTTGGAATACAATTATCTTTTTATATAACTCGGCATTGAAGGAAGTCGGGACAAAGGTCGAGATTTTGAACGATGAGTTTCAGCAGGTGCACCAGTATAACCCGATTGAGTACATTAAGTCTCGGATCAAGGCGCCGGAGAGTATCGTAAAGAAGCTCAGACGCTATGGCTATGAATCGTCGATTGACAATATGGTGAACTATGTGAACGACATTGCGGGAATCCGCATTGTCTGTTCTTTTACATCCGACATTTATCGTCTGGCGGAGATGATCGGCAGGCAGAACGATCTGACGGTGATTTCCGTGAAAGATTATATCAAGCATCCGAAAGAGAGCGGCTATAAGAGTTATCATATGCTCGTGACAGTGCCGATTTTCTTATCGGACCGCATTATTGACACGAAGGTCGAGATACAGATCCGGACGATGGCGATGGACTTCTGGGCGAGTCTGGAGCATAAGATTTATTACAAGTTCGAGGGTAATGCGCCGGATTATATCAGCAGGGATTTAAGAGAATGTTCCGGAATCGTGTCGATGCTGGATGCCAAGATGCTTCAGCTCAATGAGGCGATACTGAAGGCAAAGGCAGCACAGGAGGAAGACACAGGTGCAGTATAATTACGATTTTGAGATAGCTTCTCTTCTTACCATGACAATTATCTTGTTGCAATTTATGTTTATTCGTCAGTTCCCCGGAGAGAAGACGAAGGCTTTTGGTGCGCTTCTTGTTACCTGTATGGCGGAGTGCGCCGTAAATATTTTATCGTGTATCGGTCTGGCAAATGCCGCGCTCGTTCCGCAGTTTGTAAACGAGCTTTTGGCGTTTGCCTTTTTTGTGCTTGAGGGGCTTGCGTCCTATCTGCTTTTCTGTTATTTCATGGTAGTCTGTCGTTATGAGGGAAAGAAACGGAAGCTGGCGCGCTTGCTCGGCGTCATACCGTTTGCGCTCTTTTGTGTGATGGCGGTGTCCACGCCGTTTATCGGTTTCTTTTACTATTTTAAAGACGGAGCGTATTATCAGGGGTTCGGCGCAGGCTTTGGCTATGTGTATATCGCTTATTTCTTTGTGCTGAACATCATTCTGATCGTGAGGCGCAGAAATGTCGTGAGTCTGCACACGAAGGGAATTGTCAGTGTCTATGCGGTGGTCGCGGTTGCTATGATCGTGATACAGTATTATGTCCGAGGTTTGCTGCTCACAAGCGTTGGGAATACAGTAGTGCTTCTGATGCTTTATCTGGAACTGCAGAACCCGAGCGAGCATCTGGATTCGGTTACCGGGATCGGTAATGAGAGTGCGTTTGAGATGCAGCTAAAAAAGCGTCTTGCCGGAAAGGAAGGGGGCACCGTGATAACCATTCATCTCCGCAAGTTCCACCATATCCATACGGTGGTTGGACTTGAGAACAGCAATGAGCTTCTTCGTCAGGTGGGTGCGTACCTGTACCGGCTGTGCGGTAAGTTCCATGTGTTCTACGCGGAGGGCGAGCTGTTTACGGTGTTTGCGGACACCGGGGAGGACAGGGAGCGGATCGAGGCGGCAGTCTGGAAACGTTTCGGCGAAGAGTGGACGGTGCAGGAGAACCGCATCCTTTTAAATATCGAAATGGTGATTCAGCATTATCCCAGAGATTTTCAAACGGAGGCGGAATTCTTCGGGATGCGGCAGTTCTTATTGGAGAATGCTGCAAAGTCGGGGATGACGGTGAGCGTAGAGACAAATGAGGAACTGGTGGAGCAGTATCATCGCAGAAGGAAGATAGAACTCGCAGTTGCAAGGGCAATTCAGGATAAGGGCTTTGGGGTCTATTATCAGCCGGTCTATTCGCTGCGGGAAAAGCGCATTGTGTCATTGGAAGCGTTGGTGCGGCTTTACGATGAAGAACTGGGGTATATTTCGCCGGAGGAGTTTATTCCGCTTGCAGAGAGGGATGGAAGTATCATACATATCGGTGCACAGGTGCTGGAAGAGTGCTGCAGGTTTCTTTCCCGCCATGTGCTGTCGAATCTGTCGCTCGGCATCCGCACGGTGCATGTGAATATTTCCATGGCGCAGTGCCTGCAGCAGAATCTGACGGAGACGATAGCACCGGTATTAGAGAAGTATCATATTCCGCCTTCCATGCTCACGCTTGAGATTACGGAGCGGACAGCGATCACGACGCCGGAGCGGATGCTCTGGCATATGGAGGAACTCGGGAAAATGGGAGTCTCCTTTGCGATGGACGATTACGGGAGCGGCAATGCGAATTGTTCGTATCTGATCCGTTTTCCATTTGAGGAAATCAAGATCGACAAGGATATTGTGTGGGCGGCATTTGAAGATGAGAAGGCGAGAATCGTCATGGAAAATGAGATCAGAACCATACAGCGTCTTGGTATCCCGCTGATTGTCGAGGGTATCGAGCATAGGGAGCAGAGCGAGATGGTAGAGAGCCTCGGTGTGGACTATATTCAGGGGTATTATTATGGCAGACCGCTTCCGGAACAGGAATGTCTGCGCTATGTCCGCAGTTTTAATTCTGTTCCCGAAAATTATGCGAGACAGTAAAGGAAATCAGAACTATGAATATTATCAATGCAGAAAATATAACGAAGTCCTATACAGAGAGGAAGCTTTTTGATAAAGCTTCCTTTTATCTGCAGGAGGGCGAGAAAGTCGGCGTCATCGGCATCAACGGAACGGGAAAATCTACGTTGTTAAGGCTGATCGCAGGGTTGGAGGAGCCGGACGAGGGGATGATTACGCGTACAAATCACATCGTTGTCCGTTATTTACCGCAAAATCCGGTCTTTGATCCTGAAATGACAGTTATTGATAGCGTACTTACCCAAAGTATTTTGAATTTTGTCGGAAGTGATGCAGCGGCTCATAAAAATGCAGGAGGTCATGCAAATGCTCATCTGGAGGAGCAGAAGTGGAGCCTGGAGAGCGACGCCAAGAGCATGATGACGCGCCTTGGAATTTATGATTTTACACAGAAGACGGGCGAACTGTCCGGCGGGCAGCGGAAGCGGCTGGCGCTTGTTGCGGCGCTTTTGGCGCCGTGCGACGTGTTGATTCTGGATGAGCCGACGAATCATCTGGATTCTGCGATGGCAGACTGGTTGGAAGATTTTCTGAAAAAATGGCGCGGTGCACTCGTTATGATTACCCATGACCGCTATTTTCTCGACAGTGTGTGCAGCCGGATCGTCGAGGTAGATAAAGGGGCAATTTACAGCTATGAAACCAATTATAGCGGTTATCTGGAACGTAAGGCGGAGCGCGAGGAGAGCGCGCTCTCAAGCGAGCGCAAGCGGCAGACCATTTTGCGAAAAGAGCTGGAATGGGTGAAAAGGGGTGCAAGGGCGCGCACGACAAAGCAGAAGGGGCGGCTGCAGCGTTATGAAGAGCTTAAGAACCAAAGCGCGCCAAAGACAGACGGCAGGGTGGAGATGAGTTCCGTCTATTCGCGGATGGGTAAGACGACGATTGAACTGTCCCATATCACGAAAGGGTATGACGGGCGCGCGCTGCTTTCTGATTTCTCCTATATTTTCTTAAAGGGCGACCGCGTGGGATTCATCGGTGCGAACGGAAGCGGTAAGACGACATTGATGAAGATAATCGCGGGACGCATGCAGCCGGATGCAGGAACAGTCACGGTCGGTGCCACGATTAAGATCGGGTATTACACGCAGGAGATCGAGACGACAGATGACGCGGGAATTGCCTATATGAATCCAGAGGAGAAGGTCATCGATTATATAAAGAACACAGCGGAGTATGTAAGAACGACAGACGGTCTGGTGTCAGCCTCAAATATGCTGGAACGTTTTCTTTTCCCGTCCTCGCAGCAGTATAGTCCAATCGGCAAGCTTTCCGGCGGAGAGAAGCGGCGGTTAAATCTTCTGCGCGTGCTGATGGAGGCGCCGAATGTACTGATCTTAGACGAGCCGACCAACGATCTGGACACGCAGACGCTTGCGATTCTGGAGGATTATCTTGACAGTTACGAGGGAATCGTGATTGCTGTATCGCATGACCGCTATTTTCTGGATCGTGTGGTAAGGCGTATCTTCGCCTTTGAAGGTGACGGCACAGTCTGCCAGTATGAGGGCGGATATACAGATTATGTAAACCGTCTTGCGGCGGAGGGGAGAAGACCGGGGGAGCAGAGCGTCGGTGCTGCGGTGGGATCAGGACAGACGCGAACTAATGATATAGGTGAAAAGTGCAGCAGAGCGGTCAGGGACGCCGGAAACGGCGCGCAGGATGAGGCGGCGGATGCAGCGGAGAAGACGGATTCCAGGGCGACCTGGAAACATGAGAAGAAGCTGAAATTTACCTATAAGGAACAGCGTGAATACGAGACGATCGAGGATGATATCGCCGTGCTGGAGGATCGTCTTACGGCGCTGGATGGGGAGATGGCGGCGAACGCCACGAATTCGGCGAAGCTCGGGGAGCTGATGAAGGAGAAGGAAGATGTAAAGGCGCAGCTTGAGGAGAAGGTGGAGCGATGGGAATACCTGGAGGAACTTGCCGCGCGGATCGCAGGGCAGGAGTAGAACGGAGGCGTCTTTTCCGGGGCAGCAGCCCTCGAAGAGACGCCTCTATCTGCGACGCGCGCTTATCTGCGCACGTTTCTGTGCAGTGCATTGAACCAGCTCTGCGGCAGTGCAAAACCAAAGATGATTCCAAGCACGATCGCTCCGGCGACCTTGACAGTCTCCATGCCGTAATGCGAGCACTGATCCATTTCGTTCATAATGAAGTAATAGGACGTATAGTAAATGCCTGCACCGGGAACCAGAGGGAAGATGCCGGAAATCAGGTATACCGTAACAGGGTTCTTGCGCATCGCGGCAATGGTGCGTGAGATCACGGTGAGCGCGAAGGTCGCGGCCAGATTTGCGAGCACAGTGCCTATCCCCGCTTCAATGCCGATCAGATAGGCGAGCCAGCCGAACGCTCCGGTTAGACCGCAGAATATAAGCTCGGATCTTGGTGCGGCGAACAACACGGCGAAAGAAAGCGTCGCGAACATGGAAATAACAAATTGCAGAATCATGCTAATAATGCACCTCCCATCACAAAGCGGTAAATCGTAATCACTGCGCCTACGCCTACGGCGATGCAGAATGCCGTTAAGACGGCGTCGATCATGTGAATCGCACCGGAGAGATAATCGCCGTTAAAGAAATCACGGATCGAGGTCGTGAGCGCGATTCCCGGAACGAGAGGCATGATGCTTCCGATGATGACCTTATCATACAGAATCGGCGCGCCCAGGGTGAGCAGTACTAAAGACAGCAGCGTTACCATGGCGCTTCCCAGGATATTTGTGATAAACTTGGAATTTTTATGACGCTGTAACCGGAACAGGAAGACCTTTAGGAGCATTCCGACAAGGAAAGAGATGACCGCGTCGAGCGGCGTTCCACCGAACAGATAAGAAAAGCACCCGCAGCCCAATCCACAGAAGAATGCATGGACAGACGGTTTCCCGAAAGAAATCGTCTTACAGTCATCCAGACGCGTCCAAGCGTCGATCAGGGAGCACTCATGGGAACAGATTTCCCTGGAAAGCTGGTTTAATGCCGCAATACGTCCGAGATGTGTAGTTCCGAGCGGGACGTGGCGGATCATACTGCAGGCGTCGTCGCGGTCCTCATTTGCGCTTGCAAAGATTCCGTTTGAGAGGACGTACACATCATAATTTTCAATTTCATATGCTTCCAAAATGTGCATCACCGTATCTTCTACGCGATAGACTTCCGCACCGTTTCGAAGCAGGGCGTCGCCCATTTCTACGGCAAGAGCCAGTATTTCTTTTGTTACCGCCATTTTGGTTATCCGCCTTTCACGATCATTCAAAAATATCCATATGAAAACGTATCATGTTTTGTTACAAAATGCAATCAGTTACTTACACTAATACATAATATTTGCGCAGACAGGGATAATAATGCGTAAAAGAAGGAAAAAAGGGAAACAAGGAGGATCGCATATGAATTGCAAAAAGTACAGAGCATGCCTGGTCGGTGTGATTGCCGTTGCGTTGATCTGCGGCGTGCTGCTTTATATGAAGCATGGAAAAGAAAATGAAATTCCGACGGACGGCATTTTGGTGGAGCGGGATATGGATTGTGGAGATGAGACAGAGGCATGGGCGTAAAAAGTGAGACGTTGTACTTAAAAATTGATCAGAACACGATTGTGATGGACCGCCACGTGACGCTTGGCGATATTGCAAAAATGGAGTGCGCAGACGCCTCGATCGTGCGGCAGCTAAAGCAAAAGAAAATCTATACATTCGCAGAGCCGATGAGCAAGAGAAAACAGAAAAACCAGATGAAGGTGTTTTCGATATTGAAAGTGATCGAGCTTATCCATGAGGAATATCCGAATGTGGATGTGAGCAACGAGGGGGAGAAGGACTTTATCATCGAGTATATTCCGAATCCAGACAAGCCGAAGGCTGTCAATATCATCAAAACGGCGGCGCTTTTCGTCATCATATTTTTTGGCGCGGCGTTCTCCATTATGGCGTTTAACAATGATGTTGCCGTCGGTGACGTTTTTGCAAAGTTCTACTATCAGGTGATGGGAACGCCCTCGGATGGAGTGACGGAAATTGAAATCTGTTACAGCATCGGACTTGCCATCGGCATCACGCTGTTTTTTAACCATGTCGGTAAGAAAAAGATCACGCCTGATCCGACGCCGATGCAGGTGGAGATGCGCAAGTACGAGAAAGATATTGATACGACATTTATAGAGAACGCAGAGAGAAAGGGACACAGCATTGATGTTAATTAAGCATATCTTTTTGGGATTCATTGGACTTGCTGCGGGCTTCGGGGTATCTGCGGGAACATTCGCTTTTCTGATCATTATCGGGGTCATTCCGCGCATGATCGGAAAGTGCAACCGGGCGGCAGAGACGCTGCGTTTTGAAAATGCGGTCATTCTCGGAGGGATTTTCGGGAATCTTGCATCTGTATTTCTTAATCTGCGGTTTCCGTTCGGGCCGCTGCTGCTCTGCATCTATGGTCTGTCGGCGGGAATTTTTGTCGGCTGTATGGCGGTGGCGCTTGCGGAAATCTTAAATACGTTTCCGATCGTGTTCAGGCGGGCGGGGCTGAAGGTCGGGTTGTTCTGGGCGATACTCGCGATGGCGGCGGGAAAGCTTGTCGGTTCTTTGTATTATTTCCTTGGAAAATTTCCTTCTTCGTAGTAAAATGGAGCGGGAGGATTTATATGGTAACATCGATCGCGCGCCAGAGCGTCATTATCAAATGCAATATGCAGAAGTCCGTTTTGACGGGAAATTATGAGTTTTATTATGCGGCGGGGCTGGTCGCGAAGCTGTCCGGCGTGAGCATACCGGAAGATATTAAACCGGAGGAGCTGACTACGCTTCTGGCAGAGGAGATCCCGAAGCTTACGCCTGCGGATGAGCAGGAGAAATATCTCTTTACAATGCTTGCGGATTACAGACCGGGGGAGGAGTACGACGGGCAGATGAAGGAACTTTTCCTATGGGGAAAAGATGAAAAGTATCTGTGGACAGTCACGATTCCGTCGTAAGAGAAGGAATCTTCGATACGGTTTCCTGAATAAACGGAAGTAAAACTGCGCATACTGACAGAAAAAGCGGAGGTAAGCGTAGTGGACGAGAAGCAGGAACGAATCAATCAAAAGTACAATCAATACGTTAAGGAAGTCACGCCGACCCATAATCTGTGGTGGAATATGGCGAAAGCCTTTGTGACAGGCGGAATTATCTGCGCCATCGGACAGTTTATTTTAAACACCTGTGAGAGTTACGGACTGGATAAGCAGGTGTCGGGAAGCTGGTGCTCCCTCATTCTGGTGCTGTTATCCGTTATTCTGACAGGATTGAATCTATATCCGTCAATCGCGAACTGGGGCGGTGCGGGAGCGTTGGTGCCGATCACCGGGTTTGCGAACGGTGTGGCGGCTCCGGCGATCGAGTTTCAGAAAGAGGGACAGATCTTTGGTATCGGCTGCAAAATATTTACCATTGCCGGACCGGTCATTCTCTACGGGATCTTTTCAAGCTGGGTCGTGGGACTGATCTACTGGATCGGAAAGGTCTGGGGGTGGTTCTGATGGTAAATCGAAAGGATATGCCCATGGGGCTTGCGTTTCAGCTATCCATGAACGAGCAGGCGATGGAGAATTTTGCGCGGATGACGGAGGAGGAGAAGCTGCAGGTGCTCGCTGCAGCGAGAAGCGTCACATCCAAGGAGCAGATGCGCGGGATAGTGGAGGATCTTACACGGCTGGGCTGATTAGTGTGAAAAATCTATATGCATCTGTGAAGTAAAACAGATGCAAAATACATAAAAAGGAATACGGTATATGTCAGTTACAAAACAATTTTTCAGATACGTTACACAAAATATATTCGGAATGCTGGGTATCTCCTGTTATATCATTGCAGATACCTTTTTTATTGCCAGAGCAGCAGGCGCGGACGGAATTACGGTCTTGAATCTTGCGCTCCCTATCTATAACCTGATTTTTGCAATCGGCTCGATGATCGGCGTCGGTTCTGCGACCAGATTTGCGATTCTGCGCGCGCAGAAGGAAAAAGCGGCGGATGATTATTTTTCGAACGCGGTCTGCTTTGTCTGGACGATCGGTATTCTGTTCACATTTGCGGGAATATTTGTGCCGGATAAAATGTTGATTCTGATGGGGGCGGATGCGGCGATCGCGGCGCTGGGGCAGGGGTACACCAGGATATTCCTTTTATTTACGCCGTTTTTCATGATGAATCATGTTGTGAGCGCGTTCGTGCGCAATGATGACGCACCGTCGCTCGCAATGGCGGGAACGCTTGCAGGAAGCCTCTTTAACATTGTGTTCGATTATATCTTTATGTTTCCGCTTCATATGGGACTTAAGGGTGCTGCGCTTGCGACCGTGGCGTCTCCGGTCATCAGTATCGTCGTCTGTGGCACGCATTTTCTGGACAAAAAGAATACGATCCGGTTTCGGATGTGCCTGCCGTCCGTCCGCCGTCTGTGGCAGTCCTGCCAGCTCGGGGTGGCGGCGTTTGTCGGAGAATTGTCTTCGGGAGTGACTACAACAGTCTTTAATTTTCTGATTCTCGGATTGGTGGGGAATATCGGAGTTGCCGCTTATGGCGTGGTCGCGAATTTTGCGCTTGTGGCGACGGCGATTTTTAACGGTGTGTCACAGGGAGCGCAGCCGCTTGCGAGCGCTTACTACGGAAAAGGGGACGGGACGTCCGTAAAAAAGATTTTAAAGCTTGGTACAGCCACGGCGGCGGTCATCGGCGTGCTGCTGCTTGCGGGTGTCTATGCGTGCACGGACAGCCTCGTCGCGATATTTAACAGCGAGCAGTCGGCAGAACTGGAAGGGTATGCGTACACAGGGATGCGGCTGTATTTCATCGGCTTTTTATTTGCCGGATTTAACATTGTCGGCGCGGGTTATTTAAGCGCGACCGGACGCGCGAGGGCGGCGTTCGTCACATCCGTTATGCGAGGGTTTGTGGCAATCGTGGGCTGCTCTCTGGCGCTTGCCGCGCTCATCGGTTTAAACGGCGTATGGCTGTCGTTTCCGGCGTCGGAATTTCTGACTGCGCTTGTAATGGCATTGGCGCTTCGACGCGGGATGCGGAAAGAAAAACGCCCCGTATCAATTAAATAAATCCGAAATGCTCGAGCGCGCGCCGGATGCCGTTCTCGCTCGCGTTTGCGGTCACGTAGGATACGAGATCAAAAAGGGATGCCGGTGAGGAATTACCCATTGCCACGCTGTTTTGCAGGCAGGTCAGCATCGGAAGATCATTGTTGCTGTCGCCGAATGCGTAGGCGTTTTCTCGTTCGATTCCGTAATGCTCGAGTACATAGGAAAGACCGGTCGCCTTGGAGTAGCCGTGCGGGACGAATTCGCGGAATGTGCCGCCGCGGTCGATGCAGTCGAAGGAGCGGTCGCTGACTTCCCGAAACGCCGCAAGCTGCGCTTCACTTTCGTACCAGATCACAAATTTATCGCAAAAGAAATTCGGATTTTCCAGATCTTCCGGCATCTGATAATCACGGTCTAAAAAATGCTGATACTGTTTTATAGCGTTCGGGTGGCGGAGCGGTCTGGATAAATCGAACGCCACCTCTTTTCTCGATTCGAACAGGATATCAATGTTAAGTTCCCGCGCTGCGTAAAGCAGCTTCATCACGGTCTCATGGGTCTGCGCCACGTGCAGCACTTCTCTGCCGTCGCAGTAGATGTTCGTACCGCAGCCGCATACATAGCCGTCAAATCCAATCGCGCGGAAACGCTTCTCCACATTCTGAAAACAACGTCCGGTGTTGATGAACATCAGATTTCCGTTGGCTCTCGCCGCGCGGATCGCATATACGGCGCTGTCCGGAACACTGCCGTCGATCTCGGAAGTGAGCGTGCCGTCAATATCAAAAAAAGCAATTTTTCTCATAGCAATCTCCATATCATTTCATAGTATACCCGAAAAAGATTCGGATAAAATGCCCGGATAGAAACGGGAGTATTGTAATACGTTTCTGCGGATTTGTCAAAGACCGGGAGTACCCCGAACACATTTATTTAACGATTTCATCACATAACCGTCACGTTCCATTCAAGTACTTTTTAGATTGCGGAGCTATCCTTGATGCGAAAAGCACGAGAGCGCGTCGGAGTACAGCGCGCCGGACATGGAAAAACGGAGCGTCAGAAATGATGTGCACAAAGAAAAAAGGGAGAGTGCGAAAGCGTATGTGGTCAGGGAACGATTTTAAGAAGGACGTAAAACAGAAGGTGCGGCAGTGCAAAGACAAACGCATCCGTCCGGCAGTCGCAGTTATGGCGGCGGTGCTTGCCTGCGGCGGGATTTGTTATCAGGCGATCGCGGCGGATACAAAGGGAACGGAGGCGGAAACGGCGGATGCCGGAAATGCGAAAAATGTGCCGCAGAAAGCCGGGGAGACGGAAAGAGGATTCTCGGAGGAGGGATCGACGCAGATGCCAACCGGGAACCAGTATGCGGCATTTTCCGTGGAAGCTGTCGCCATGACTGTCGAGGAGGTCTATGTACAGGCAGGAAGTGTCGTGGAGGAAGGCGATGCGCTGTTTAAGCTGACGGACGAGAGCGTGGAGCAAGCCGTCGCTTACTATGAGGAAGCGGTCGCGGACGCCGGGGATGCGCTTTATACGGCGCAGCTTGCATTTGAGAGCGGCGTGCTTGCGGCGGAGAGCGAACTTACGGGAACGCTTCTTGCAGCGGACGGTGCGGGAGTAAGCTACGAGGCGTCCGTAAGCGATCTTGCGATAAGCGTTACGGAAGCGGAGCAGGAATATAGTGATACGGTTGCCGAGATATGGGATTATCAGGATGCAATCGACAACGGAACGTACTATGTGCAGGCAGGTATTGATGAAAAGCAGAGCGCGGTGGACAATGCCAGGGCTTCCCTTGCGGCGGCGCAGGAGACGCTTGCAGCGGCGCAGGGTACAGATGAGGCGGCGAAGGCGACGTTTGCGGCTGATCTGGAAAATCTCAAAGCGCAGATTGCAGCAGGGGCGTCCTATGAGGATCTGGCGGCGCTCACGGAGCAGACGGCGGCAGATTATGCGGCTGTGCAGGCGGCGTCTGCGGCACTGACGCAGAGCCGGGATGCGGCGTCTGCGGCGGAGAGTGAAGTCCAGAGGGCGACGCAGAGTCAGGAGAGCGCTGTGAAGGAATATAATTCCAAGGTGGAGGCGGCAAATCAGAAAATTGCGGAGATGACAGAGCGGTTGGAGGAGCTGGAAGAGAAATGCGGGCAGGCGAAGCGGGAAGCGGCGCTTCGGCAGCCGGAGCTTGAGAAACAGTACGAAGAAGCGGTACTGGAAGGAAAATACGCTAATACTACATATGAAGCGACGCTTGTCAGGCTGCAGAGCGCGGTGGACGAGGCAGAGGAGAAGCTTCTTGCGCTGGAGGAGGAGCAGAGCGCGCTGCTTGATCTGGAGGACGGCATAATCTGCGCAGACCGTGCGGGTACGGTAGCATCGGTCACGTATGAGGCAAAAGATGTGCTGTATGAGGACGCTGCGCTCGTAAGCTACTATGATACAGATACGATTCTGATTTCTTTGGAAGTATCGCAGGAGAATATAGCAGAACTTGCGGTGGGAGATGCAGTGGAAGTCATGATTGCCGGAAACAGGAACGGAACATGCGAGGGAGAAATTTCGTCGATTGCGACGGAGAAGACGGGCGGTCAGAGCCTTTCAGATGTAACATATACCGTGCTTGTCGCAGTGGATAATACAGACGGAAGCCTTAGTGCCGGAACTTCTGCGACAGTGTGGTTCGACAGTGGGAAAGAGGAAGAATCAGGAGGGACAAATTAGATGAAGAAGAGAAGGATCTGTCTGGCTGCCGGAATCGCGGCGGCGGGCGTTCTTGCGGCAGGCGGTATCGTGTGGGCAAAACAGTCTGTGGAAGAAACGGAAACGGAGGCGGTTTATAAAGAAGTGACGGTAGAGAAGGGAAATCTGACCGTCGGAATATCGGAGAGCGGAAGCGTTACAATCGGCACGCTTACACAGGAATTTGAGCTGGAGAGTGATACGGGCAGTACATCGGACAGCGGAACTGCGGCGGGAAATCAGTCCGGCGGGGCGGCATCCGGCGGAGGTACATCGGACAGCAGCGCGTCTAAAAGTACGTCGGAGACGCTTGTGGTAGAGGAACTCTATGCCGCCGTCGGACAGACGGTCGATGAGGGAGATCCGTTGTTAAAGATTTCTGCAGAGAGTGCGGCGGAGTACCGGAAAGCGCTGTCCGATGCGGTGACTGAGGCGAAGGCTGCCGTAAATGAGGCGGGTCTTGCGGCTGAAAAACAGAAGCTTTCGGCGAGCTATTCCTACAATCTTTCCACGGCAGAGGGGTCTGTTGCAGAGGAAACATATCAGGCGGCATTGAAGGAACTCGAGGACGCTGTAGAGGAAGCCGAGGAAGCGGTGAATGCGTCGGCGTCTCTGCTGAACTATTATGAGGAGCAGATTGCAGCGGGCGTGGACCTTGGCGCATCGCTTGCCGGGGAACAGGAGAATTACGACAGGCTCTGCACAAAGCTGCAGTCGGCAAAAAATTCCTACACGACAAAATCAATCGAGGCGGAGAAAGCCTACAGGGAAGCGGTTCTCTCCTCCCGGAATGCGTCGAGCCAGTACAGCGTGGACGTCTCGGGGGCGGATAATGATGTGGAGGAGGCGAAGGATACGCTAGAGGAAGCGGAGACGGCGTTGGAGGAATTTGACGCGGCAGTCGGCGAGGACGGCGTCATCTATGCAGCATATGGGGGAACGGTCACGGAGCTTGGCTGTGCTGCAGGAGATACTTTAACGTCTGGGGACAGTATCGCAGTTTTTGCGGATGATACCGCCGTAACGATTACGGTAGCAGTATCCGAGGAAGATATTGCAAGGATTGCAGTCGGGGATGAGGCGGCTATTGAACTGACTGCCTATGAGGACAGGGACTTTTCGGGAACGGTGGAGAGCATTGACATTTCTTCTTCCAGCGGACAGTCTACGGTATCTTATAATGTGACGGTTGCATTTACGGGAGACGTTTTGGGCGTCTATGCCGATATGACCGGAAATGTGACGTTTATCCAGGAGCGGGTGACGGATGTGCTGTATGTGTCCGATAAAGCGATACGGACAGAGGGAACGGCGTCCTATGTGAAGATAAAGGATGCTGACGGCACGGTACGGACGGTTGATGTGGTCACGGGATTTTCCGATGGGGTAAATGTTGAAATTGTATCGGGACTTTCCGAGGGGGAGATCGTTCTGGTAGAGGGACAGGTAAAAAAGGAGTGAGAGGGAGGCAAAGCAGAAAATGAAACCAAAGGAGTTGCTCAGGCTCGTCTGGCTCAATATGACGCAAAATAAGTTTAAGGCGGTTATGACGTCCATCGGTATTATTGCAGGTGCAGCGACAATTGTAATGGTGATTGCCATCGGAAAAGGCGGGCAGGCGGATGTGGCGGATCAATTCAAGAACCTGAATGCGGGTGCAATTGATATTTCTTATGAGGGCGGGAATTCCGGTTTTGGGGCGGGAGCGGCGGAAATGGGAAGCGGGGAAGCGGGGGTGACGATCATGCCGGGCAGTATGGGGAATGCAGGAGGCGCAGATTCCGGCGGTGCAATGGGAGGAAGTGCTTCGGGCAAAGAGACGGGCGGCAGTTACCCGGGAGCAGGCAGCAGCGCGGGCGGAGTGTCCCCCAGCGGCGAAGAAGGAAGCAGCGCGGGCGGAGTGTTTCCCGGCGGCGGAGACGGCAGTGCGGGCGGAGGGCTTCCCGGCGGCGAAGGAGAAGGCACTGTGCCGGACTTTGGCGGCATGAACGGCATCTTTGGCGACGGAAGCGATATGGAGGATCGGATCAATCAGGAGAAAATCACGCTGGATGATGAGGATGTGCAGGATATTGAGACATTTGTCACAGGAATTTCGGCGGTGACGATTTCTTATACCACAAGGCAGACGGTGGACGGCGGCGAACTGGAGGAGGCGCAGAGTTACACGGTCGCGGGAGTCAGAAGCGAGTATGAATCCATCAGCAATCTTTCGCTTGCAGCCGGAAGCTTCCTGACGGACGAGGACAATGAGAACAAGGAGAAGGTGTGTGTGCTCGGTGCAGAAATCGCAAAGGAAATTTTCGGCAGTGCAATTGAGGCATACGGCAGCGTGATCTACATCGACGACAGGCGCTATGTCATAAGCGGCGTACTCGAAGCGATGGGAACGGTGGCGTCGGGAATCAGCCCGGATGATTCGATTTTCATTCCCTATGAAACGGGTGTGAAATATCTGGTGGGAACGGCGGTCAATCCGACGATTACGGTGATTGCAGAGGACGCCGGAAGCGTGGATGATGTAATTATGGAACTGACGGACGTGCTTGCAGAAAGCTATCCAAATGCCGAGTTCACATTTGAGGATGCCGGAAGCAAAATGGAGGCGGCCGAGGCGTCGAACGAGATTCTCACGATGCTTTTGACCGCGATGGCGGTAATCGTCTTTGTGGTAGGCGGAATCGGAATCATGAATGTGCTGTTCGTCTCCGTGAAGGAGCGGACAAATGAAATCGGTATTTTAAAGGCGATCGGCTGTTCCGAAAGGGATATTCTGCTTGAATTTCTGGCGGAGGCGGCGGCAATCAGCCTGATCGGCGGCGTGCTTGGCAGCCTGTTGTCCCTTGCAATCACGCCTGTGGTGCAGTATCTGGGCGTGCGTGTGGAGCTTTCCGTTCCGGCGTTTTTTCTCGCGCTGTTATTTGCCGTGGGAACAGGAACGATTTTCGGTTTCTACCCGGCTTATAAAGCGTCGAGACTCGTTCCGGTGGAGGCGCTTGGCACGGAGTGATATTGGCGGAGACAGCGAAAACAGCAGGAACGTGAAAGGAATCTGGCGGAGACGACGAAGAGGAGGTCATTATAGAGATATGGATGCTTTAACGGAAATGAATGTGAGGGAAAATGTACAGATGTGCAGAACGCAGGAGGAGCGGGAAGAAATCCGGGAGGTCATTCGGATGCAGAATATCAATAAGTCCTATCAGATGGGAGAACAGTCACTGCATGTGCTAAAAAATGTGTCTTTGACTGTAAACAGGGGCGAATATCTGGCAATCTTAGGACCGTCCGGCTCCGGGAAGAGTACGCTGATGAACATTATCGGCTGTATGGATGTGATGGATGAGGGAAGCTATCATCTGGACGGAGTAGAAATCGGGCATGCAAAAGAAAAAGAACTTGCGGGAATCCGCAATCAGAAAATCGGGTTTATATTCCAGAAGTACCATCTGATTCCGACGTACAATGTGCTTCAAAATATCGTGATGCCGCTTTTGATGCGCGGAATGGGGCTTAAGGAGGCAGAGGAGGCCAGCATGAATGTAATCGAGCTTCTCGGGCTTAAGGAGCGCATCCGGCACAAGCCAAATGAACTGTCGGGCGGACAGCAGCAGCGCGTTGCGATTGCAAGGGCGCTCGTGGGTCAGCCCACGATCCTGCTCGCCGACGAACCGACCGGAGCGCTCGACGGAAACAGCGGGAAAGAGGTGCTCAAGCTGTTTGCAAACCTGAACGATATGGGAAATACGATTGTCATGATTACGCATGATTCAAACGTGGCGAAGCATGCCGGGCGCGCCATGCGCATTGTGGATGGGGAGATTGTTGAAAATTCAATCTGACGCATCACATGGACTGAATAAACTGTTCCAGGGATTCTGATTTTGCGGCGAGTCTCAACCAGCCGTTAAGTATATCGGGATTCCTTTCGGAACAGATTTTTGTTATAATTCCCTGTGAAGAAAGCGACAAGCAGAATTTGGATGGGAGGAAAGTTATGACAAATGAAGAAATCCGCTCCTTTCTTATGGAGCACGCAGACGATAACGGGTTCAGGGAGTTTACAACCGGGCTGATACCGGACACAGACCCGATTCTGGGGGTGCGGCTTCCGGTGTTAAGAGAGCTTGCGAAGCGGCTTGCAAAAGAGGACTGGCGGAGCTATCTTGCGGGGGCGAGCGATGAGACTTACGAGGAAATTATTCTGCAGGGGTTTGTGATCGGCTATGCCCGGGCGGAAATTGAGGAGCTTCTCACATATGCCAAAACATTTATTCCAAAGATTCACGACTGGTCGGTCAACGACGGATTTTGTTCCACGTTCAAGATCGCGAGAAAGCACAGGGAGACAGTCTGGGATTTCCTGATGCAGTACCGGGAATCGGAAAGTGAGTTTGAACAGCGCGTTGTCGCGGTCATGCTCATGGATCATTTTCTCGTCGACGATTATATCGACAGGGTGCTTACAGTCTGGGACAGCTTGAAACACGAGGGCTATTACTGCAAAATGGGCGTGGCGTGGGGGATTGCGACGGCGTACGCAAAGTTCCCGGAAAAAACGCACGCGTTTCTTTGGGACAATCATCTGGACGATTTCACCTACAATAAGTCCATCCAGAAAATGCTGGAATCCTATCGCGTGAGCGATGCGGATAAGGAAGTTCTGCGCGGTATGAAGCGGAAATGAGGAAGCGTATCTGCCGAATTGAATATTTTTACTTGCATATAATTCTTATTATCAAAACGTAAATATGCCGCATTCCGGAAGTAGAACGGAATACGGCATATTTTGTTGGAATAAATTTTATGATAATATGCAGTTTATGTACCGTATAAAGGATGGCAGAGCCGTCCTCCATTTACCATGTCTTCTCCAGCGGCATTCCAAAATCAAGATTATACATACTGTTATCCGCAGCTTTCAGTTCGTCATAAATGGCGCGTCTTTCTGCACTGTCCTGCTCTGCCCACCACTCATATCCGAGGAAATAGCTTTCCATAAATTCATCCCAGGAACCATACGTGCTCTGAATTGTCTGTGCAATTTCCAGAGACTTGTCAAGCGCCTCTGTCTCCGTATAATAGCCCGCCTGATAGTAAAAACCGCACAATGACATAGCGCGGCTGTAATCCCATGCACTGATAGCCGCTTCTCCTTTTTGGGCAAAAGGATTATACCAGTACATATAGTTTTCCGCTTCGCTTTCTGTCACATAGAAGTTATCGCAAAGCCATGCCGTTCTGTCAGCTTCCGCCACATCTGTGATTCCCTCTGCGTCCGCTTCGAAACCTTCCATCTGGCTTACATAATCCATACGGTGTCCTTCCGTCAGCACCCAGTCAAGCGTCTCATCCGCGCTTGCACGGTCCGTAACGCCCCAGTCTCTTTCCAGCACTTCCACTTCTCTTGCCATAGTGTCATCATTGGCAGGGAATCCTGCGAACAGATTAGAATCTCCGCCATTGGCGCTAATCAGGATACCGTTGGTCGCATTGAACCAGCGGATCGTATCCGTAACCGCTACCTGGGAATTATTTTCAATCTCCGGCGCCGTCTCTACAAAGCTGGAGCATACGGTCTGGAACTGTTCGATCATTTTATCGCTTACGCTCTTAGCAATGTAGATAAAAGAATAATAGGCGTATTCCGACTCGCCATAGACGGTATAACACTGTTCACTCTGTCCTTCCAGAACAATGCCGCTTGTGTCCGCGGAAAGATTGTCCAATCCCGGAATCGATGCGGGAGCCTCCGCAGCCGTTACATTATTCATTGTAAATATGCTCTCCACCTCATCCTTGGTCTGTGCGACGTCGGTATAGCCCAGACTTTTGACAAACTGGACTACAATAATGCATTTCGTATCATTCTTGTTGAAGATTGCCAGGATATTGTCCTGCATCGTTTCCGTATTCCAGGTTTCGTCCATCTGGATGCTGAATGTCTCATTCGGCGCCTGAAATTCTGTTTTGGCGACTTCCCCACAGCCTGCAAACATCGCTACAACCAGCAGTACCGCTGTAACAACAGCCCACTTTTTCATTTTTTTCATTTGCTTCACCCTCACTTTGATTTTTTATATAGTACTATTATGCTATCAATGATTGGTAAGTTTGTCAATTATCGGAACCTTTATGCCGCACACTTTTTGCCGGCTTTTGTCTTCTCTTTGTCGTGTTTCTAATGCATCAAGGATTGCGGGCGGACAGTGAAATATGTTATACTATAAAAATGCAGGGGGGTCAGGAACCTGTAAATAAGGATGTCACGATGGGGTGGCAGAATGGAGGAGAAATGGCAAGATTTACATTACCACGCGATTTGTATCATGGAAAGGGAGCGCTGGAGGCACTCAAGGATTTCGAGGGAAAGAAAGCCATGATCTGTGTCGGCGGAGGTTCCATGAAGCGTTTCGGGTTTTTAGACCGCGCAAAGCAGTATCTCGAGGAAGCAGGTATGGAGGTAGCGCTTTTCGAGGGAATTGAGCCGGATCCGTCGGTGGAGACTGTTATGCGGGGCGCGAAAGCAATGGAAGAGTTCCAGCCGGATTGGATCGTAGCGATCGGCGGAGGTTCACCAATCGATGCTGCAAAGGCTATGTGGATCAAATACGAGTATCCGGATATTACCTTTGAGGATATGTGCAAGGTGTTCGGTATTCCGAAGCTTCGTAAGAAAGCGCATTTCTGTGCAATTTCCTCTACATCCGGTACGGCGACGGAGGTGACGGCATTTTCAATCATCACGGACTACGACAAAGGCATTAAGTATCCGATCGCGGATTTCGAGATTACGCCGGACGTCGCGATCGTAGATCCTGAACTTGCGGAGACGATGCCGCAGAAGCTTGTGGCGCACACCGGTATGGATGCGATGACGCACGCGGTTGAGGCGTATGTCTCTACGGCGAACTGTGATTTTACAGATCCGCTTGCGCTTCATGCAATCAAGATGATTCAGCGCGATCTGGTCGGCTCCTACAATGGGGATATGGAGAAGAGAGCTTCCATGCATAACGCGCAGTGTCTTGCGGGCATGGCATTTTCCAACGCGCTGCTCGGCATCGTACATTCGATGGCGCACAAGACGGGCGCAGCGTTTGCAGATTACGGCGCGCATATCATTCACGGTGCAGCGAACGCAATGTATCTGCCGAAGGTAATCGCGTTTAATGCGAAGGATGAGACGGCGAAGGCGCGTTACGGTGAAATTGCGGATTTCATGGGGCTAGGAGGTAATTCTCTGGATGAGAAGGTACAGCTTCTGATTACATATCTGCGCGGAATGAACGACGACCTTAATATTCCGCACTGCATCAAGAACTATGGGGCAGACAGCTATCCGACGGAGCAGGGCTTCGTACCGGAGGAGGTATTTTTAGAGAGACTGCCGGAGATTGCGGCAAATGCGCTTTTAGACGCCTGCACAGGCTCCAATCCGCGTCAGCCGAGTCAGGAGGAGATGGAGAAGCTGTTGAAGTGCTGCTACTATGATACTGAGGTAGATTTCTAAATTATATTTCGGAGAATATAAGAAAAATAAGAGTGGGATGCCGCATTAACGCTGAGAATATCTGCGTTAATGCGGCATCCCACTCTTATTTTGAAACCGTCGTACCGTTATATGTCACCGGCATGAATCAGGATTGCTTTTCTTTTGGAATCTTGCGCACGACATTCAAATCGAGTAATTTGTTGATCGCTTTCTGGAGCTCCGGATGATTCCGGTAGGATTCGATGAGCGCGCGTTCCGAGGCAGTCACATGAAAGAAATCATCGTCCTTATAGCCGAATACCGACAGAACATCGGTGATGTTGTACATTTCACAGAGCGTAAGAAGCATGTCCGCGCTGGGATTTGCCTGCCCGCTTTCCCATCCGTAGATCGTCTTTGGAGCGACCTCCATAGAACGCTCGCGGAGCAGAAGCGAGACATCATTGACGGTAAGCTGATTTCGCTTTCGATATTCTTTTAAGACACGTGGAATGTATTCGTTTTTCATGTCGTTTACCTCGCAAAAATATCATAGCCTGCGCATATTTTAGCGTCAACGAATTCTGCCGAACCGAGAATACTACAAAACTAATCTTTAGAAACCGAGAAAAAGCGTGTCGTCAAACTGCTTTTGCATACAAGAATAGGTTTGTGTGAAATCGCGCGAAATATGCATGAAAAAGACATAGCTTCATTTGCGAAATAAAAAGCATATGTTCGGAAGGAAACATGAATAAGAAAAACCTTCGCTATCCATACTAAAAGAAAAGTGTTGCATAAGATGGAACGGAGGTTTTATATGAATGTGCAAGTAGGAAAGCAGAGCCTGCAGTTTGCGGAGGCGCCTTATATTATCAGCAGTGCGAGCATCGTCGGGAAGAAGGAGGGCGAAGGTCCGCTGGGGAACTGCTTTGACGTGGTAGGAGACGATGATAAATTTGGACAGGACACGTGGGAGGAGGCGGAGAGCGAGCTCCAAAAGGAAGCGTTTACGATGGCAGTCGGCAAGGCGGGCTTAAAGCCGGAGGATATCAGGTATCTGTTTTCCGGGGATCTTCTCGGTCAGAACATAGCGACTTCCTTCGGGCTCATGGACTGCCAGGTCCCGCTTTTCGGTCTTTACGGCGCGTGCAGCACCTGCGGGGAAGCGCTCTCTCTCGGGGCAATGTGCGTGGCGGGAGGCTACGCAGATTACGTGGTATCCATGACGTCCAGTCATTTTGCGAGCGCGGAGAAACAGTTTCGTTTTCCCCTGGAATATGCCAATCAAAGACCCTTATCAGCTACCTGGACGGTCACGGGAAGCGGAGCCTATGTACTTGGAAAACGACGCAGCAAGGCGCGCATCACGGGAATTACGACGGGAAAGATCGTAGATTACGGAATCAAGGATTCTATGAACATGGGAGCGGCGATGGCCCCTGCCGCGGCGGACGTCATTTGTCGTCATTTGTCTGACTTTGGAAGAACCGCGGCGGATTACGATAAGATCATCACCGGCGATCTCGGGTCGGTCGGCCAGGAAATCCTGTGGGATCTGACGAGACAAAGCGGGTATGACATCAGCAGTGTGCACGAAGATTGCGGAATTATGATATATGATGCCAAAAAGCAGGGAACGGGTGCGGGAGGCTCGGGCTGCGGCTGTTCTGCCGTCACGCTCTCGGCGCATTATCTGAAACAGGTGGAGGAGGGAAAGTATAAGCGGATCCTCTTTGTACCGACAGGCGCGCTCCTGTCGACGGTCTCCTTCAATGAAGGTATGACCGTACCGGGCATCGCTCACGCCGTTGTAATTGAGTGTGCGTGATAGCAATGAGCCGTGCAGCGGAGGGAAAGAAAGGAGAAATTATGGATTATGTAAATGCATTCTGGGTCGGCGGTCTGATCTGTGCGCTGGTTCAGATTTTAATGGAAAAGACAAAGCTGCTTCCGGGGCGGATCATGGTGTTGTTAGTCTGTCTCGGCGTGTTGCTCGGCGCGCTGCAGATTTATGAGCCTTTTATGAAATTTGCAGGAGCGGGCGCTTCCGTGCCGCTCACGGGATTTGGAAACACGCTCTGGAAAGGCGTAAAGGAAGCGGTAGATGAGAACGGTTTCCTCGGAATCTTCATGGGAGGCTTTAAGGCGAGCGCGGTGGGAATCTCAGCGGCGCTGGTATTCGGCTATCTTGCGAGCGTTATTTTCCAGCCGAAGATGAAAAAGTAAAAGAGTGAAAAAGCTGACGTTCGGCAACGGAAATGATTGCCGAACGTCAGTTTTTTATTGATAATTAATCGAGAGCCTTAAAATATTCGGGATGCCGGTAGATGACTTCTGTGTTCGAGTTAAAGCCGTCATAGATATGGTGCGAAATCAGGTTGGCAAGCTCGTCGTAATCCTTTTTTGTGATGCTTTCCCAGATTCCGATGTGGTCGTCATAAAGCCGCATCAGGTGATCGCGATCGTCGAGATTTAAGAAGGTTCGGAAGCGCTCATACTGGGAATTGACACTTCCCAGAAAACTCATCACAGTCCGCTTTCCGGCAAGATCATAAAGCGCGGAATGGAAATCGTTATCGCTGATAATAAAAGCACGTCCAAGTTCGTCCGGGGAGGATTCCTGATGCAAGAGCTCGTGCTGTCTCTGCAGAATTAAGCGTATGCGGAATTCCTGCGACTTGTCATAACTCGCAGTCAGATCCTTTAAGACTGCCTGTTCCAATACCTCGCGCATATAGAGAATGTCCGAAATCATATGTAGATCAATCAGTGATACAAAAGTGCCGATGTGCGGTCGGATTTCCAGGAGTCCCTCGCTCTCCAGCATTCGGAACGCGTCGCGGACAGGGGTGCGTGAAATCTCAAATTCCGCCGCGGTGTCAATCTCGCTGATTGCCGAACCGGGAGGCAGTTCAAGATGCAGGATCTGTTCTTTTAATTTCTGGTAAACGGCTTCTGATGTGCCGGTGCGCTTCTTTGTATACATAGAAATACCTCGTAATCATCGTATTTGTTTTCCACAAAAGAAGAAAAAACTTCGAAATGTATACCACGTTACATACTTAATATAAAGCCTGTAGAGCCAAAATACAATCTATTTTTTGAAAAAAGCGGATCGAAATACATAATTGGCATACAAGACGGGAAAACTTTCAGGAGAGACTGTGGAAAATAATAGGAAACGGATATAGAATCCAATGCTTGTATACAAGTGGAAGATAAAAGAAAATATGGAATATGTTGGAAGTGCTTGTGCAAAATACACAAAAACCGTGCGCATATATGTGCAAAACATAAAAAAGAAATGCGGCGATTGACACTTGTATACAAGCATGATATAGTCAAAATACAAAATGAATGAGATAATTGAAAAATGGAAAAGCATTCATGTATGCAAGCAAAAAGTACAGTAGGTTTTATAAGAACCGGAATGGAGGAAAACATGAAATTATCGTTTCGCTGGTACGGAGAGGATGACAAGGTAACTTTAGAGAATATCCGTCAGATCCCGGGAATGCATTCCATCGTGACCGCAGTGTACGACGTGCCTGTCGGCGAGGTGTGGAGTGAGGAGAGCATTGCGAGATTGAAGAAGCTCGTGGAGAATGCAGGGCTTCATTTCGAAGTGATCGAGAGCATCCCGGTGCATGAGGACATCAAGCTTGGCAAGCCGGACCGTGACAAATATATTGAGAATTACTGCGAGAATATCCGTCGCGTGGCGAGGGCGGGCGTGAAATGCATCTGCTACAATTTTATGCCGGTGTTCGACTGGACAAGGACACAGCTCGATCATGTACTGCCGGACGGTTCCACGTCTTTAGTCTACTATCAGGAGCAGGTCGATGCGGTAAATCCGCTTGAGAGCGACAGCGACCTGACGCTTCCGGGATGGGATTCAAGCTACACAAGGGAAGAGTTGAAGAACGTCGTTGCGGAATACAACGCAATGTCTGAGGATGATCTGTGGAATAACCTGAAATATTTTCTGGAGAAAGTCATTCCGGTGGCTGCAGCGTGTGATGTGAACATGGCGATTCACGAGGACGATCCGTGTTGGAGTATTTTCGGACTGCCGCGCATCATCACCTGTGAGGAGAACATCGACCGTTTCTTAAAGCTTGTGGACGATAAGCACAACGGCATTACTTTATGTACAGGTTCGCTCGGCTGCTCGAATAAGAACGATGTGGCAGCGATGGCGGCAAAGTATGCGGCGATGGGAAGAATCCATTTTGCGCATCTTCGGAATGTTGCGGTGCTGGAGAACGGCTTTGAGGAGCGCGCACATCTTTCCTGCTGCGGTTCGCTCGATATGTACGCGATCGTGAAGGCACTGCATGAGAATGGATTTGACGGTTATGTCAGACCGGATCACGGAAGAATGATCTGGGGCGAAACAGGAAGACCGGGCTACGGACTTTACGACCGTGCACTTGGAGCAACCTATATCAACGGATTGTTCGAGGCAGTGGAGAAGGCTTGTGCAGGGAAATAGCACAATATCCGATGGGATGACGGCGGCAGGGAAGACTGCCTGACTGCCGGAGCATTTTATAAAAGAGAAATCTTTAGGAGGTTTAAAAATGAAATTACCAATGCAGGTTGATTTGAAGGACAAGGTCGCAGTTGTGACGGGAGCAGGCGGAGTGATCTGTTCCAAGTTGGCGGAAGCGCTTGCTGCGTCGGGGGCGAAAGTCGCGCTGCTCGATTTGAACGGGGAAGCGGCGCAGAAGAGTGCGGACGAAATCGTGGCGCAGGGATTTACCGCAAAGGGATACAAGTGCAACGTGCTCGAGAAAGAGAGCGTTGAGGCGGCAAGAGACGCTATCGCAGCAGATTTCGGAACCTGCGATATCCTTGTAAACGGAGCGGGCGGAAACAACCCGAAGGCGACCACGGACGATGAGTACTTCGTGCCGGAGGATCTGGGCGAGATGAAAACATTTTTTGATTTGGATCCCTCCGGTGTAGAGTTCGTGTTCAACCTTAATTTTATGGGAACATTGCTTCCGACGCAGGTATTTGCGAAGGATATGATTGGTAAAGAGGGCGCGAATATCATCAACATCGCTTCCATGAACGCGTACACGCCTCTCACCAAGATTCCGGCATACTCGGGGGCAAAGGCTGCCATCGTGAACTTCACCGAGTGGCTGGCAGTGCATTTCTCCAAAGTCGGTATTCGCTGCAATGCGATCGCTCCGGGATTTTTGGCGACAGAACAGAACCGCAAGCTTCTGTTCAACGAGGACGGCACCCCGACTGCAAGGACCGGAAAGATTCTTGCAGGAACGCCGATGGAGCGTTTCGGCGAGCCGGAAGAACTTTTTGGAGCGTTGCTGTTTCTGGCATCTGAGGAAGCAAGTGGATTTGTCAACGGCGCATGCATTCCGATAGACGGAGCGTTTGCGGCATATTCGGGAGTCTAGTGCGAAGAGGAGCTCTATGGCTTGCAGCAGGGCTGTGAGCCGGGAGTATCTAAAGCTTCACATCGTTTTGAAGGAGAGGGATATTATGGGATATTTTGATTTTGAAAAGGCGAGTGATTTTGCAGTGTGCATCGACAGCGACGGCTGTGCGATGGACACGATGGAGGTCAAACACAGGCGGTGTTTCGGACCGCAGTGGATCAAGACGTTTGGGTTGGGTGAGCACTATGACGAGTGCTTAGAATTGTGGCTTTCCATCAACCTGTATTCGATTACGAGGGGAATCAACCGTTTCAAAGGGCTTGCCCTTGCACTCGAGGAGGTGCAGAAGCGTGGACTGTGGCAGGATGAAGGTCTGGAGGAGTTTGCGGTATGGACAAGGGAGGCGAAAGAGCTTTCCAATCCGGTACTGCTTGCACTGACGCAGAAGAGTGCGAACCTCTGTTTTGAGAAAGCGCTTCTGTGGAGCATCCGTACCAACCGGGCAATCCATGAGCTTCCCGGAAATGATATGCCGTTTCCGAATGTAAAATGGGCGATGGACGAGATGGCGGAACGTGCGGATCTTGCGGCGGTATCTTCGGCGAACAAGGAAGCTGTCGAGGCGGAGTGGGAGAAGCACAACTTAAAGGAGGACTGCCGCGTACTTTTGACGCAGGAGGCAGGGTCGAAGGCATTCTGCATCGGCGAGCTGCTGAAAAAGGGGTATGAACCGAAGCGGCTTCTGATGGTAGGCGACGCGCCGGGCGACCGCGATGCAGCGGCGAACAACGGCGTATGGTTCTATCCGATTCTGGTCGGGAAAGAGGGCGAGAGCTGGGCGAAGCTTTTGGACGAGGCGTTCCCGAGACTTTTGGACGGAACCTTCGATATGGAATACCAGAAGCAGCTGATAAAGCAGTTTGAGCAGAATTTGGGAGTGTAGAAAAGGAGGGCGATACCAATGGTAGATATGAAGGCAAAACCGTTTTACCTGTCGGACGAGGATTGTAAATGGGTGGAGGACACCATAGCAGGTATGACGAAGGAAGAAAAGATTGGTCAGCTTTTCTTTAACATGGGTGCGTCGAGAGAGGAAGACTATCTGAAAATGACAGTCGATAAGTATCACATCGGCGGTATCCGTTATAATCCGGCGCCGGGAGCAGAAGTGCGTGAGCAGAACCGCATTCTTCAGGAGAACAGCAAGATTCCGCTTATTATCGCCTGCAACACGGAAAACGGCGGCAACGGGGCATGTACCGACGGTACGATGATCGGGCAGCAGACGAAGATCGGCGCGACGAGAGATGCGAAGTATGCGTATGAACTGGGCAGGATGTCCAATAAGGAAGCGGCGGCGATCGGGTGTAATTTATCGTTTGCTCCGGTCAGCGATATCCTTTATAACTGGGAGAATCCGGTCATTGGTCTGCGTACCTACGGCAATGATGCAGACCGTGTCTGCGAGATGACGAAGGCTTATATGGACGGTGCGCACACGAACGAGGGCTTTTGTTGTGCGGCAAAGCATTTCCCGGGGGACGGTCTGGATTTCCGCGACCAGCATGTGGCGAACAGCATCAATACCATGAGCTGTGAGGAGTGGGACGCAAGCTACGGAAAGGTCTATCAGAATCTGATCGACAACGGACTGGAAGCGATCATGGCAGGGCATATTATGCAGCCTGCATACACGAGACATTTCAACCCGGATATTAAGGATGAGGATATTATGCCGGCGACCTTATCGCCGGAGCTGATCGAAGGGCTGCTCCGCAAGAAGCTGGGCTTCAACGGAATGGTGCTCACTGACGCTTCCCATATGGTCGGACTGACCTGCTGCATGAAGCGCAGTGAAATGCTTCCGAGGACGATTGCGGCCGGTGTGGATATGTTCTTATTCTTTAACGAGATGGATGAGGACTTTGCGAGCATGATGGCGGGTTATGAGAACGGCGTCATCACAGAGGAGCGTCTCTCCGACGCGCTGCACCGCATTCTTGCACTGAAAGCCCATATGGGTCTTCACAGGAAAGCGAAGAATGAAATTGTTCCTCCGGTCGAAGTGATGGAACAGACGGTGGGCTGTGAGGAGCACAAGGCGATGGCGAAGGAGATTTCCGATAAGGCAATCACTCTGGTTAAGTACAAGGATGAGGATGTACTTCCGATGCTTCCCGACCGCTATAAGAGAATTATGATCGTATCGGTCGGAGGACTTTCCGCAGGCGTGATGGGAACCATGATGGCGAAGTTCATGGGCGGCGGCAAGAAGAGTCCTGCGGAGCGTCTTCGCGATAAGCTGATCGAGAAGGGCTTTGACGCATTTATCTATGAGAGTCCGCTCGATGCACTTGCAAAGAAAGCGGCAGCGGGAGAAAAGGTCGATATCAATATGTACTTTGCCGGAAAGACCGAGATCAGTGAGTTTGTCGGGAACCAGGATCTGATTATCACGCTGGTAGATATCGCGGGAGGCTTTCAGCCGGTGGCAAGACCGGGCTTTGGAATGAGCAAGGGCGGCGGAGAGATTCCGTGGTATGTATATGAGCTTCCGGTGGTAGTGGTCGGATGCGGACAGCCGTTCGTGCTCGCGGATATCCCGCAGGCGAGAACATATATCAATACCTACGACAGCGACGATCAGACCCTCGATGCGCTGATTGCGAAGCTGATGGAGGGCAAAAAGGCATTTAAGGGCGAAGACCCGGTGGATTCCTACTGCGGATTGTGGGATACACACAGATAAGATGCAGCAACAGACAGGGGAGAAAGCGGGGCGTATGCTGCGCCCGCTTTCAGGACAACAAGGAGGAAGTATATTATGACAGCAGAAAATATGAAACCGTTTGGTATCAAAGACAAACTGGGATATTTGTTCGGAGATTTCGGTAACGATTTCACATTTATCCTTTCATCGAGCTTTTTGATGAAGTTCTACACCGATGTTATGGGCGTGCCGGGGGCGGTCGTTGGCATTATTATGATGATCGCACGTTTTGTGGATGCGTTTACGGATGTCACGATGGGACGTATCTGTGACAGAAGCAAGATGACTCCGGTCGGAAAATTTAAACCGTGGATCCGTCGTATGTGCGGTCCGGTGGCGATAGCATCTTTTTTGATGTATCAGAGCGCGCTTGCCGGAATGCCGCTGCCATTTAAGGTTGGCTATCTGTTCATTACATATATTTTGTGGGGATCGATTTTCTATACATCCATCAACATCCCTTACGGTTCGATGGCGTCTGCAGTGTCCCCGGAGGCGAGCGACCGTCAGTCCTTGTCGACGTTTCGTACCATGGGCGGTACGCTGGCAGGCATGATTGTCGGCGCAGGCGTTCCGATGGTGGCATACGATCAGGTGGATGGAAATGCCGTAATGAACGGCGGACGTTTTACTATGATCGCAGGCGTATTTTCCGTATTGGCTGTTGTCTGCTATCTGCTTTGCTATTCTCTTACGACGGAGCGTGTAAGACCGGAAAGGACCGTAGAGCAGGAGCAGTTTGGCGTTGGCGAGATGCTTAAGAATGCAGTGAAGAACCGCGCGTTGATTTCCATTATCGCAGCATCCATTGTAATGCTGCTGGCACAGCTTACCATGCAGTCTATGGCGAACTATGTATACCCGAACTTCTACGGTAACACGACAGCGCAGTCCGCATCGACATTGATCATGATGGTGGCGATGATCATTGCGGCGGTATTGGCAAAGCCGGTTGCAAATAAGATCGGTAAGGCGGAGCTTTCCGTGATTGCAAATCTCGCGGCAGCAGTGGTCTGTATCATCCTCTTCTTCCTGCGTCCGGATAACGTATGGGTTTATGTGGGAATGATTTCTCTTTGCTGGCTGGGGCTTGGAATGTTCTCAATGGTATCCTGGGCACTGATTACAGATGTCATTGACTATTCGGAGTTAAAGAACGGAATCCGTGAGGATGGTTCGGTCTATGCACTGTACTCCTTTGCGAGAAAGCTTGGTCAGGCAGCGTCCGCAGGCCTTTCCGGTCTGATGCTTTCCGCGATCGGATATACACAGGAGACAGCGTTCGATGAGGGCGTTGTAAACGGGATCTTCAATATCAGCACGATTGTACCGGCCATTGGCTTTGCGCTCCTTGCAGCGGTATTGTGGTTCTGGTATCCGCTTCACAAGAAGGAAGTAGATGCAAATATTGAAGAGCTTAAGAAGAAGCATGGAAAATAAATGAGTGATGGGATTGTGGCTTAAAAATAGAGTTGCATACTAAGAGAATACGCTCCTCCCAAGGCAGATAGGTGAGATAATTACAGCCTGTCGCCTGGGAGGAGCATTTTTTCGCATTAAAAAAGTATAATTGTTTTAAAAGATATAATGTAGTTGAATAGTTTGTGTAATATGATATATTCGATAAATACTACATATATAAAATCATGATAAGGGCAGGAAACATAGAAAGAAACGAAGTGTGTATTCGGAAAATGTGTTTTTGTCTGATGCAGAGGAAAAACCAGGAATGAAGAGAGACTTAAGACTTAACATGGCGCATCTGTCCGACACAGCAGAGTCGATACAGAATTATTCTGACAGGATAGAAGACCTGAAAACAGCATGCCAGAATTTTCTTGACGTACTTCAGAAACAGGACAGCGTATCGTATCAGACCTTGTCAGAGGAGTGGGAAAAGGGTATTATAGGGTACATAGATGAAATGGAAGAGCGCTTGACAATCATGGAAACGATGCTGTCAAATTATAT
>JAETOE010000019.1 GCA_021771815.1 Roseburia hominis
GTAGTGTGTCAGTCTTATAAGAAGATAATAACAGAAGGAAGATAGATTAGAGAAGTGAAAGGTAGACAAGATGTTTCATGGCGCATTGGTGCCTTTCGCAGAAAGGCGGATTATAACTATGAAAGAAAAAGTACAGAAATTTGGACGTTTCTTAAGTGGAATGGTAATGCCGAATATCGGGGCGTTTATTGCCTGGGGACTTATTACTGCGCTGTTTATGGAGACCGGCTGGTGCCCGAATGAGAAATTCGCGCTGTTCATTACGCCGATGTCCCAGGTGATGCTGCCGCTTCTGATCGCCTATACCGGCGGTGAAGTGGTAGCCGGGAAGCGCGGCGGCGTCATCGGCGTGATCGCGACAATGGGCGTGATCGTAGCATCCGATACGCCAATGTTCATCGGCGCAATGATAGTGGGGCCTCTTTCCGCATGGATTTTAAAGAAATTCGATATGCTGACGGAAAACCGCATCAAACCGGGATTTGAGATGTTAGTCAACAATTTTTCCATTGGAATCATCGGTGCAATTTTAGCGCTTCTTGCGATGATCGGCATTACGCCGTTGGTAAACGGGCTGAATGCGGTGATGAGTGCCTGTGTGGGATTTTTGGTGGATCACAGCCTTCTGCCGATGACAAGCGTCTTTATCGAGCCTGCAAAGGTATTGTTCTTAAACAATGCGATCAACCACGGAATCTTATCCCCGATGGGAATTCAGCAGGTGGAGGAGACAGGAAAATCCATTTTTTTCCTGCTCGAGGCGAATCCGGGACCGGGTCTTGGAATTCTGCTTGCCTACTGCTTCGCCGGAAAAGGAAATGCAAAAAGCTCGGCGCCGGGAGCAGTGATTATTCACTTTTTCGGCGGAATCCATGAGATATATTTTCCGTATATCCTGATGAATCCTTTGCTGCTTGTCGCAGCGATTGCGGGAGGAGCGACCGGAGTTCTTATTTTTGGCATATTCGGAGCAGGCTTAACTTCGCCTGCATCACCGGGAAGTATCATCGCTTTATTGATGATGGCAGAACGGCACTCTTATCTGGGGCTGATGCTGGGGTAATCGCTTCCGCGTCGGTTTCGTTCCTGATTGGAATACCGATTTTAAAATTTATGGGGAAGGACACGACCCTAGAAGAAGCGCGGCAGAAGAAGGATGCTATGAAGCGTGAGGCAAAAGGCGTGCAGCAGGAAAGTGTAAAAACGGCTGTGACCGGACAGAAGATAAATAAAATCGCATTTGCCTGTGACGCAGGTATGGGCTCGAGCGCCATGGGGGCCTCCGTGCTGAAAAAGAAAATTGCGGCGGCAGGGCTTTCCGGAATCGAAGTCATCCATACGCCGGTATCTTCGATACCATCCGATGTGCAGATTGTCGTGACGCATCAGGAACTGGGGGAGCGGGCGGCTCATAGCAATCCCAATGCGGAACTGATATTGATTACGAATTTCCTTGCAGCGCCGGAGTACGATACACTGCTTGAGAATTTAAAAGAAAGAAATCAGTAGGAGAAAACGAAAAAAATTGTTTCCATGTCAGGGAAATGCTATAATTTAAGCATAAGAGAAAAGGTCAAAATGAGAAGATTTTGACCTTTTCTTGGCTTTGATGAACATTCTGAAAATAGGACTGCATTTAAACGGGGAAGCATAATGAAATATATACGCAGAATCGGGAAGTATTATACTGGAATCATCATGAAAAACATAGGAATTTTCCTGTGCGTCGGTCTGCTTCTGGTACTTTTTGGAGAGCAGGGGTGGATGCCGGATGCGCATATCTCTGAGGTCACTATGCTGCTGTACCATGTGATTCTTCCGACTATGGTTGCATATGAGGGCGGAGCAAGGTTCGGGGGAACTTCCGGGGGAATTTTAGCGGTACTTGCATTGGCAGGCGTCCTAAGTGCAGATTCCGGAACGGGGCTGTTCGGGGCTATGGTGATCGGTCCTTTGGCGGGAGGTCTCTGGAGGCAGATCGGGAAGGTGTCGGAGAAGACAGATTTTCGGATGAAGATGCTGGTTAAGAATCTGTCGCTGGCGGTTTTCGGCAGTGTGCTCCTGGTTCTGACAAAGACGCTTTTTGTGCCGGTTTTGGAAGGAGCGCTTGGGATAGTCTGTCAGGGAGTACATTTTCTGGTCGCGCATCATATGACCTTTGCGGCGAGTATTTTGTTGGAACCGGCGAAGGTTTTTTTCTTAAATAATCTGATGAATCATGGAATTTTGGTGCCGCTTGGGATGAGTCAGGTGCAGGAGACGGGAAGTTCTATCCTGTATTTGATGGAGACGAACCCGGGCCCGGGGCTTGGGGTTCTGCTGGCGATGTATTTTCGAAATAAGGAGTATAAGAGTGAATATGTTTCCGCTATGCTTGCCGAGAGTGTCGGAGGGATTCACGAGGTGTATTTCCCGTTCGTGCTTTCCGATCTGCGGCTGCTACTGCCCCTGATACTGGGCGGAATGGCGGGGAATATCTGCTTTGAATTTCTGGACGCCGGGCTTAAGGGCGCGGTGTCGCCGGGCAGCTTTCTTGTCATTCTTCTGATGACGGGAAAGGAAGGATTTTTCCCGATGATGGCGGGGATGGCGGCATCCGCTGCCGTCTCTTTTGCGGGATGCTTTTTCCTTCTGGGATATGGAGGAGGAAAAGAACCGGAGAGAAAGCAGCGGGGAGAAGAAATGCAAAGAGAGACGACAGGGAGACTGGCAGATGAGATGCAGGCAGACGAGAGACTGGCAGATGAGGTGCAGAAAGAACAGATGCTAAGGGATGAGAAGAAAATGCAGGAAAAGAAACGAATCGAACAGATTGCGTTTGTCTGTGACGGAGGGGTGGGATCGAGCGTGATGGGCTCGGCGCTCCTTCGCAGACTTTTGGCGCAGAGAGGAATTACGGGAGTAAAGGTGCAGGCTTTTGCGGCGGATCTGGTACCGCAGGAGGCAGAGGTTTTGGTCTGCCAGAAGGATTTTTACCGGATGCTGCCTAAAGATGTGCTTACGAAAGAGATTTTTACAGTGGACAGTCTGGTGCAGCCGGAGGGATTTGCGCAGATTCTGGAACAGATTGAGCAGAGAAACGGGTAGGGGACGATGGATTTTACACCACGAATGAAACAGATTTTTCAGGTATTATTGAAGGAAGAAGAAGCGATTCCGGTCAAGACGCTGGCCCAAAAGGTGGGCGTGAGCAAGCGCACCGTACAGCGCGAGCTGGAATATATTGAATCGGCATTGAAGACGTATGAGATCAGATTTATGTCTAAGACGGGCGTCGGGGTCTGGTTAGAGGGGAACGGGGAGGAGAAAGGCCGCCTGCTTATGGATATCGGCGAGGGCGACGATTATGACGTTTCTAACCGGGAGAACCGCAGAAAACGGCTGATTTTAGAGATATTAAAGGAAAAGGGCCTAAAAAAGCTCTTCTATTACAGCAGTCAGTTCGGGGTCAGCGAGGCGACGATCAGCGGGGATTTAGAGGCGGTTGAGGAATGGCTGAACCGCTACGGGCTCTTCGTGAACCGCAAGCCTGGGAGCGGCATCTCGGTGGAGGGGAGCGAGGATGATTACCGCAGGGCAATCCGCGCTTTTATCAATGAGAATATGGACACGCAGGCGGTGCGGGAGGCATATCAGGATGTAAACGGAAATGCCGCTTCCTATGAGAATCTGAAGAAGAGCAGCATCGGGCAGCTTTTGAATGATGATATCGTAAGGCGTGTCATGGACTGCATTACGGGCATGAACAATGCGAGGGTGCTGACATTGACGGAAAGCTCCTATACAGGTCTGATCATACATATCGCTATTGCAATCAACCGCATCTTAAAGAATGAGGTGATCGAACCGGATAAAAGCTGGCAGGAGGAAAGCAGGAAGGATGAGGACTACCAGCTTGCCGAGGCGATTGTCGCAGAGCTCGAGGAGGAATTTGAAGTAGAGATACCCAAGGTGGAAATCGGTTATATCTGCCTGCATATCAAGGGGGCGAAGCACGAAAAAATCCAGTGGGATGACAAAAAGATACCGCAGATGGAAAACGGCCAGATGCAGCAGCTTTTAAATGCCATGGTCGATGCGTTTGATCCGGGGAAGGCGTATCTGCTAAAGCAGGACGATGAATTTATCCAGGGGCTGTTAGCGCATATGCAGCCCACTTTGATCCGGCTGATGCACGGGATGCAGATTCAAAATCCTGTATTGGACGATATAAGAAACAATTATCCCGACATATACGCCCGGTGTGAAAAGGTGGCGAAGGTGTTGGAAGAAGTCACAGGAAAGGAGGTTCCGGCGGAGGAAACCGGATATCTGACCGTGCACTTTGGAGCGGCGCTTGTCCGTTTAGAGGAACGGAAGGAGAAAATCCGCAAGGTGCAGGTGGGAGTCGTCTGTTCCAGCGGAATCGGCATTTCCCGTCTGATGTCCTCAAAGCTCGAGAAGCTTTTCCGCGACCGGGTTGTTATTACGACCTACGGGAAGAATGATATCACGCCCTTTGTTGCAAGCCGTGTGGACTTTTTATCACAAGCATTTCACTGGAGCAGGCGCAAGTCCCGGTCCTGGAAGTAAATCCCCTGTTAAATGAGGAGGATATCCAGGGAATCCGGCATATGGTATATAAGTATGAGCGGATGCCGGGGAAGCAGGAGGAAGCAGACGAATTTATCGTACAGCTTGAGGAGATTAATCTGGTGGCGGCACAGATTAATACAGTCATCAAATACATGGATTTCTTTAAGGTGGATAACCGGATTACATTCGAGGAGCTTTTGATCGCCGTCGGGGAGCGGATGTCGCCTTACTCCGATCGCAGAGAGATGATCCGGGAAGACATTCTGCGCCGGGAGCGGATCTCTACGCAGGTTTTCGCAGAGTTCGGCTTTGCGCTGCTTCACACCCGGACAAAGGGTGTGATACGTCCGGCTTTTTCGGTCTGTATGACCAGAGATCTGCAGGCTTTTTTGGATCCTTATTTTAAAGGGATTGCCGTAGTGTTTGTCATGCTCGTTCCGATGGACGACAAGATTTCCGTCAACAATGAGATTCTTGGACATATCAGTAGTATGCTGATTGAGGAGATAGAATTTATGGATGTGGTGGCGGGAGGAGATAAGGAGGAGATACGCAGCTATCTGTCCAAAAGCTTAAAAAAATATTTTAAAAAGTACTTGTGGGGTCTGTCGTGACCCCACTTTTTTTATGCAAATTTGGCACTATCGGATGACGCCAAAGTCCATTTTCTTTGAATTGAAAAAGTGATGTTTCCGCCCGTATAATTAAGTCAGAAAGAAACAAAACCCGGGTGAAAAAAGTTCAAAGGAGGATGTGACCATGTTATTTAAGTCAAAGAAAAAAGAATTATTGTACCGTGAAAATATCCGAGTGGGATGCAAAGCGGATTCCAAGGAGCAGGTCATCCGGGAAGTCGGACAGATGTTAGTGGATGGCGGATATGTAGACGCACCTTACGTGGAGGCGATGCTGGAGAGAGAGCAATCCTTTTCTACCTTTATGGGAAACGGTCTGGCACTTCCCCATGGCGTTGAGGCGGCAAAGAAAGAAATTAAGGCGTCGGGAATTGCAGTTATGACATTCCCGGAGGGAATCGACTGGGGCGGCAATGAGGTAAAGGTCGTCATCGGAATCGCAGGAGTCGGAGAGGAGCATCTTGAGATTTTATCTGTCATTGCAGATAAGATGCTGGATGAAGCGGCGGCAGAGCGGCTTGCAGGCGGAGATGTAGAGACCGTATATCAGATTCTTGCAGGAAAGGAGTAAAGGCATGATTATCACAGTTACAATGAATCCGGCGATTGATAAGACGATAGAGATTGACCGGCTTGTGGCGGGAGGTCTGAACCGGATTCGTAAAGTAGAGTACGACGCAGGCGGAAAGGGAATTAACGTTTCAAAGACGATCCGGGAGCTTGGCGGGGAGAGTATCGCGACCGGATTCATAGGCGGAAACGCAGGAAATACCATTGAAACCGTATTGAAAGAGAAAGGAATCACCTGTGATTTCGTAACGGTGGATGGGGAGACGCGAACCAACACGAAGGTTTTTGAGAATTCCGGAGCGGTAACAGAATTAAATGAACCGGGTCCGACGATAACGGCAGCGCAGATGGAGCAGTTATTGGAAAAGCTCTCCGGTTATGCGAAGGAGGATACTCTGTTTATCCTGGCGGGAAGCATACCAAACGGCGTGGACAAAGAAATCTATGCAAAAATTATCCGTCTCGTACACGAAAAGGGTGCAAAGGTGCTGCTGGATGCAGACGGAGAATTATTCCGCAATGCACTTCCGGCAGGACCGGATATTATCAAACCGAACCGCGTGGAACTGGAGGAATATGCGGGGTATGACTATCGGGCGACGAAGGAGGAACTGCTTAAGCTTGCGAGAAAGTTTGTAGCCCAGGGCATTGAGACGGTAGCCGTTTCCATGGGAAAGAGCGGCGCGATGTTCGTGCGGGGCGGTTATGAGGCGGAGTGTCCGGCACTTTCCGTAAAGGCGCATTCCACAGTCGGAGCGGGAGACGCCATGGTGGCGGCGTTAGCCTATGCGTGGAACAACAAATTAAACGATGACGACACGGTGCGTCTTGCGATTGCGACTTCCGCCGGAGCGGTGACGACGATAGGAACAAAGCCGCCGACCAGGGCATTAGTGGATGAACTCATGACACAGGTCGTTATTGAAAAGTTATCATAAATAAGAAGAACAGGCCAACTGGCGCTGCGCCGGGCGCAGCAATCAAAGTGTATTTAGTTAAAAAACAGGAAAAAGGAAGGGAAATCAGATATGAAAACGAAGGCAGTCAGAATGTATGGAACAAGAGATTTGAGATTAGAGGAATTTGAATTACCGGAGATTGGGGACGATGAAATCCTTGTAAAGGTCATGAGCGACAGTATCTGTATGTCTACCTACAAATTGGCGGAGCAGGGCAAGAAACACAAAAGAGCTCCGCAGAACATTGACACGAACCCGATCATCATCGGACATGAGTTTGCCGGCGTGATCGTCGAGGTCGGCGAGAAGTGGAAGGATCAGTTTAAGCCGGGGATGAAGTTTGCGCAGCAGCCCGCTTTAAATTATAAGGGCAGTCTTGCATCTCCGGGATATTCCTACGAATATTTCGGAGGAGCCTGCACCTACTGCGTGATTCCGCACGAGGTGATGGAGCTTGGATGCCTGATGCCATACGAGGGAGACAGCTTCTTTGAAGCTTCCTTAGGAGAGCCGATGAGCTGCATCATTGGCGGTTACCACGGCAATTATCACACCAACAAGAGAAACCATGATCTTGCAGGCGGCACGAAGGAGGGCGGCGACATTATCATCCTCGGCGGCTGCGGACCGATGGGACTCGGCGCAGTAAGTTACGGCATCCAGTTTGAGAATAAGCCGAAGAGAATCGTTGTCACCGACATTGACGACGCGAAGATTGCCCGCGCAAGAGAGGTGATTCCGGAGTCCTTCGCAGAGAAGAACGGGGTGGAACTTTTGTACGTGAACACGGCAAAGATGGCTGACCCGGTACAGGAGCTTAAGGACATTACCGGAGGAAAGGGCTATGATGATGTATTTGTCTATGTGCCGAACCGTCAGGTGGCGGAGCTTGGAGACAAGATTATGGCGTTTGACGGCTGCATGAATTTCTTTGCAGGCCCGACCGACAATCAGTTTAAGGCGGAAATCAACCTGTACAACGTGCATTATACCAGCGCGCATATTTTGGGAACCACCGGCGGCAATAATGACGACCTGATTGAGGCGAACGAGCTGGCGGCAAAGGGCAGAATTGAACCGGCGGTTATGGTAACTCATGTAGGGGGAATCGACAGCATCGCAGAGGCGACCTTAAATCTTCCGAACATTCCGGGCGGAAAGAAACTTACTTATACGCAGTTCGATATGCCGCTGACTGCAATCGAAGACTTTGAGGAACTTGGAAAGACAGATCCTCTATTCAAAAAGCTGGATGAGGCATGCAAGGAGAACAGGGGGCTTTGGAGTGCAAAAGCGGAGAAAATCTTATTTGAACATTTTGGTGTAGAGGCGTAGGAGGGGATAGTATGGTATCAGCAAAGGTTATAGTAAAAAATCCATCGGGTCTTCATGCAAGACCGGCGTCGATTCTGGCGCAGGCTGCCGGAAAATGCAAATCGGAAACGGTATTGTTGTACGGGGAGAAACGAATCCAGTTAAAGAGTATCTTAAATATTATGTCCGCTGCGATCAAATCGGGTTCTGAGGTGGAAATCCAGTGCAGCGGCGATTCGGAAGAGAAGGATATAAAGACACTTGTGGAACTGATTGAAAGTGGATTGGGTGAGTGATATGGAAGTAGTAAAGGTTGAGAAAACGGCTTCGAGAGGTATCGCTGTGGCTCCGGTATATTTATACCGGGAGCCGGATCTTGCACCTGACTCGTACGCGGTCGCCAAAGAGCAGGCGGAGGAAGAGCAGAAGAAGTTTGTCGATGCAAGGAGCGCAGTGGTGGAAGAACTGGAGAAGCTTGCCGGAGAAAATGAAATATTTGCGGCGCACCTTGAAATGGCAAATGATTTCATGCTGCAGGACGGCGTGAACAACCGGATCGCGATCGAGCAGAAGAATGTGCAGATCGCAGTGAAGGAGACCGTCGAGGAATTTGCGGGAATATTTGCAGCTATGGAAGACGCTTACATGCGGGAGCGCGGAGCGGATATCAGGGATATCGGGAAACGTCTGCTTGCAGGCTTAAAAGGGAAAAAGCTGCCGGATTTAGGAAGTCTTGATGCTCCTGTTATTGTGGCGGCAAGGGATTTGTACCCTTCTGACACGGTAAAGCTGAACCCGGAATTTGTAAAGGGAATTGTGACCGAGGAGGGCGGCGTGACAAGCCATGTCTCCATTATCGCAAAAAGTATGAACATACCGATACTTGTGGGGGTAAGCGGAATATCAGAAAAGCTTACAGATGGAGAGACGGTCTGCATGGATGCAGGGCAGGGGCTTCTGGTACTTGCGCCGGATGAAACCGCACTGTCGGAATATCAGCAGAAAAAGGAAGCCTATGAGAACGAACGCCGCCGTCTTATGGAACTGCGGAACACTCCGGCGGTGACAAAGGAAGGAAAGAGAATTTCTCTCTGCGCGAATGTCGGAAATGTGGAAGATATCAAAAATGCGCTGGAAATGAACATAGACGGCGTGGGCTTGTTCCGCAGTGAACTTTTATATATGGAAAACAGCCATTTCCCCACGGAGGAGGAACAGTTTGCGGTATATAAGGAGGCAGCGGAGTTATGCCCGAAAGAACTCACCATCCGCACGCTGGACATCGGAGGGGATAAGGAATTGCCGTACTTTGCATTTGAGAAGGAGGATAATCCGTTTCTGGGCTGGCGTGCAATCCGTATTTCTCTGGATATGAAAGAGATGTTCAAGGAGCAGCTTCGTGCAATTCTGCGGGCAAGCAGCTACGGACATGTACGGATTATGTTTCCGATGATGATCTCGCTGGAAGAACTGCGGGACGCCAAAGAGATCGTGGAAGAGTGTAAGAAGGAACTGACCGCCGGGGGAAAGAGTTTTGATGAGAATATCGAGCTTGGCATGATGATGGAGACGCCTGCGAGCGTGATTCTGGCGGACGCATTTGCAAAGGAAGCGGATTTCTTCAGCATCGGAACGAATGACCTGACCCAGTATCTTTTGGCGGTGGATCGTGGAAATAAGAAGATTGCGGACCGCTACAGTTATTTCCATCCGGCGGTGCTTTCCGCCATTGGGCATATTATTGAGGCGGGACACCGGGCGGGCATCAAGGTCGGTATGTGCGGAGAAATGGCGGGAGATTCCAAGGCGGTTTTAAAACTGTTGGAATTTGGTCTGGATGAATTTTCCATGTCGGCGGGGAACATCGACTATGTGCGGGAGCAGATTTTAAATTATTGAAATGTTTAAAAAATAAAAACAGATGCAACCAGCCTCTCTTTTTTGCGTCATACCTTATGAAAGAGGAAAATCTTTTGTAAGGAACACGCAAAAAGGGAGGTTTTTATTATGAAAAAAACAGAGATGACGGTTCGGATAACAGCGGGGATTCTTGCATGCCTGATGGCAGCAGGCCCGACCAGTTGTGGAGGGAGCGGGCTTTCGGCTTCCACGAAGGATCTGACGAAGCAGTATCGGGGAGACGGCGGAACGAATGAGCAGATACATACGGAAGGCGGCGGAAGAGAGGATAAGGGAAGCGGGCGGGAGACGACGGGAGTTACGCCGGAATTTGCCGCATCCTATGCCGATTTCTCACTGGAACTGCTTCGCAACAGTAAGCGTCAGGGACAAACGGCAGGAAGCGATGCGTCGAATGCGGTGGTATCGCCGCTTTCCGTGCTGATGGCGCTTGAGATGACAAGGCAGGGAGCAAGAGGAGAGACGAGGAATGAGATGGATACAGTGCTCTATCCGGGAATTACGGCAGAGGAAGGAAAAGCTGCGCTGCTTACATTTTCAGATAATTTGCCAGACGAAGAGGGAGCGCGGATGCATCTTGCAAATTCCGTCTGGCTGAATACGGAGAATGATGTATTTACGCCGGATGAAGATTTTCTTAAGACGGAGGCGGAGGAATACGACGCGCAGATTTTCGGCGCGCCTTTTACGGAGCAGACCTGTACTGATTTAAATCGTTGGGTGGAACACGAAACGGACGGCATGATAACTGATATTTTAGATGAGATTCCAAAGGACGCCCTGATGTATCTTGTGAATGCAGTCGCATTTGAGGCGGATTGGGCGGCGGCGTATGAGGCAAATCAGGTGCACGATGCGACCTTTTACGGAGCGGACGGAAGCAAAGCGGCGGTGTCTATGATGTATGAGGAGATGTACAGTTATCTTTCGGGGGAGAATGTGCAGGGCTTTCGCAAACCATACAAAGACGGTTATTCCTTCGTGGCGCTGCTGCCGGATGAGGGGATTTCTTTGGAGGAATATCTCGCGGGACTGGACGGGGAAACATTTATGGAGACAATCACGCAGGAGAATGATACAATGGTAGAAACAGGGCTACCGAAGTTTGAGGTCAAGACAAAGCTGGAACTGTCGGAGACGCTTATGGATATGGGAATGCCGCTCGCATTTGACGGCGACAGAGCGGATTTTACCGGAATGGGAAGCTGTGCGGACGGCTACAACATGTATATCAGCCGCGTGCTGCACCAGACGTATGTGAGGGTGGATGAGCTTGGCACGAAGGCGGGAGCCGCGACCGTCGTGGAGATGTGCGGGGAAAGTGCGATGCTCATGGAGGAGGAGCCCAAGAGGGTGATTCTGGATCGTCCGTTCCTGTATGCGATTGTCGAGAAGGAGAGCGGACTTCCGGTGTTTATCGGAACGGTGGAGAAGTTGTAGAGACGATGGAGAAGCTATAGTGACGGTGGAGAAGTTGTCGGGACGGTGGAGAAGCTATAGTGACGGTGGAGAAGTTGTCGGGATGGTGGAGAAGCTATAGTGACGGCAGAGGGTAAGATGGATGAAGCTTGGTGCGCAAATAGAGTCCGTACAGAAATGAGGAGCAGGATGGAAGACGAGAAGATTATCGAGTTGTATTGGGAGAGAAATCAGACGGCCATCGGTGAGACAGAGCGGAAGTATAAAAGATACTGCGGCAAGATCGCACACAATATCTTGCGGGAAGCACAGGATACCGAGGAATGTTTAAACGACACATGGCTGCGCGCGTGGAATTCCATGCCGACGGAGCGACCGGGCATTCTATCTGCATTTCTCGGTGCAATCACGCGCAACCTCTCGCTGGATTGCTACCGCAGAAAGCATTCCGCCAAGCGCGGGGGCGGTGTGATGCCGTACATCTACGATGAACTGCGCGAGTGTGCGGGCGGGGAAGAACCGTTCCATCAGGTGGCGCAGGGAGAACTTGTGGCCGCCATAAATCGTTTCCTTGCGGGGATGGAGCGGGAGAACCGTGTGATTTTCATGCGCAGATATTGGTACATGGATGAGGTTAAGGAGATTGCGGGGCGGCTAGCGGTGAGTGAGAGCAAGGTCAAATCGTCCCTGTTCCGTTCCAGAAAAAGACTGTATACATATCTGGAGCAGGAAGGCTTTCTGTAAGCGGAAATATAACGGAAGGCTGCTGCGTGACGAAGGGGAACGGCAGTGAGAGCTTGTTTTGTATATGGAAAAGGGAGGCTGTCTGTGGCAGGCGGTTTTGTGAGAAAGGCAGGGAAATCGTATGAAAATAGATGAGTTGCTGGATGCGCTTGGAAAGATAGACTCAGTCTATATAGAAGAGGCGGAGAAAGTACGTTTTGCGCGGAGCAGACGTGTGAAATACTGGGCTCCGGCGGCGGCATGCGCGGCGCTGCTTATATTGGGAGGAAGCTTTGGTTTGTGGCGGCTGGGCAATGGAGCAGCGGATATGGCAGAAAGTGCCGGGGAGGCAGCAGGCAAAACAGATATGGCGGAAAGTGTAGAAGCGGCAGATGCGGCAGCGTCCGGCGTGGCGGAAAATGCGGAAGAAACTGCACCGGCAGGGGGTGCGGACGGAGCTGTGCCGGAAGAAAGTGTGGAGGGAACCGCGTCGGCAGGAAGTACGGACCAAGCTGCACCGGCAGAAAGCGCGGACGAAGCTGTATTGACAGAAAGCGCAGGAGAAAACGCAGCGGCGGAAAATGTGTGGAAGGTGAATGAGGTCGGGGAATTGCAGACGGCAGTTGCGTGCGGTGCAGAGTCACCGGCAAAAGTAGAATATTATACCGCAGAGGAACTGGAAGCCCATTATGGCATTTCCATCCTGCCAGAGCTGCTGCCGGAGGGCTATGCATTGGAAGGAACAGAAACATATACCGTAGGTTATGATGCAGATGGAAATGTCGTGGAGGATAACTGTACGTTGATTTACCGTGACAGCGAAACGGGAGGCGAACTTCGCATTTCTGCCAGAACGGTCGACCTGGGTGAGATGACTTCCTTTGCCGACACGAAGCTTGCAGCTTCTGTGATCGGCGGAACCGAAGTCACCGTCGGACATTACCGCACAGGAAGCAGCGGAAGCGGGGAGAGAGACGGCTATCTGGCAGTCTATGAGAAGGACGGCGTGACCGTGACGGTGGAGGGAACTGCTATGAAGGAAGCGGACTTTCGGATGGCGCTTGAAAGTTTGCTCAAGTGACGAAGTTTGCTTGAGCGACGAATTTGCGGTTGAAATGATATTTGGCGTATGCTATAATTGCGCAAAGCATATTTTTCTTAAATATATCACAAGGATGGATTCCTTATCCAACACACATTTCTATACAGTGCTCCTCGTTATGTCACAGGATGCTGTAATTTCATATCAGAAAATTCATGCTTTTATTTCAAAGTCAAAAAGCAGGAGTTTTCGGTGAAGCGCTCCTGCACGCAGGAGGAAGTGAATATGGTACGGGATTCGGGATGGAAGAGCTATTTCTCGGATGATGCGCGTTATGCAGATGTAATCAATGCGCTCGGATGTGGCGGTGAGCAGGTGGTAGCGGCAGATGATCTGCGGGAGCTGGACACGCAGACAGGATTTGTAAAGGAATCGGGATTTGGCAGAGAAAGAATATTTGAGAAGAAGGGAAATACCCCAAAAAGGAAAATCATCAAAGTCCGTGATATGGTGCGAAAGGCGGCGTTTGGAACAAATTTCGCAATTATAGGGATTGAGAGCCAGGAAACAGTCGATTATTCCATGCCGCTTCGGAATATGTCTTACGATGTGGGAGAGTATGAGAAGCAGGCGGCGAGGATTCGTAAGCAGGTGCGCAAGCGTGCGGCCGGTTTAAGGACAGGTGAGTATTTATACGGATTCCGGGAGAACAGCCGGATGTACCCGGTTGTGACATTTATCCTGTATTCCGGTGTGAAGCCGTGGGATGGTCCGATCTCATTGCATGGGATGTTGGAGTTGCAGGGGATTCCGGAGAAGATGAGAAGTATGATACCCGATTATCGGATCAATCTCATTGAAATTCGAAAGCTGAACGATACGGACATATTTAAAACGGATGTAAAGCAGGTATTTGATTTTATCCGCTGCGCGGAGAATAAAAAGGCATTAACGCAGTTGGTGGAGAATGATACCTACTATCGGCATATGGAGGAAGATGCATTCAATGTGGTGGTGAATTATGCAAATGCAACGGAACTGGCAGCAGCAAAAGATTACTACAGAAAGGATGGTAAGGTGGATATGTGTACGGCGATAAGAGAGATGATGGCAGACAGCAGGGAAGAAGGAATTCGCACGGGACGCGAAGAAGGATTCGACGAGAAGGGCATTCAGGTATTTATCAATGCCGTAAACCGTGGGATGTCAGAGACGGATGCGAAAGCGATTGCAGAGATTAGCGACGAGCTTGTAGAAGTCGCGAGAAAAAGAATGAGCAGATAGCAGCGGAGGCTTTAAATCGTGATAGAAAGACGGTTTAAAGCCTCTTTCTTAATAATTTTATTTATTTTTATGGAAGTTTTCTTTCCCGACCCGCACTTGATTTTGCCCGGAAGTTGTATTATGCTTTCTTCTGGCGGGCGCAGAAGACAATGGCGCCGTCAGCGAAGGAGAACGCAATGAAAATTACAGCAAAACAAATTACAACAACAGCCGCGCTTTTAGCGATCTGCATCGTGAGTCAGTTTTTCAAGAACACCAGTGTCTATATCACAGGGCCGGTCATCAATGCGTGCCTGATTCTGGCGGTACTTAGCGGAGGTATGGCCTGTGGGCTGATTCTGGCGGTGATTACGCCTGTGACGGCATTCTTTATTTCGGGCAGCCCCATCATGGCGGCGATTCCGGCGATCATTCCGTGCGTTATGCTCGGAAACGTACTTTTGGCGCTCGGCACCGGATTGGTTTATAAGAAGGTAAAAGGGAATGGAGGACTGATTGCAGGTATGGCGGTCGGTTCCGTGGTGAAAGCGCTGTTTATGGGCGTTGTCATTTCCATGATTTTGATCCCGAATCTGATTCCGGCGGCGATGGAAGCGAAGATGGGCGTATTTCAGACGACGTTTTCCGTGACGCAGTTCATAACTGCGCTAATCGGAAGCGTGTATGCATTTATTCTCTGGATTCCGTTGAAGAAGGTCATGGGAGAGTAAGAGAATAGGAAGGAAAACAGGGAGGATTTACAATGGATAATCGGACTATGATGCAGTACTTTGAGTGGTATCTTCCGGACAACGGTCTGCACTGGAAACGGCTTGCGGCGCAGGCGGCGGAGCTTAAGAAGGCGGGAATCAATATGGTGTGGCTGCCGCCGGCTTACAAAGGGGCTGCGGGAGGCAGCAGCGTCGGCTACGACGTGTACGATATGTACGATCTGGGGGAGTTCGACCAGAAGGGGAGCGTCAGAACCAAGTATGGCACAAGAGAGGAATACCTGAATGCGGTAGAAGAACTGCAGAAAAACGGAATCGAAGTGATTGCCGACGTCGTGTTAAACCATCGCATGGGCGCTGACGGGACGGAAGAAGTCACTGTGGTGGAGGAGCTTGGAACCGACCGCAATCAGGATGTTGGCGGGAAGCAGCAGATCCTCGCGTGGACGAAGCTGGATTTTCCGGGGAGAGCGGGAAAGTATTCCGCGTTCCAGTGGAACGCTTCGCATTTCAGCGGGACGGACTGGGATGAAGCGGCGAAGCGGAACGGAATCTTCCGGTTTGACGGGAAGAACTGGAACAGGGAGACGGACACGGAGAACGGCAACTATGACTATCTGATGGGCGCCGATCTGGATACGGACCATCCCGAGGTCGTAGGAGAAACGCACGACTGGGGAAAATGGTATCTTGATACGGTACATATGGACGGATTTCGTCTGGATGCGGTCAAGCATATCGGCTTTGATTTTTACCGCGAATGGATGAAGGATATGCGTGCGTATGCGAAAGCGCCGGAGCACGGGGGCGGGGAGCTTTTCATCGTCGGGGAGTACTGGGCGAAGGAAAATGCAAAGCTTCTGCATTATCTGGACGTGACGGAGCGGAATTTAAGCCTGTTTGATGTGCCGCTACATTTCAAATTCCTTGCCGCTGCGACCTCCGACGGCAACTTCGATATGGCAAGGCTCTATGAAGACACGCTGACCGGAACGGACCCGGAACACGCAGTTACGTTTGTGGATAATCATGATACACAGCCCGGACAGGCGCTCTATTCTTTTATTCCGGCGTGGTTTAAGCCGATCGCCTATGCGCTCATTCTGCTTCGGGCCGTGGGAACGCCGTGCGTATTCTATGGAGATTATTACGGCATACCGCATGATGGCGTCGTGCCTGTGGCGAAGCTTCCCGCGCTGCTCGCAGTCAGGGAGCGCTATGCATACGGGCAGGAGCATTTGTTCTTTGACGATCCGTCTCTGGTCGGCTTTACGCGGGAAGGCGATGCGGAGCATGCAGATTCCGGTATCGCGGTTCTGCTGACGGATAGCGTCGGCGGGAAAAAGCGGATGTATCTCGGAACGCAGCACGCGGGAAAAAGATTCGTGGATGCTCTGGGAGGAAAAAGTGAGATCGTCACGGTCCAGGCGGACGGTTTTGGCGAATTTACAGTGGACGGCGGTTCCGTGTCCGTGTGGGTGGCGGAGCGTGCGGGTGAATATCTGTACACGCATCTGCGGTAAGACGGTGCGGGCGTCTTGTGGCAATAACGCTGTTTTATGGATGGGCGATATATCTATAACTTATAAATATGGAAAATATAAGCCCCCGGAATAATCTTGACACCGGAAATGAAAGTATTATAATTGGTTTCAAGAATTTTACATGTCGGGAAAGGAATGGTTGGAAAATGGATATCAAGTTTGTAAAAAGAGACGTATTAAAGGAAAAACCGGATCAGAAGAATCTGGGATTCGGCAAGTATATGACGGATTACATGTTCGTTATGGATTGGACGAAGGAGGAGGGCTGGAAGGACGCGAGAATCGTTCCGGAAGGACCGATCACACTGGAACCGGCATGTGTAACGCTGCATTATGCGCAGGAAACTTTCGAGGGCATGAAAGCTTACCGCACGGCAGAAGGGAAGATTCAGTTGTTTCGCCCGGAAATGAACGCTAAGAGAATGATCAATTCCAACGCGAGACTTTGTATGCCGGAGTTTCCGGTCGAGATGTTCGTGGAGGCTGTCAAGGCATTGGTGAAGGTCGAGGAGGACTGGGTTCCGTCAGAGCCGGAGACTTCCCTTTATATCCGTCCGTTCATGTTCGCAACAGAGTCGGCGCTCGGCGTACATATGGCTTCCGCCTATAAGTTTATGATTATCTGCTGTCCGGTCGGCGCTTATTATGCGGAGGGCATCAATCCGGTGAAGATTCTTGTCGAGGATGAACTTGTACGTGCCGTGAAGGGTGGTACAGGCTTCACCAAATGCGGCGGCAACTATGCGGGCTCTATTTTAGGCCAGGTAAAGGCGGAGAAGATGGGATATTCCCAGGTACTCTGGTTAGACGGAGAGCACCGCAAATACGTCGAGGAGGTCGGCACCATGAATATTATGTTCAAGATCGCAGGCGAGATCTACACGGCTCCGATCGAGGGTACGGTACTTCCGGGTGTTACCAGAGATTCCATGATTCATTTGCTGAAAGACTGGGGCTATAAGGTAAACGAGACGAGATTATCCGTGGATGACCTGATGAAAGCGGGACATGACGGCACGCTTGAAGAGGTATTCGGAACAGGTACGGCGGCGGTCATCTCACCGGTCGGCGAGCTTCGTTACAGGGATGACGTCGTTACGATCAATGATTTTAAGATCGGTGAGCTGACGCAGAAGCTTTACGACACCTTAACGGGAATCCAGTGGGGCAAACTCCCGGATAAGTACGGCTGGACGGTTCCGGTAGAATAAAATGGAGGCTGCATGGGATGACGAAGAAGGAAAAGGCAATCGAATTACACGACAGAGGATTTAACTGTGCACAGGCAGTTGCATGTGCCTTTGCGGAAGAAATCGGAGTGCCGGAGGAAGTGTTATTCTCTGCCAGCGAGGGCTTCGGGCTTGGCATGGGAGGCATGGGAGCGACCTGCGGCGCGGTATCCGGTGCAGTGATGCTCGCAGGCTTTCGGAATAGCTGCGGCGATCCTTCTCATCCTGCGACCAAGGCTTCGACTTATCAGCTCACCCGCGCCATCACGGGAGAGTTCGGGCAGAAGAACGGCACGCTTGTCTGCAGGGAGTTGAAAGGCGTTGATACAGGCAGGGTGCTTAGAAGCTGCCCGGATTGTATCATGGACGCGGTAGAGCTTGCGGAGAAGATATTGAATTTATAGGATAGGCAGGACAAACAGAGACCGATAAGGTCATCGGATGTCAGAATGCTTTATACGAGACTGTTATATTAAGGAAATTTCCTGATATAACAGTTTTTTTATGCGATAGGAAACCACGTCCCATCGCAGATAAATTGCCGTGCTTTGTGCTATCATACGAAGAAAACCGGGTTTCTATGCACATGGAATAGGGAAAATGCATAACAAACGAAAATAAAACGTCATGGAATTATATGGATTGCACAAAGAAAAGAGAAGGATTTTCAAGAAAGACAGAAGGATATTGTATGTTCTTTGAAGGCTTCCGTTGCTATAATGCATATTGTAACAAGGAGTTACGAATATATTAAGGGAGGTTTTTGAAACATGAAAAAGAAAGTAGTGAGTTTGATTCTTGCGGCGACAATGATCGCAACAATGGTAACAGGCTGCGGCGGCGGTTCAGATGAGCCGGCTGCAACGGACGGGGCGGCAACCACAGATGAAGCGGGAACTGCGGATGAAGCGACGCCGGCAACGGAGACAGGCGCGGCGGATGCGGCGGATGCAGCAGCGGATGCAGCAGGCGGAGATTACGCGGATAAAGTGGTCGGCGTATGTATCTATCAGTTCTCCGATAACTTTATGACATTGTTCCGTACAGAACTTGAGAATTATCTGATTGCGCAGGGCTTCTCCAAGGATAACATCAAGATCGTAGACGGCGCGAACGATCAGGCGACACAGACAGGACAGATCGACAACTTTATCGCAGAGGGCGTTGACGTACTGATTATCAACCCTGTAAACTCTTCCTCCGCCGAGACAATCACGGATAAGGTCGTAGCGGCAGAAATTCCTCTTGTATATATCAACCGCGAGCCGGATGCGTCCGAGGAGCAGAGATGGGCGGACAATAACTGGAACGTTACATACGTAGGATGTGATGCAAAGCAGTCCGGAACGATGCAGGGTGAATTGATTGCAGATCTTGGTCTTGAAACGGTTGACAAGAACGGCGACGGCAAGATTCAGTACATCATGGTAGAGGGCGACCCGGAGAATATTGATGCGCAGTATCGTACCGAATATTCCGTTAAGGCTCTTGAGGATGCAGGTTTTGAGGTAGAGTGTCTTACCGATCAGGTTGGAAACTGGCAGCAGGATCAGGCACAGCAGATCGTTGCAAACGCACTTGGACAGTACGGTGATGACATCGAGGTCGTATTCTGTAACAACGATGCAATGGCACTCGGCGCATTACAGGCAATCCAGTCTGCAGGACGTACCGTAAACGAGGATATCTACCTTGTAGGTGTAGATGCATTATCGGAGGCTCTTGAGGATGTAATTGCAGGAACCATGACAGGAACCGTATTTAACGACCATTTTTCACAGTCCCACAGCGCGGCAGACGCAGCTATCAGATTTGTGAACGGTGAGACAAACGAGTATTACATTGGCTGTGATTACGTTAAAGTAACAACTGAAAACGCACAGGAAGTCCTTGACATGGTAAAATAATTGTCCATGGGATGAGCAATTATTTCAGTAAGAAAAGGTGCGGGTGTTCCGAAACGGCACCCGCACCTTGTAATTCATGATAATAGAAGGTTCGCAAGGCGCACTTTCTATATATTTGCGGGAGCAAAGCCGCAAAGCGCGGTTAGGCTCTCCTGGAATTGACAGTACACAGTATGATCTGTATCAATATAGAGAATAAAAGGAGGAGAAACATGGCTGAGTACAAACTGGAGCTAAAGGGTGTCAGCAAATCCTTCCCCGGTGTCAAGGCGCTGGATAATGTACAGCTTTCCCTTCGCCCGGGAACCGTTCATGCGCTGATGGGAGAGAATGGTGCGGGAAAATCGACCCTGATGAAATGTCTCTTCGGCATTTATAAGATGGATGCGGGGGAAATTTATCTGGACGGTCAGAAGATTGAGGTGAATAATCCGGATGAGGCTATGAAGCACGGAATTGCAATGGTGCATCAGGAACTGCAGCCCGTTCCGGCGAGAAGTGTCGCGGAGAATCTTTATCTGGGGAGATTCCCGACAAAGGATATCGGACCGATCAAGCTGATCGATCACAAGACGATGTATGAAGAGACGGAGAAATGGTTAAAGGAAGTGAAGATGGACTTTGACCCGAAGGCGCAGCTTGGAACGCTTTCCGTCGGACAGATGCAGTCCGTCGAGATTGCGAAGGCTGTCTCCCAGCAGGCGAAGGTGGTTATCTTCGACGAGCCGACGTCCTCACTCTCCGATAACGAGGTCGAGGCATTGTTCCGCATTATGAACGACCTTCGCGATAAGGGCGTTACGATGGTATATATTTCCCACAAGATGGATGAGATCAAGCGGATCGCGGATGATATTACGGTCATGCGTGATGGTACATATGTAGGAACATGGCCGGCGGCAGAACTAAGCACCGATCAGATTATTGCAAAGATGGTCGGACGTGAGCTGACGAATGTATATCCGGCGAGGGAGAGTACGCCCGGTGAGGTCGTTATGGAGATCAAAAATCTGTGTTCCATTCACTCCAAGTCTTTTCAGGATGTGAGCTTTACCCTGCGCAAGGGGGAGATCCTCGGATTCGGCGGTCTGGTAGGAGCGCAGAGAACCGAGCTGATGGAAGGCATTTTCGGCATCCGCGGCGTTGCGTCGGGCGAGGTCTATATGCACGGCAAGAAAGTAAAAATCAAGCACCCGATTGATGCGATGAATGCGGGAATCGGATTGATCACTGAGGACCGGCGAGGAAACGGTATCTTCGGCTGCCTTTCCATCAAGGATAATGTCGGTGTTTCCATATACAACAAGTATCTGAAGGCAAAGTTGATATTGGATCATAAGAAGATCAACCGCATTGTAGATGAGAGCATCAAGAAGCTTTCCATCAAGACGCCGAGCATGAACGAGCACATTGCAAACCTTTCCGGCGGAAATCAGCAGAAGGTCATTATTTCCAGATGGCTGGCGAACGATCCGGATGTTCTGATTATGGATGAACCTACCCGCGGAATTGACGTCGGTGCAAAGCATGAGATATACGAGATTATGAATGAACTGGCAAGTCAGGGTAAGGCGATTATCATGATTTCATCGGAAATGTCAGAGCTTCTGGGCATGGCGGACCGGGTCTGCGTCATGTGTAACGGAAAACTTACCGGCGAAATCGACCAGCCGGAAGAGATGACACAGGCAAAAGTCATGAGTTATGCGACGAAATTCTGATGAGATAGGAGGAGACGAAAATGGGAAAGACAAACCAACAGAAAGTAAAGGATTTCTTGATTAACAACGGAGTTATCATTGTAATGTTCATTCTGGTCATCTACACCGGACTGACATCCAATAACTTCTTTACATCCAATAACCTGATGAACATATTGATGAACATGAGCTCCAGGCTGGTGATCGCACTTGGTATTGCAGGCTGCGTTATCACCGCAGGCTGTGACCTCTCCGCAGGACGTATGATTGGTCTTGGCGCATGTATCTCGGGCGTATTACTGCAGCGTATCGACTATTCCGGCAAGTTCTTCCCGGATATGGAACCGCTGAATGTCGTCGTGGTTGCATTGATCGCTATGCTGATCTGCGCGGCGTTCGGTACAGTGACAGGTTTCTTTATCGCGTACTTAAGCGTACCGCCGTTCATCGCGACGCTGGCAATGATGGAGATCGTATATGGTCTTGGATTGATCTTTACCGGCGCGACACCGCTCGGCGGTTATGTGAAGGAGTACACCAACGTTGCAAACGGTAAATTCCTCGGCATCAATTATCTCATCTGGATCGCGATTATCGTAGCAGTCGTGACATGGTTCATTTTCAACATGACGCGTCATGGAAAGTATATGTATGCGATCGGCGGGAATCCGCAGGCGGCAGAGGTTGCGGGTGTTCCAGTAAAGAAGACGCTGATTTTAATCTACATGAAAGCGGCGGCTATGTATGGGCTTGCAGGCTATATGCTCGGTGCAAAGGCGGGCGGAGCATCGGTTCAGACCGGATACGGCTATGAGATGGAAGCAATCGCAGCATGTACGATCGGCGGTGTATCTGTAACCGGCGGACGTGGTAAGGTATCTTCGGCAATTATCGGTGTTGCGGTATTTGAACTCTTAAAGGTAGCGCTGCAGTACCTCGGCGTCGATGCAAACGCGCAGTATGTCGCGATCGGTATCGTAATCTTTATCGCGATTTCACTGGATATCAGAAAGTATATAGCAAAGAAATAAAGGATATATTATAATAGATAGCGGCTGGGGAAGACCAGCCGCTATTTTAAACTATGGAGGACTTTGTATGTCAGTTGAGATGATCTTAGAGCAGGCAGGAATACCGCTGCTGCTGTTTGTCATTTGCGTTTATTATGGCGTCCGGCTGCTTGTGCTTAAGGATGCGGAGGCAATCCAGGGAAAGAACAGGGGACCGTTAAAGAAGCCCGAGGAATATGCTGTGGGCGCGGGAAAGCTGTTGCTTTTTTTTGCGGGGGCGACACTTCTGATGGCGATTTTGCTATTTATAAATATTTATGCGGCGGTTGTACAGATCGCTGTCTGTACGATCATTCTCGGTGTGCTCTGGAAGCGGCTGAATGATAAATACGGTGCATAAGGCGCGATACATCGAATGGAAGGATAGAAAAATATGAGTTTATATTCCGTGTTACTGGTAGATGACGAGGAAGAAGTATGCTCTGTCATTATGAAGAAGCTGGACTGGGAGAGCATGGGCTTTCGCATTGCAGGCTATGCGAGAAATGGAGTCGAGGCGCTTGAGATGGCGGAAGAACTGCAGATCGACGTCGTTATGACGGATATCAAGATGCCTTATATGGACGGGCTTACCCTGTGCCGAAAGTTAAAGGAGCAGTACCGCAAAATTAAGGTCATCATCTTTTCGGGATTCGACGACTTCGAATATGCCAGGGAGGCAATCAAGCTCGAGGCGGAGGAGTATATCCTAAAGCCGATCAATGCGAATGAGATTCGCGAGGTGTTCTCGCGCATCAAGGGAAATCTCGATAAAGAACTGGACGAGAAACGCAATATCGACAAGCTCCGGGAGTATTATATGGAAAGCCTGCCGCTTTTGCAGGAGAATTTTCTCGTGTCGCTTATTGACGGGCGGATCCCGGGAGATGCGATTGATACTTATGCGAGAAATTGCAGGCTTGCGCTAAACGGTCCGTATTATGTGGCGACGGTGCTTCATATCAGTACGTCGGACCCGGAGGAGGATGCGCTAAGCGATCCGTTCCTTCTGGCGGTATCGGTGAAGAAGCTGACGGAGGAGCAGCTTGCGGAAGGGGAGTACAACAGCAAGCTTGTGACCTACCTCGGGGACAGCATCGTAATCACTGAGCTTCCGGGCGAGGAGGCAATCACGCATTTTACCGATACGATGGATAAGATATGCAAGATGGCAAGGCGTGTCTGCAAGGCAAAGGTGACGGCGGGAATCGGTCATGTCTGCAAGAATCCGTGCGAGCTTCCGCTGTCTTATCAGGGGGCGAAGAACGCGGTTTCTTACCGCGTGCTCTACGGAAATACGCGTGCGATCAACATTGCGGAGATGGACCCGCAGGAAAATGCGGATATGCCGTGGGAGGAGCCGTATATACAGAGAATTCTAAAGAAAATCAAAATGGGCGAAGCAGAGCCGCTTAAGGAGGCAATCGCGGAATTTACAGCGGAGCTTTCCGGAAGCAAGATGTCCCTCCAGAAATATCAGATCTTGCTGATGGAGCTGATTACGGAGATGTTCCGCTTCGGCGCGAATAATCAGATAAATCTGGAGAAGATTTTCGGGGATAATAATGACATTTACACGCAGGCGATGCAGTTGGAGTCTCCCGAGGCATTGCGGGAATGGCTGAATGAAAGCTGTAAGAAGATGCAGATGGAGGTCATAAGCGAGCGGAGCGATACAACGAAGTCCTTTGTGGCGCGTGCCATTGAGTATGTGAAGGAGCACTATGCGGATACGGATCTCGGAATCGAGACGATCTGCGGCTACTTAAACGTGAGCGCCGCTTATTTTTCCACGGTCTTTAAGAAGGAGACGGGCAAGACCTTTATCAATTACCTGACAGACTACAGGATGGAAACAGCGGTGGATATGCTTTTATCGAAAAATGAAAAGACGTATATTATCGCGGAAAGTGTTGGTTATTCGGACCCGAATTATTTCAGCTATGTGTTCAAGAAGCAGTATGGCATGTCGCCGTCGAAATATAAAGCAAGCAGATCGGGCAGCGCCACAGGGGCAGAACTGTCGTTGGATAAGGCATGAAGACAAAGATAACAGAATGGAAAAAAATCTTAATTTCATATATCGCAAAGCATGTGAAGCCGCAGTCCATCCAGATGACGATTTCACTCTCATTTACAATTGTCTCCGTCATCAGTATGGGTATTCTTGGCGTGTCGCTTTACAACCGCTTCGTCAATAAGATGCAGGATATGACGACGCAGAGCGCGGAACAGCTCTTAAATCAGACGGCAATCAATCTGGAGAGCTATCTGCGCAGTATGCGCCGTATCTCGGATGCGATGTACTATACGGTCATCAAGGACAAGGATCTGGCAACGGATACCTTTGAGGAGGAGATGAACCTTTTGTACGAGGCGAACAAGGATAATCTGATCAGTATCGCATGTTATACGAATGACGGCAGACTTGTGGCGGCAACTCCGGTTGCCACGGAAAAGCCGGATTTAAATATCGTCGATCAGGAGTGGTTCACGGAGGCGGTCGGTCAGATGGAGAACGTTCATTTTTCCACGCCGCATGTTCAGAATCTTTTTGATGATCCGAGCTACCGCTATTATTGGGTCGTGTCCTTAAGTCAGGCGGTCGAACTGACGAACTCCGGTAATTCAACGCTCGGCGTACTGCTTGTAGATATGAATTACAGCAGTATCGAGCAGCTTCTGACAAAGGCGAATACGGACAATTCTTCCGAGTATGTCTATCTGATGGACGGCAACGGGGAGTTGATCTATCACCCGAAGCAGATGTTAATTTACACGGATCTTTATCAGGAAAATAATCTTGCGGCAGCGGAATATGAGGATGGCAGCAGGCAGGAGGAATTCTTAGGAGAGAAGCGTCTGGTGACGGTCAGGACGATCAGTTATACCGGGTGGAAAATCGTGAGCGTCGTGCCGATGAGTGCATTTGATATGGGAATATCCGGTATGAGGTTTTTCGTGATTCTGCTCGTCGCACTGTGTATGCTGATGATCATCCTGCTCAACCAGCTTGTGTCTGCGCGGATCGCAAAGCCTCTGCAGCGGCTCAATGCGTCTGTCCGCGACTGGGAGTCCGGCAATATGAACCCCGATATCTATGTGGGAGGTTCGCTTGAGGTGGAGCATCTGGGACGGACGCTGCGGTCTACGGTAGCGCAGATTCAGGAGTTGATGCATGATATCCTTGTGGAGCAGGAGGAGAAGCGCAAGAGCGAACTCGACGCTCTGCAATCACAGATCAATCCGCACTTTTTGTATAATACCTTAGACTCTATCGTCTGGATGATCGAGGGGGAGCACTATGAGGATGCGGTGTTTATGATCACACAGCTTGCGAGTCTGTTCCGTATCGCTTTAAGCCGTGGAAAGACGATTATCCGTATCGGGGACGAGATCATGCATGCAAGAAACTATATGAATATCCAGAAGGTACGCTACAAGAATATCTTCAGTGTAGATTTTTCGATCGATGAGACGATTCTGGATTGCTGTACCGTAAAGCTGGTGGTGCAGCCCCTTCTTGAAAATGCTATCTATTACGGAGTGGAGTGCATGGACGGCGACGGAGAAATTTCTGTCATCGGTTATCGCAGAGAAAATGATATATACATCGAAGTCAAAGACAACGGACTGGGTATGCCAAAGGAAACCGTCGACGCGCTGCTAAAGGAGAATAACCGCGTGCGTGGGAAGGGTTCCGGCGTAGGTCTGATCAATGTACATAACCGCATCCGCCTGCGTTTCGGAAAGCCCTATGGTCTGGAGATTGAGAGTTGCCCGGACGAGGGAACTACGGTGCGTATTCATCTGCCGGATATCACGTATTCCGCAGAGAATGTGGAGCTTTTCGAAGGAGGGAAACTAAAGGAGTTAAAGGAGGTAAAGCAGAATGAAGAAGAATAGGCTTTATTTTGGCATGATCATTGCGTTTCTGGTCGCAATCGTCGTATGGACCTCCTACCAGATGTGGAATGTGGGAAAAGAAGAGGAAGCGCACAAAGTTTCCGTGATTGTTGAAAACAGTGGTCTTGACCGATGGTCGCTGATGCGGCAGGGTCTGGAGCAGGCGGCGAGAGATTATAATATTGATTTGAACTATGTATCGACGTCGGGGTTTGATGGTGTATCGGCGGAACTGGACGTTGTGCGCAGGGAGATCGAAAATGGTGCAAAAGGCATCATCGTGCAGATGGCGTCTGGCGGGAACACAGAGGACATTGCGGAAGTTGCGGCAAAGGCGTCCGTTGTTCTGATTGAGACGGATGTGACGCCGGAGGATTTGTATGTGGTCGTAGGACCGGATAACATCCGTATGGGAACGGCGCTTGCGAAAGCCGTGACAGAAGATTTCGGACCGGAGCTTTCGGACCGGAAGATCGGTATTCTTTCTGGAAATCAGAAACAGCTTGCAATGCAGCAGAGATTTTCCGGTGTGACGGACAGCTTGGCGGATGAGGGAGCGCAGGTCGCATGGTGCATCGAGGGAACGGCAGAGCAGGAGAAAGAAGCGTTTGGTGCCATGCTGCGGGAGACACCTGTAGATATTTTGATCGTGCTTGGAAATGACGAACTGGAAATGGTCATGGACGAGTTTGCAGCCGGCGAACCGACAGACGGTAAGTGCGTGGTCTACGGAGTGGGAAGCTCGGAGAAAACAGTTTATTATCTGGATAAAGGATGGATTGACACACTCGTAGTTCCGAATGAATTTAATATGGGATATCAGAGTATGGAAGCCATCGCCGGACAGTTGATCTACCATACCGACGTGGTGGAAAAATGCGAGGTGGATTATCTTGTCGTGGACCGGACGAATCTGTATGATGAGGATATCCAGAAGATATTGTTTCCGATTGTGCAGTAGAAAGCAGGAAAGAAGCCGTTAGAAGGCAGAGAGAATTCGGATGCGAATCGGGAAAACAGTTGCGTGTAAGAAACACGGAGGAGAAGCATGGGAAAAATAAAGCGGATATGTGCGGCAGGGCTGGCGCTCGTACTGGCAGTGGGAATGCTCGCCGGCTGCGCTGGCACAGCGGGGCAGAGTGAGCCAAAGAGCATCAAGATCGGGGTCAGCGTGTACGACCAATACGATACCTTCGTCTCACAGTTGATGGCGGATTTTAATGCGTACGCATCCAGGCGGGAGGAAGAGACGGGTGTGGCGATCAATATCGAAATCTACAATGCGGCGGGCAGCCAGACGACGCAGAATGGACAGGTGGAAGAGATGCTTGACGACGGCTGCGACGTGATCTGTGTCAATCTTGTAGACCGCACGGAACCGACGACCATCATTGATATGGCGGAGAAGAAAAATGTTCCCGTTATCTTTTTTAACCGGGAGCTGGTGGCGGAGGATTTAGAGCGGTGGGATCGGCTCTACTATGTGGGTGCAAAGGCATTTGAGTCGGGCGTCATGGAGGGAGAAATCGCTGCCGACGCTTTTAAGGAGCACCCTGAGGCTGACAAAAACGGGGACGGAATGATTCAGTACATTGTTCTGGAAGGGGAAGCGGGACATCAGGATGCCATCGTGCGCACGGAGTATGCCGTATCTACTATTGTAGAGAATGGCGTGGAGGTCGAGAAGCTTGGCTATGCGATTGCAAATTGGAACCGTGCACAGGCACAGACGAAGATGGCGCAGATGATGTCGGAGTACGAGACGGAAATTGAGCTTGTGATCGCGAACAATGACGATATGGCATTAGGAGCGATCGATGCGTTAAAGGCCTCTGAACTGGACAGGGAAAAATGGCCGGTGATCGTCGGAATCGATGGGACGGACGTCGGACTCGCGGCGGTCGCCGCGGGCGAGATGGCGGGCACGGTGTACAACGATAAGAGGGGGCAGGCACACGCGATGCTGGATCTTGCCTATGAGCTTTCTGTTGGCGGTGATCTCACGGGTCTTGATCTGGAGGACGGGAAGTATATCAGGCTGCCCTATGCGAAGGTGGGACCGGATGAGGTAGAAACATATATGGAATGAAATGCCGTCTGGAACATAAGCACCGATGCGCAGACGCTATGACTGCGCGGCATTCCAGTAGGCTTCACCGTTTTCAAGCATCGAACAGAATGCTTCGTGCATGATCACATGAAGTGGAGTAAAGGCGTCGGTCTGACCGAACTGCGCCGGATAATCTCTTGTTACCAGAAGAATTTCGGCGGCGAGCTTTTCGGCAACGGTGGCGTCTTTGATTGGAATAAAGCCGAAGAGTGTGGAGCAGTACGACTTGCTTCCGACACAGGAAGCGATAAAGCTTCGGGCGAAATCCTGCCACTCTGCAATCAGCAGATCGCGTTCTGGAATGTCTGACTGTGCTTCCGCCGTGAGCAGAAGCAGGTTCATGTAGTTTTCCAGCTCTTTAGCGCTTTTTCTTTTCGTAAGGAAAGACACTCCGGCTGCCGCGGACGCTTTTATCATCATCCAGGCGTGCAAGAAGACGTCGGTTGTCCTGCCGCCTTTATCTATGGTAAAACGCTTCTCAAAGAGCACTCTGCGGCAGTCGTCTGCCGGGGTATAGAGTTCTGTTTCCCTGACAGCGTCTAAGGCGGCAAGGCGCTCTGTGGCACTTTCTATCTCATAATAATGGTCGGGCCAGTCTTTCAGATAATTCTTTTTCTCTGTTGAGGTGTCTTTTCGGAGCATTGTTATTCCCCTTTGGCTGTATTCTGTGTCAATTATAACACGCGGGAGGGGAGGACTTCAATTCTCAATCCATTCACGGATATCCGGGATCTTTGCAAGAACCGGAAGCAGCAGTACGCTGATCATGACGCCCACAACACCCTGTGCGATATTGAATGGGATTCCGGTTGCGGAAGAGGCAATTCCTGCGGAGAGGGAGGTCCGGTCAAATACTCCGCTGCTAAGGGCGGCAAGCGCGGCTTCGTAAGCGAAATAGCCGAACACCATGATTGCCTCCCCGATCACACCGCCGATGATGATGGCGGCATAACGGCTCTTATTGGATTTGCTTGCATGCGAGAGGCGGTGGAAGAGCAGTCCGGCGATTCCTCCGGTCAGAGCTTTGATGATCAGGGTAGCCGGAGCCCAGGAAGCATAGCCGGAAAAAATATCGGAAAACATAGAGCCGATTCCTGCGGCGAGCGCGCCGCCGACGGGGCCTAGCACCACGCCGCACAGAAGAACGAATCCGTCACCCAGATGGATGTAGCCGAATGTCGGGGTCGGAAACTTGATAATCATAGTTGCAATGCAGGTCATAGCGGTGAGAAGTGCTGCTACTACGAGTTTCTTAATATTCTGGTTTGTCATAACTTCCTCCTAAATGTGTTGTGTTTGTCTCTGTGGCAGAAAGATTGAAGCAAGTATAACATAGTATGGCTTGATGAAAATATCCAGTTTGGTTAAAAAGGACCATACCAGTCCTGACGGCGTACGGATTTTTCTGTTGCCGGGAAAGAAAAGCCCTGTTAAACTATAGGTATTGGCGAAAACGGAGGGGAAAGACACAATGGAAAAGAAAATGCGTATCATATTATACATATTGTCGGTTCTGGCGATCATCGGGATGATCGTCGCAGTATATGCGGCGGCGAAAAGACAGGGGACGGAAGCGGCATTTGCGCCGGAAAGTACGGAGGTCTTATCGCAGGCGAATGCAGGGACAGGCGCAGGCGTCGAAGACGGCGAAGGGCAGGCGAATGCAGGGACAGGCGTCGAAGACGGCGAAGGGCAGGCGGAGGACAGAACGGGCGCAGCCGCCGAAGACGGAGAAGGACAGGCGGAGGACGGAACGGACGCAGATGGTGCGGACGGAAAAGAGCAAGCGGATGACGTGGCGGAAGCGGAAGACGGAAGGCTGCCACAGTATGCCGCCGGAACAGATGCAGATACAGATGGTGAGGTGACGATTCTCTTTACCGGAGATGTCCTGTTTGCGAATGCATTCAAGGCGGGTTACGATGCAAAAGGAATCGGGGGAGTCGTTGAGAAGGAGCTGCTTGCGGAATTAAACGATGCGGATATATTGATGGTCAATAATGAATTTCCGTATTCCGACAGGGGAGTGCCGATGGAGAACAAGCAGTTTACGTTCCGGTGCAGTCCGTCCTATGTAAAGGCGCTGAACGAGATGGGGGTCGATGTGGTGTCTCTTGCGAACAACCACACGTTAGACTATGGAAAGGAAGCGTTGAGCGATACATTTACGGCACTTGACGGCGCAGGCATCCTTTACGGCGGAGCGGGAGAGAGTATTGAACGCGCCGAGGAGGTGCAGATCATAGAGGTGAACGGAAAGAAATACGGATTCCTTGCAGTCTCCCGCGTCATTCCGGTGGCGGACTGGAAGGTCGAAAATGCCGCGCCGGGCATCTTCTCCTGCTATGACGATACGAGGCTGACGGAGCTTGTCGCAGAGGCGAAAAAGGAGTGCGATTTCCTCGCTGTTTACCCGCATTGGGGCGTGGAACATGCGGCGTACCCGGAAAGCTACCAGACGAAGATCGCCGAACACTGTATAGAGGCGGGCGCCGATCTGATCGTCGGTTCGCATACGCATTGCTTACAGGGAGTATCCTACATTGACGGCAAGCCGGTGTTCTACAGCCTTGGGAACTTTGTGTTCGGGCAGAATATTGACCGGTCCGCGATCTTAAAGGTGACGGTGGATGCGTCGGGAAATGTATCTTATCAGTTCCTTCCGACTTACGCTGCGGGCGGCGTGACTTACCTTGCCAAAGGGGAGCGGGCGGCGCAGATCTGTCAGTACCTTGACGGCATTTCGGATGCGTCGGTCGCAGCGGACGGCAGTGTGACGGAATAAGGCGGGCGTCAGCGTGACGGCGGACGGCAGCGTGGCGGAATAAGCCGGGCGCCAGCGTGACGGCGGACGGCGGCGTGACGCTGACACCAGCCCTACACATGATACCGCATCCGGTATTGATGCGGCGTTACTCCATACTTTTCTTTGAATGCATGAATCAGATGGCTGCAGTCGGAAAATCCTGTTTCCTGACTGATGTAGCTTAGATCGAAGCTCGTGAATAAAAGCATATCCTCGACTTTGGAGAGACGCATCGATTCCATGTATTTCTTGCAGGATTGTCCATACACTTCCCTGAAATTCTTAGCGAAATATGAATAACTCATATTGCAGCGGGCGGCGAGATTGGCCGCCCGCAAGTCGTCTCCCAGGTGACGGTCGATGTACTCCGTGATACTGTAGATGGAGTCGTACCGGTCTGCGGGCGCATAGAGCGCATCGGTGTTAAAACCGTCCGCACGCCAGAAACGTAATATGTAAGTTAAAAGTTCCTGAATCTTTGCGTGAAGAAGCGTCTGATAGCCGTACTGCTTTTGCTCCATCTCGGTGAGGCAGGCGAAAAACAGCGCAGCGACGGGAAGCGCGTCCAATATGTCCGAGGAGAAGAAAATGCGGACGCTCCCGGCTCCCTCCGGGGAAGCGCTGCGTTCCCCGGCATCGTGCCGCATAGCGTTTGCGGCGGCAAAGAGCGAGGAGAAATTCACGGAAGCGCCGAATGAGGAATTCGATCTTGCAGCGAACGAGGCAGGGTCAAATTTCAGCACCTCATAGCGGCAGGGCGCGTCGGAAGTTGCATAGAGCGCATGTACCATCGAGGGGAGGAAGACGATCATATCCCCCTCGGACAAAACATAGCTCTCGCTGTCTGCGGATGCGAGGAGGGAGCCTTCCGTGACATAGATAATTTCTACAAAATAGTGAAAGTGCGGCGGCACCGGGAGCGAGTGCATAAAGCTGCTGCAGGCAAAGCATTCACAGGGATTGTTCAATTTGTCCGAAAATTCAAAAAGCGGATGCATCGTGACCTCCAGAATAGATTTTTACAATTTTCTGATAAAAATATTATATCAGCGCCGCAGGGGAAATGCTATAGTCTTTGCAGAAAAAAGAAATACGCTGCAAAAAGGAGGAGAAACAGCGATGGAATATATTTGTGGGATGACGTTTGCGCCGTTTGCGCCGGAGGGAAAGCTCTCCAGGAAAGAAACGAGAAAAAGCCTTATGGAGATGAAGGAGCGCACCGGAGCGAATTTTGTGATTTTGGTTCCGAACGGTCTGCAGCAGACGCCGCAGTCGGAGGATATCTCCTTTTCGACGCGGGCGACGATGACGGATGAAGAACTGACAGAAATCATTGCTTATGCAAAGGAGCTTGGGCTTCGGGTCGCGCTTAAGCCGACCGCCAACTGCGCCAACGGTACGTGGCGCGCGCACATAAATTTTTTTGACGAGGATGTGCCCTGCGAGCCGAAATGGTGCAACTGGTTTGCTTCCTATACAAAGTTTCAGCTCCACTATGCGCAGATCGCGGAGGCGTGCGGCTGCGAGATGTTCATTGCCGGCTGTGAGATGGTGATGAGCGAGCGGCGCGAGGAAGAGTGGCGGAAATTGATCGCCGATATCCGCACGGTCTATCACGGTATGGTTTCCTATAACACGGATAAATATCAGGAGCACAATGTGAAATGGTGGGATTGTGTGGATGTGATTTCCTCGAGCGGCTATTATCCGATCGACGATTTGGAGAGACAGTTCGACCGGATCGAGGCGGTCGTAAAAAAATATAAAAAGCCATTTTTCTTCGCGGAAGCGGGATGTATGTCTGTGACAGGCTCTTCCCTTGTGCCGAATAACTGGGAAGTGCAGGGGGAGGCGGCGCCAAAGGAGCAGCGCGATTGGTACGAGGCAATGCTCGCGGCGTGCGGGAAGCGTCCGTGGGTAGAGGGAATCGCGTTCTGGTCGTGGGGAGAGCATCTGTACCCGGAGCGGACGGCGTGCTCGCGCAGAGATTACGAAATATTCGGAAAGCCTGCGGAGAAAGTTGTGAAGCGCTATTATGACAAATGGCAGGAAGAGAGAAGGTGAGCGCATGGCAGAGAAACAGAAACGATCGCCGGACTATCAGCAGATATTTTATGAGAACCGCAGCAGCAGCCTTAAGACTCTGATTGCCATGTACCAGGGAAAATATGTAAAGCTTTTGCTTTCCGTACTTTTCTTTGTGATCAAGCATGCTCCGGTCTGGGTGATGCCGATTGTGACGGCGAACATTATCGACGTGATCTTAGCGGGCGGTGAGGACGCGCCGCGCCGCATCTTACTTTATGCGGTGGTGATGCTGGTAATCGTGGTGCAGAATGTGCCGACAAATTATATTCATACTTATTTTTATGCGAAAGCGATACGGCAGGTGGAGCGTGAATTAAGGAGCGCACTGGTGAGAAAGCTGCAGCAGCTTTCCATTGACTACCACCGGAAGACGGAGTCCGGGCGCATTCAGTCGAAGATCATGCGTGACGTCGAGCAGATCGAGACGCTCAGTGCGCAGATTTTCATCAATCTGCTCAGTATCGTCTTAAATGTAGTGATCGCAGGAACGGTCGTCGTGACGAACAGCAGGAGGGTGTTCCTTTTCTTTGCTGCGACGGTGCCGCTTGCGGTGCTTGTCATCGTTCACTTTCGCGGAAAGATACGTGACTATAACCGTGATTTCCGCAGGGAGATGGAGGAGACGAGCGTGCAGGTCATGGAGATGGTCGAAATGATTCCGGTCACGCGCGCGCATGCGCTCGAGGCGAGAGAAGCAGAGAAGATGGAAGGACGCCTGGAACAGATTGCAGACAAGGGCTTTAAGCTTGATATGATACAGACCTATTTCGGGTCAGTGAGCTGGATCGTTTTTCAGGTGTTTCAGGTCATCTGCCTGATCTTTACCTCGTTCATGGCGCTGCGTGGAAATATTTCTGTCGGGGATGTGACAATGTATCAGTCGTATTTTTCCACGATTGTAAATGGAATCACGGGTATTGTGGGGCTTATCCCCATTATCGCCAAAGGACTTGAGTCGGTGGAGTCGGTCGGCGATATTTTGCTGTCGGAGGAAATCGAGGCGGGGCGAAGCGGAGGCGCGCGGATCGACGTCAAGGGCGACATCCGTTTCGAGCATGTCGCATTTCAGTACCCGGACGGCGACCAGCCGGTGTTTTCGGACGTGAACTTTGAAGTGAAGACGGGCGAGACAATCGCCTTTGTCGGAAGCTCAGGCGCGGGCAAGACGACGATCTTAAATCTGCTCATCGGTTTTGCACAGCCGACGGACGGTCGGATTCTGATTGACGGAACCGATATCCGGGAGCTGGATTTGAAGTATTACAGGGAAAGTCTTGCGGTCGTACCGCAGAACTCGATCCTATTCAGTGGGACGATCCGCGAAAACATTACTTACGGTCTTTCCGATATCGACGAACAGACGCTTGCGGAGGCGATTGATGCGTCGAATCTGAGAGAACTGGCAGAAAGTCTTCCTGAGGGAATCGATACAAGAATCAGCGAGCACGGCGGCAACCTGTCGGGCGGACAGCGGCAGCGCATCTCGATTGCGCGCGCGTTCGTGCGGAATCCCCGGATTCTGATTTTAGACGAGGCGACCTCGGCGCTCGATACAGTCTCTGAGCATCAGATTAAGGAGGCGACTGCGAACCTTGCGCGGACACGCACGACGCTGATCGTGGCGCACCGTTTGTCTACGATCCGTGACGCGGACAAAATCGCGGTCATTGATCACGGGGGACTGCAGGAATTCGGCACATACGAGGAATTGATGGAGAGAAAAGGAGCGTTTTACCATTTGCAGGAAATGCAAAAATGACAGATGAAATTTAGCTAAAAAAAGTTTACAAACAACCTAAAAAAGTTTATAATCAAGATGAGATGGAAATGCTTTCTATGATAAGATTAGAAAAGCGTATCATTTGAGAAGTGATGAATAAGAGAAAATCAGATTGAGAAAAGGAGAATGGGCTATGAGTTACATGGACACTTACAAACAGTGGTGCACAGATCCGTATTTTGACGAGGATACAAAGGCAGAACTTCGCGCAATCGAGGGAAATACGGCAGAAATCGAGGATCGTTTCTACCGTCAGCTCGAGTTCGGCACAGGCGGACTCCGCGGTGTCATCGGTGCGGGAACCAACCGGATGAATATCTACACGGTGCGTCAGGCGACCCAGGGTCTTGCGAACTATATCATTTCACAGAACGGTCAGGACAAGGGAGTTGCGATCGCGCATGACTCCAGAATCATGTCCACGGAGTTTGCGGATGAGGCGGCGCTCTGCTTAAATGCCAACGGTATCAAGGCATACGTGTTCGACAGTCTGCGTCCGACGCCGGAGCTTTCCTTTGCAGTCAGAGAACTTGGATGTATCTCAGGTATCGTCATCACGGCGAGCCACAATCCGAGAGAATACAACGGTTACAAGGTATATTGGGAGGACGGCGCACAGATTACGCCGCCGCACGATAAGAACATCCTTGCCGAAGTGGCGAAGGTGACTTCCTTCACACAGGTAAAGACGATGGAGAAGGAGGCTGCAACGGCGGCGGGACTCTATCAGGTCATCGGTGAGGAGATTGACGACCGCTATATGGAGGAACTGAAAAAGCAGTCTATCCATCCCGAGATCATCAAGGAGATGGCGAAGGATATCAAGATTGTATACACACCGCTTCACGGAACAGGAAATCTTCCGGTGCGCCGCGTGTTAAAGGAGCTTGGCTTTGAGCAGGTCTATGTCGTGAAGGAGCAGGAGCTTCCCGACGGCAATTTCCCGACCGTAGCTTATCCGAATCCGGAATCGCCGAAGGCTTTTGAACTTGCATTAAAACTTGCAAAAGAGGTTGACGCTGACATCGTTCTTGCAACAGATCCCGATGCGGACCGTCTGGGCATATATTGCAAGGATACGAAGACAGGCGAATATGTGACCTTCACCGGAAATATGTCCGGTATGCTGATTGCGGAATATATCTTGAGAGAGCGCACGGCAATGGGAACGATGCCGGAGAATCCGGCGCTTGTTGAGACGATCGTAACGACCGATATGGCGAAGGCGATCGCGGCAGCTTACAATGTGAAGCTGATCGAGGTGCTGACCGGATTTAAGTATATCGGCGAGCAGATCAAGTTCTTTGAGGAGCAGAATACCTACCACTATGTGTTCGGGCTTGAGGAGAGCTACGGATGCCTTGCCGGAACTTACGCCAGAGATAAGGACGCCTGCGTAGCGGTCATGATGCTCTGCGAGGTGGCTTCCTGGTGCAAGAAGCACGGCAAGACCCTGTGGGATGCGATGCTCGATATGTATGAGAAGTACGGCTATTACAGGGAAGGGCTTGAGACAAAGACCTTAAAGGGAATCGACGGCGCGGCGCAGATCGCACAGTTGATGAGCGATTCCCGCACGAACCCGCCGAAGGAGCTTGGCGGTTTTCAGGTGCTTGCGGTCCGCGATTATAAGGAAGACACCAGGAAGGATATGACGACAGGCGAGGTGATGACGACCGGGCTGCCGACGTCCAACGTGCTTTACTATGAGCTCTCGGACAATGCATGGTGCTGTGTGCGTCCGTCCGGCACGGAGCCGAAGATCAAGTACTATTTCGGCGTGAAGGGCGAGAGTCTCGAGGATGCTAAGAAGAAGCTCGCGGCGATCAAGGACGCGCTGCTCGGTTAGAGGGAGAAACTATCATATATTGGGGGATGACATGATACATTATGACAAGAAGGAGCGTATCTTTAAGCTCGATACGCCGCATACAAGCTATATTATAGGCATCGTCGATGAGGAGAACTTTATCGGACATATCTACTACGGACCGAAGATCAGCGATTCGGACGTCGGCGCGCTGATGCGCACGGAGGAGGCGCCTTTTGTTCCGTCGAAGAACAATCGTGACAGAAGTTCTTTTCTGGACACTTTTCCGATGGAATATCCGGGAAACGGCGTCGGCGACTACAGGGAGAGCGCGGTCGCGGTGCTCGATGCAAACGGCAACACGGCGGTGCAGCCGCTTTATGTGAAGCATGAAATCTACGCGGGGAAGCCGGGGATTCCCGGACTTCCTGCGACCTTTGCGGAGGAGGGAGACTGCGAGACGCTGGAGATTACGGCGGAGGACGCCGTACTTCATCTGGAAGTAAAGCTTTATTACACGGCATTTACAGATATAGATATCATCACACGGAGCGTCCGTGTGACCAACCGCGCCGAAGAACCGATATTCTTAACGAAAGTCATGTCGGCGGCGCTTGATATGGATGCGGAGGATTACGAAATGCTGACGCTTCACGGCTCGTGGGCGAGAGAGCGTCAGATCGAGCGCAGAAAGATCGGCTATGGCAGACAGAACGTCGCATCGGTCCGGGGCGAGTCGTCCCATCAGGAGCACCCGTTCGTAGCGCTGGTGGAGAAGAACGCAAATCAGGAGCACGGCAGAGTGTACGGTTTTCATTTCATCTATTCCGGCAATTTTATCGGGCAGGTCGAGAAGAGCCAGTTCGATTCCCTGCGGGTCGTCATGGGGATTCATCCCCAGGATTTCAGGTGGGAGTTGAAAGAAAATGAAACCTTTTACGCGCCGGAAGTGGTACTGACCTGTTCGGACTGCGGGCTCGGCGGCATGACGCGAAGTCTGCATGATCTGTACAGAGAACATTTGATTCGAAGCCCGTACAAGGATAAGGAACGTCCGATCCTGATTAACAACTGGGAAGCGACCTACTTCGATTTTGATACGGAAAAGCTTCTTGCGATTGCGCGCGAGGCGAAGAAGGCGGGAATCGAGATGCTTGTCATGGACGACGGCTGGTTCGGCTGCCGCAATGACGACAACACGAGCCTTGGAGACTGGGACGTCAACGAGAAGAAGCTTGCCGGAGGATTGAAGCATCTTGTCGACGAGGTGAACGCCATCGGTCTCAAATTCGGTATCTGGTTCGAGCCGGAGATGATTTCACCGGAATCAAAGCTGTACCGCGCGCACCCGGATTGGGCGATCGCGCTGCCGGGGCGGACGCCGTGTCGTTCGCGCAATCAGTATGTGCTTGATCTTTCGCGCCAGGAGGTAAGGGACTATGTTTATGAGGCGGTCGCTTCTATCTTAAGGAGCGCTAATATCGAATATGTGAAATGGGATATGAACCGTCAGCTTACCGATCTCGGAAGCGCCGTTCTTAAGGAGCGCGCGCAGGGAGAGCTTCTACACCGCTATGTGCTTGCGGTCTACGAACTGCAGGAACGTCTGACACAGGAATTTCCGAACCTTCTGCTTGAGAACTGCTCCGGCGGAGGAGCGAGGTTCGATCCGGGAATGCTCTACTACAGCCCGCAGATTTGGTGCTCGGACGACACGGACGCAGTGGAACGCTTAAAGATTCAGGAAGGAACGGCGCTGATTTATCCGCTCTCAACAATCGGGGCGCATGTGTCCGATTGTCCGAATCATACGGTCGGACGTGTGACGCCGTTTGCGACCAGAGGAAATGTGGCGCTTGCCGGAACTTTCGGCTATGAGCTGGATATCACGAAGATACCGGAGGAGGACCGCGCGCAGATTTCGGGTCAGGTCAGGCAGTACCACAAATATCATTCACTGATACGCAGCGGGGATTATTATCGGATCGCGTCTTATTCCGAGAATCATGCCTACGACTGTTATGCGGTCGTGGCGAAGGATAAGTCCGAGGCGTTGGTTACATTCGTGCAGGTGTTGAATCGTCCGAACTATCACAGCAGACGCATCCGCATGCAGGGACTTGCGCCGGAAAAGCGCTATATGCTTGAGGCGACCGGTGAGATTTATCACGGGGACACCTTGATGCATGCGGGAATCAATATCCCGAATATGTGGGGGGATTTCCAGTCCGTATTACTTCATTTTACCGAGGTAATAAACTGTAAAATATCAGATTAGAAGTGAGGAAGATGACATGGCAAAGGCGGTAAAACTCGCAGATATCGGGGAGCGTCTCGGAGTCAGTACGGTCACGGTGTCAAAGGCGCTGTCCGGGCAAAAGGGCGTCAGTGAAGAACTGCGGGCGAAGATAAAGGAGCTGGCAGATGAGATGGGCTACAAACAGCCCTCTGCGCAGCGCAGGGAAAAGGCAGGCAGAAGCTATAATATTGGCGTACTGATATCGGAGCGTTATCTCGACAAATATGATACCTTCTACTGGCAGATGTATCAGCAGGTGGCGACGAAAGCGGTGACAAAGGAATGCTTTACTTTGATGGAAGTCTTGAACGTACAGATGGAGCGTGAGTGCGAATTGCCGAAGATGGTGCAGGAGCAGAAAGCGGACGGCTATATTATCGTGGGGCGGCTCTATGAGCGTTATCTCACTTTTTTGAATGAGAAGGTGGACGCGCCGCTTGTATATCTGGATTTCTGCGACGAGAAGGCGGGAACGGATGCGGTGATCTCGGATAGCTACTACGGCGCATACAGTCTGACAAATTATCTGTTCGATATGGGACACCGCCGGATCGCCTATGTGGGAACGATTCTCTCTACCGGCTCCATCACGGACCGTTATTTCGGCTATGTGAAGTCCCTGCTCGAGCATGGGATCGAGGTCAGGGATGATTGGGTGATCGAAGACCGTGATAAAGAGACGGGGGAAATTGACGTGGATCGTCTGATAAAGCTTCCCGAGGAGATGCCGTCTGCGTTTGTCTGTAACTGCGATCTGACGGCGGGTTATCTGATTAAGAAGCTGCAGGACGCAGGCTACCGCGTGCCGGAGGACGTCTCGGTGGCGGGGTATGATAATTATCTCTTTCCTGGATTCTGCGACGTGGCGATTACCACATATGAGGTTGATATGAAGGAGATGGCGCGTCGGGCGATTCATACTTTGACGAAAAAGATCAACGGAGAGAATTACCGTCAGGGAATCTGCATCGTCGAAGGACATCTGGTCGTAAAGGACAGCGTCGGCAGAATCAGCGAAGGAAAGAATCAATGAGAATGTATCAATAAGTGAAGATTCAATAAGTAAAGATTCAATAAATAAAAAATGAACAATCAGTAGAGCGAAGTTTGCCGGAATTGCAGTGGTGTGATTCCGGTACTTTTTTTGAATAAATTGATAAAATGTGTTGTGTTCTCGATGCCGACGGCGATGCCCACCTCATGAATGGTCAGAGAAGTAGAGCGGAGCAGATGCCTCGCAGCACGAATCCGGTTCTGATTGAGGTATTGGAGGGGAGGCTGACCGACACTTTTCGAGAAATCGTGACACAAGCGGTAGCGGCTGATCCCGAATGTTGCTTCAAGCTCTGCAAGCGGATGCGGATTCTGGTAGTCAGTATCGAACAGAGCCTTCATCTGTGCAACATGTGTGGGAAGCACCGTATTTGGTTCCGGGGCTGCGCTCTGCGAGAGTGATGACAATACGAGATGAAGCAGAGCGGAAATATGCAGGAGAGAGAGCGAGTCGTCTTTGGGCAGATAAGCAAGGAGGGAATCGATAAGCTGTCCGAGTACGCCGTCGAGTTCGCTGTGGCTGCGGCAGAAAAAGCCGGATTCTCCACAGATAAACGGAGCATAATCGGAGAGAAGATCGCCTGTCAGATAGAAGACATCATAAGTAAAAGGCGTGCGCGCGGTTGTGAAACTGCATGCCGTGCCGTATGGGAGGAACAGGATATCGCCGGCGGACAGTATACACGGCGCTTTTGAATCGGAAGAAGAAACATCGCCGGAGGAAATCTGGTTTCCTTCTATATTAAGCGACCCTTCGCCGGATTTTACACGGCTAAGAATAGCATAGGGCAGGCGCGCCTGCGTGTATCTGACCGGAATGGTGTAGGTGATTTCCCCGCCTGCAGATATGCCGAGCATGTGCGAGGCGGCAGCGCTCTCCCGGAAGAAAAACATATCACTTGATACACTGCTTATAAAATCATTATTTTTCCCGGATATACTGGAAAAAGAATAAGACTCATTCAAAATGGAAATGACAGTTTGTTTCTCCTGATTCATAGTGCACGCTCCTCCTATAAAAATATTATAGCTACTTCCTTGTTTAAAAACAACAGTTTGCGCAAAGAAAATAAGTAAAATTAATCTACATAAAAGAAATAAAAATACTAAAATAAGAGAAAACAAAAAAAGATGATATACATTATATACAAAAAGTAAACTTATATTTTAGCTAATATGTGGAAAGTGCGGAAAAATGCAAGAATGCTATATAAAAAACAAGAATAAATGATGATTAAAAAATGAAATAATATATAATTAAATTAAGTTACAAAACAAGAGTAACCAAGATAAAAAAGGGAGGAAAATCAAATGAAATTGAAGAAGGTTTTAGCAGTAACCTTAGCAGCCGTAATGACGATGAGCATGGCGGCATGCGGCGACGATGCAGCGGCAGATAACGGTGCGGCAGCAGAGGGTGGCGGTGCGGCAGTTGACAATGGAGCGGCAGACGGCACAGAGGCGGCGGATGCAGGCGCAGCAAACACTGGAGCAGCAGAGGGCGATTTGTCCTACGCGAATATTAAATTAGGCGAGGATTACACAGATCTGACAGCGACTATTACGCTGTTCAACCACAGAACAGATATGGACAGCGCTGATTACGGCGGAAAGAACTGGGAAAGCTATCTTGCAGATTTCAACGCGGTATACCCGAACATCACAGTTGAGATCACGACCGATACCAACTACGCGGATGACGCTCTGACACATTTGCAGTCAGGCGACTACGAGACGATCATGATGATCCCGCAGGTAGATAAGGCAGACTTAAGCAATTACTTCATATCTTACGGTGATCTTGACACAATGAAAGAGCAGATCAATTATGCAACGACCTGGGAGTACGGCGGAGAGGTATACGGTGTACCTTCCACAGCGACAACACAGGGTATCGTTTACAATAAGAAGGTATTCGAGGAGGCAGGCGTTACCGAGCTTCCGAAGACTCCGGAAGAGTTCCTTGCAGCATTACAGGCAATCAAGGATAACACGGACGCGATTCCTCTTTACACCAACTACGCAGCAGGCTGGACGATGGGTGCATGGGATGCGTACATTGGCAACAATGCAACAGGCGATACTACATATATGAACCAGAAGCTTGTTCACACAAAGGATCCGTTCCAGGATTACGGTGATGACACACATGCATACGCAGTATACAAGATCCTTTACGATGCAGTAGCACAGGGATTGATCGAGGATGACTACTCCACGACAGACTGGGAAGGCTGCAAGGGTATGATCAACAACGGTGAGATCGGTTGTATGGTTCTTGGTTCCTGGGCTTATCCGCAGATGGAAGCAGGCGGACCGAACGCAGCGGATATCGGATATATGCCGTTCCCGATCACAGTAAACGGACAGCAGTACGCATCCGCAGGCGCTGACTATTCCTATGCGATCAACGTAAACGCATCCGCAGACGAGCAGGCGGCAGCGATGGTATTCGTTAAGTGGATGACCGAGGAATCCGGTTTCTCTTACAACGAGGACGGACTTCCGGTAGCAAAGAGCAGCACGGATACAAAGCTTGCATTTGAAGGCGTTACTTTCCTTGAGGATGAACCGTCCGTAGCAGGCGAAGAGGATCTCTTAAACGAGATGAACTCCGAATCTGAGCTTAACATTAACGCAGGCGGAAACGACAAGATCCAGAGAATCATTGAGCATGCTGCCAACGGCGACATGACATTTGATGAGGTTATGGCTGAGTGGAACGAAGCATGGTCCGACGCGCAGGAAGTATGCGGCGTTGAAGTAACAGAATAGGAAAAAACAGCAGATGAGCCGGGGCTGGCAGTCATCCCCGGCTCGAACTGCCAAAGAGCGGTGCAGTGTGTTTTTAAAAGTGGAGGAAGTGTGAACATGGCGGAAACGGTTGCAGCAAAAAAAGAAAAAAAGCCATTTAATCTTGTGAAATGGGCAAAGAGCAGAAAAGGACAGCAGGTAATAATCTGCATAGCATTTATGGTAATTCCGCTGTTACTGCTGTTTACATTTACATATCTGCCGTTCGGCGAGATGGTAAAATTCAGTTTTTATAAAATGAAATATTCGACCCCGGTCGACAAGCGGGTGTTCGTAGGACTTAAGAATTATATCGACGTATTCCAGAGAGACGATTGCTTTGGAGCGCTGAAATTAAGCCTTTATTACATGGTCGGAGCGATCATACAGCTTGTGCTGGCACTGTATCTGGCGACGATTCTGAGCTTTAAGGTAAAGGGAGGCAATTTCTTTAAGGGACTGATGTTCTTCCCGTACCTGATCAGCGGTATTGCAATCGGATTTATCTTTAAATTTTTCTACACCAGAGGATTCGTGTTCGATACGATCTTACAGTGGTGTGGATTCGAACTTGAAAATCTTCCATACTGGTTAAAGGATCAGTCCATCAATAACTGGTCTTTGGTGGCTACCTCCGTATGGCGGTACTTCGGACAGAACATGGTGCTCTTCATCGGCGCGATCATGTCCGTGGATGCGGAGCTTTACGAGGCGGCACAGCTTGATGGTGCAAATAAATTCGAGCAGTTTAAGCATATTATCCTGCCAAGTATCAAGACGATTGTAACTTTGAACGTGATTCTTTCCATCACAGGTTCCCTGAGTGCATTCGAGCAGCCGTTCGTTATCACAAGCGGCGCGAACGGAACCGGAACGTATTTTGTTATCATGAACGAAGTTGCGCATACGAGCCAGAAGGTCGGTCTTGCATCTGCGATGGCAATCGTGCTGCTGATGATTATCTTTGCATGTACGATCCTGCAGAAATTGTTCTTTAAATATGTTTTCAGGGACGCCGAGAGCGAGGATGAATCCTACAAGGCAAAGAGAGCGAGAATGAAAGCGGAAAAAGAAGCGAAGCGTCTGGAAAAGAAAGGAGTGGCATAAACGATGGCAAAAGCAAGTACGGTTGCAGCGGCGAGAGCCGTTTCGCATAAAAGAAGAAAACATTATACGGTCGGCGGAATCATCTGGCTTATCGTGGAATACGCATCGTTGATCTTTTTCGGACTGTGTGCGGTCGTTCCGGTCATATCCTGTATCATCACAGCGTTTAAGACTGAGGAAGAATATAAGGCTACAAACGTTATGACGCTGCCGGAGAGCTGGCTTAACTTTGACAACTTCATCAAGGCGTTCCAGTCGGCGGATATGGGGCGGGCATTTTTAAACTCCGTGATCGTTATGGTGTGCGTGCTGTTAGTCTCCGTTCTCATCGGAACACAGCTCGCCTATGTACTCAATCGTTTTAAGTTTCCGGGAAACGGGCTGATCCGCAACCTGTTCATGTTCGCATCCCTGCTTCCGGCAGTCGCGATGCAGGTAACGGTATATCAGATCATGACAGGACTTCATTTTGTCAATCATTTGTACGGATATATTATCATGATGTGCGGAACGGACGTTATCTCGATTTACATTTTCATTCAGTTCATGGAGAATATTCCGGTATCGCTGGATGAGTCGGCAATCGTCGACGGAGCGTCCTACTTTACGATCTACTGGAAGATCATACTTCCGCTGTTAAAACCGGCGATTGTGACTTCCTGTATCTTAAAAGGTGTCGGCGTGTACAACGAGTATTATGCGGCAAACCTCTATTTGCAGAAAAAGGAACTGCGTACCATCGCGATCTCGCTCTATACCTTCGTAGGGCCGATGGGAAGCCAGTACAACCTGATCTGCGCAGGCGTTATCATTTCCCTGCTTCCGGCGCTGATCGTATTCATTTTATGTCAGAAACAGATATACAGCGGCATTGCAGCAGGTGCTGTAAAAGGGTAAAATAGAAAAAAGTACAAAAAAGAAATCGGGAAGGAGAAGGATAGGATGGCAGACCAAAAAGCGGTGCAGGCACTTGCCGTAATGAGGGAAGAGGTAAAGCAGGAATTACTTACAGACATTATCCCGTTTTGGAGGAAGCTTCGGGATGAGGAATATGGCGGCTATTACGGCTGGCTGTCGTATGATCTTGCACTGGACAAAAAGGCGGAAAAGGGATGTATATTGAACAGCCGTATCACATGGTTTTTTGCGAATGCTTATACAGCATATAAGAAAGGGCTTTTCACCGATGCGGAGTGTAAGGCGGCAGGCTTTTTTGGCAGCGACCTTCTCGCGGAAGCAAAGCATGGCTATCAGTTTCTAAAGGAACACTGCCTTGACCGTGAATGCGGCGGTATCTACTGGTCGTTAAATTACGACGGAACGCCGCTCGATACGACAAAGCATACATACAATCAGGCGTTCTGCATCTACGCGCTGTCTTCCTATTACGAGGCGTCCGGCGATGAGGAAGCGCTTGCATTGGCGAGAGAACTATTTCGTCTGATCGAGGAGAAGTGCACCGACGGGATCGGTTATCTCGAGGCGTTCACGAGAGAGTTCGCGCCGGAGGTAAACGAGAAGCTTTCCGAGAACGGCGTGCTCGCGGACAAGACGATGAATACGCTGCTTCATGTGTTCGAGGCGTACACGGAGCTTTACCGTGTCGCCGGGGACAAAGAGGTGGGAGAGCGGCTTCGCTGGATCATGGATGTGTTCGCGGATAAGGTATACAATCCTGCGAAGCGCAGACAGGAGGTATTCTTCGACGCAGAGTACAACACGATCTTAGACCTTCATTCCTACGGGCATGACATTGAGACGGCGTGGCTTATGGACCGCGGCGTGGAGGTGCTTGCAGATTCGGAATACGAAGAGAAGATGAGCCCGATTACACAGGCGTTGACGTCGCACATTTACGAGACGGCATTTGACGGCAACTCTCTGGCAAATGAGTGCGACCGCGGCGTTGTCAACGCACATCGCGTATGGTGGGTGCAGGCGGAGACGGTCGTAGGATTTTTGAACGGCTATGGAAAGACGCCGGGGCACGACGAATATCTGAAAGCGGCGCTCGCGCAGTGGGCGTTCATCAAAGCCTATGTGGTCGATGCGAGAAGCGGTTCGGAGTGGTTCTGGGAAGTGAATGAGGACGGAAGTCCGATTGCTGACAGACCGATCGTGGAGCCGTGGAAATGTCCGTATCATAATGGGCGTATGTGCATCGAGGTTATGAGAAGAATCTCATGACCTCGACGAAGTGCTCAAAAGGATTTGAGCACTTCGACGAAGTTTGAGCCATTCTTTCCGGATGGTGTTGTATCAAAAGTATGAATATATTTCGAGGAGAGAGTATATGTTGCATGAAAAGTATTATTCAGAGAAGGAGAAGCAGGAGAAGCTGCTTTCCAGAAAGAATGTAAAATCGGATTTCTACAACGGCGTATTCGACCGTTACGAGTATCCGGTGCTGACGAGAGAGCATATTCCGCTGACCTGGCGGTATGACTTAAATCCTGAGACAAATCCTTATTTTATGGAGCGTCTCGGTATCAATGCCGTAATGAATTCCGGCGCGATCGAGCTGAACGGAAAGTATTATCTGGTGGCGCGCATCGAGGGGAACGACAGAAAGTCCTTCTTCGGTGTGGCGGAGAGCGATAACGGTGTGGACGGTTTTCGTTTCTGGGATTATCCGATTCTTTTTGCGGATACCTGCCCGGAGGAAACGAATGTTTATGATATGCGTCTGACAAAGCATGAGGACGGTTACATTTACGGCGTATTCTGCTCAGAGTCGAAGGACACGAGCGTGAACGATCTGTCTGCTGCGGTTGCGGCAGCAGGCATTGTCCGCACAAAAGATTTGAAGAGCTGGGAACGGCTTCCGAACCTTGTGACGTTAAATTCCCCGCAGCAGAGAAACGTTGTGCTGCACCCGGAATTTGTAAATGGAAAGTATGCGTTCTACACAAGACCGATGGATGATTTCATCGAGACGGGAAGCGGCGGCGGTATCGGCTTCGGACTCTGCGACGACATCACGCATGCGGTGATCGACGAGGAGAAGATGACGAGCCTGCGCAAGTATCACACGATCACGGAGGCGAAGAACGGAGCGGGCGCGACGCCGATCAAGACCGAAAAGGGCTGGATTCACATTGCGCACGGCGTGCGCAATACGGCGGCAGGACTCCGCTACGTCATTTATGCGTTCGCGACAGACTTAAACGATCCTTCGAAGGTAATTGCAGAGCCGTCGGGACTTCTGATCGGACCGAGAGGCGCAGAGCGTGTCGGCGACGTTGGCAACGTTGTATTTACGAACGGCGCGATCGCGACGGAGAGCGGCGAGGTATTTATCTACTACGCATCCTCCGATACGAGAATGCACGTGGCGACGACGACGATTGAGAGATTGATCGATTATGTATTTAATACCCCGCAGGATCCGGGACGTTCCGTGGAGTGTGTGGCGCAGCGGTGTGATCTGATTAAGAAGAATCTTGCATTTTTGGAGCAGGAGAAATAGAGCAAATTGCAGTCAAAGAAAGCCGCAGATGCGGCGGAAAGAGGTAGAGAATTATGAGCAAGTACAAAATGATTAGTCCGGCAGTTCCGAATGTGCCGTGGCAGGAGCGCCCGGAAGGAATCACGGATGCGCCGATCTGGAGATATAATGAGAATCCGATTATCGGCAGGAACCCGGTGAAAGGGGTTGCAAGAATTTTTAACAGTGCGGTAATGCCGTATGAGGATGGATTCATCGGTGTGTTCCGCGGGGAGCAGACGAACGGCATTCCTTATATTTATCTCGGAAGAAGCGAGGATGCGATTCACTGGAATTTCGACGAGAACAAGATTGATTTCGTGGACGAGGACGGAAAGCCGTTCATGCCGGTGTACGCATATGATCCGCGTCTGGTGAAGGTGGAGGATACCTACTACATTATTTGGTGTCAGGATTTCTACGGCGCGGCGATCGGTATGGCGAAGACGACTGATTTTAAGACGTTTACGAGAATTGAGAATCCGTTCCTTCCGTTCAACCGCAACGCGGTACTTTTCCCGCGCAAGATTAACGGCAATTTCATGTTGCTGTCCCGCCCGTCCGACAGCGGACATACGCCGTTCGGTGATATTTTTGTGAGCGAGAGCCCGGATCTGACCTACTGGGGCAAGCACAGACATGTGATGGGCAAAGGTTCCGAATGGTGGGAGTCCTTGAAGATCGGCGGCGGTGCAGCTCCGATTGAGACTTCGGAAGGCTGGCTTCTGTTCTATCACGGAGTGAGCGGAACATGCAACGGTTATGTGTATTCGATCGGCGGCGCTATCTTAGACATCGACAATCCGTCCATCGTGAAATACCGCTGTGAGAATTTCCTTCTGACGCCGGAAGAGTGGTACGAGGAGCGCGGCTTTGTGCCGAACGTATGCTTCCCGTGCGCGACGATCCATGATTCCGAGTCCGGTAAGATCGCGATTTACTACGGCGCGGCTGACAGCTATGTAGGTCTTGCATTTACCGAGTTGGACGACATCATCGACTATATCAAGGATCACAGCGCTGTGACGGCGACCGATACGGAGATCGGAAGAAGATAAGGATCATTATTTTGGCATAGAGACGCATTTTGTTTGTCTATGTATATAAAATTCATTGCAGTTTGGAGGCTGCCGCAATTTTAGGAATCAGGGAAAACGCGCGTGGCGTGTTCGGATGTCCGGTTTGCGGCAGCCTTGCTGCATATGGAGGGAGTTTTTTATGTTTATATCACCGGAGAATAATAATTTGCAATACAGCGGACGCATCGATTTCGACGATCAGTCTGCGCCAGTGCTGATTTACGCGGCAAGCTGGGTGAAAATGATTTTTACGGGTACTTCGGTTTCCGTTACCCTTGCCAATCATCATGCCTATTGGACAAATGAGATGGGATATCTGCTTGACGGGGAGCAGGGGCGCATCCGCCTTCGCGACGACGATGCGAAGGAGACATATACGCTGGCAGAGAATCTTGCAGATACCCGCCATGAACTTCTTTTCTTTAAGAGAATGGATGCGTGCCATACCGTCACTTTTTACGGCTTTGCGGTGGACGACGGCGCCAGGCTTTTTATGCCGGAGCCAAAGCCGAACCGCCGGATCGAGGTGTTCGGCGACAGTGTGTCCTGCGGCGAGGTGTCGGAGGCGCTTGATTATGTGGGGAAAGAGGACCCCGTGCATGACGGGCAGTATTCCAACAGTTGGTATTCCTATGCGTGGATGACGGCGCGAAGGCTTAACGCAGAGCTTCATGATACCTCGCAGGGCGGCATCGCGCTTCTCGATTATACGGGCTGGTTCGCAGCTCCCGAATATAAGGGCGTGGAATCATGCTATGACAAGATGGAGTACAATCCCGATCTGGGGCAGGCGAAGCAGTGGGATTTCTCCCGCTATACGCCGCATGTCGTGATCGTTGCGATCGGGCAGAATGACAATCATCCCGAGGATTATATGGCAAAGGATTACGACGGGGCGCAGGGAAAGAACTGGCGGGAACATTACCGGAGGTTCATTGAACGGCTGATGGAGCTTTACCCCAAGGCACAGATTATCCTTACGACGACGATTCTGCAGCATGATGCGAATTGGGATAAGGCGATCGATGAGGTGCGTGCCAGGATCGGCAGCGAGCGGGTGCACCATTTTCTGTATCACAGAAACGGCGCGGGAACACCGGGACATATCCGCATTCCCGAGGCGGAGGAGATGGCAAAGGAGCTTACGGCATATATCCGCGGGCTTGGTGATGATATCTGGGCGGACGATTAAAGCAGGATCGGGTCAAAGTTTCGGTCATGGCGGCGTGTGGCAATGATATTTGGAGAGATGCCTAAAGCAGGACTGCGCACCGGATGCGCGGTCTGTAAGATGGATAGATATTTAAAGTGGGGAGAACAAACATGGAATATCAGATTGACAGAGAAAAAGGAATTGCAAATGTAGGAAATCTTGAGCGTCTTAAGGAGGTCTTCGCGCGCGCAGAGCGCGGCGAACGCCTGACGCTCGGGTTCTTGGGCGGCTCGATCACGCAGGGAAGTCTTTCTTCCACGCCGCAGACCTGCTATGCGTATCTTGTTTATCAGTGGTGGTGCGAGAAGTTCCCGCAGGCAGAGTTTACTTATCTGAATGCGGGAATCGGCGGAACGACGTCGCAGTTCGGTGTGGCGCGGGCAGGGACGGATCTGCTTGCAGGAAAACCGGATTTTGTAATTATTGAATTTTCCGTCAACGACGAGAGCACGGAGCATTTTATGGAGACTTACGAGGGTCTGGTGCGCAGGGTATATGGAGCGGATTTCTCTCCGGCGGTGCTTCTCGTGCACAATGTCTATTATCATAACGGCGGGAATGCTCAGTTGATGCACGGGCGCATCGGAAGACATTACGGGCTTCCGGCAGTTAGTATGCAGAGTTCGATTTTTCCCGAGGTGGTGAGCGGCAGGATTGAGAATCGAGCGATTACGCCGGACGATCTGCACCCGAACGATGCGGGGCACGCGCTGGTGGCGTCGGTGATTACCTGTTTTCTGGAGAAGGTGCGTGCCGGAGAGCTTGATGCGTGTGCGGACGGCGGAATAGCGGACGATCCGGCGGGAGAAGCGGTGCAGGCGGAGGACGATCCGGCGGGAGCGTCGGTGCAGGCGGCGGACACTATGGCAGTAGATACGGGTGCGCTTCCCGCGCCGCTCACGGCGAACGCCTACGAGCGCTCCGTACGTTACCGCAATTCATATGCGCCGGATATGGCGGGAACGGAACAGCCGAAGCTTTCCGGCTTTGCGGAGGATGCGTCGCCGCAGAAGGATATCACGGATTGCTTTAAATACGGTTGGACGGCATCGCATGTCGGAGATGCGATTACATTTCAGGTGGAGGGAAGCTGTATTGCGGTGCAGTACCGGAAATCGGTGAAGCTTCCGGCTCCGGTCGCGGAGGTCATCGTGGACGGCGATACGGAGCATACGTTCCGGCTGGATGCGAACTTTGACGAGACGTGGGGCGATAAATTAGAGCTTGATACGGTTATGGAACACGGCGCGGCGGGGCGGCATGAGGTTACGATCCGCCTCACCGAGACGCATGAGGAGGACGCTGTACCGTTCTATCTGGTATCGGTGATCGGCTCATAAATGTGGCTGGCTCATAAGGGCGGTTGGTTCATAAGTGTGGCCGGCTCATAAGCGTGGTTCGTTCATAAGTGTGATTGGCGCATAAGAATAGGAGAAGTATATTATGAGAGTAAAGCGAAAGATTAAGTATACATTGATTCGTGCATTTCTGATTCCGGTAGCGCTGATCGTGCTTCTGGGGGTACTGTCTTATCAGAAGGCGGCAAAGAGCGTGACGCAGCAGTACGAAAGCTCCGCGGAGGCGACCGTGGGGGCAGTCGGCAATTACTGCGATCTGCTCTGCAACACGGTCGAGGTGAAAATGAATGAACTGGTCACGAATGACGCTGTAAACTCTTACTACGGGCGCTATGCGGGAAAGACGGACAGCGATGCGATGCAGACGTTCCGGGAGGTACAGTCTGCATTCGCGACAGCCAAAGGAACCTGCCGCTATATTTACGGGTATTATGTGGCAGCCGAAAAGGGAGGTACTTTTTCTTCCGAATCTTATTCGTTGGGGAACGATGCGTACGCCGGGCTGACGGAAAGCGGCGAGACCGAAAAACTTGCGGCTGCCGGCAGTGCGTGGACGGGGTATCACAGGTATTTCGACGAGGCGCTGCAGATTGATGAGAGTAAGTACGGACTTTCCTGTATGCGCAGGCTGGTAAAGGGCAACGGCTATGTCTGCATGGATATCTCGATGGATAAGATTACGGAAATGCTTGGCGATGCGGCGGGAACGCCGGAAGCCTATGCGATTCTCCTGGCGCCGGACGGAAGGGAGATCGTCATGCAAGCGGGCGAGCTGCTTACGGCGGAGCAGATTCCGTTCTCTGCGGGTGAACTGCTAAAAGCGGCGGAAGGCAATGCGCAGGCGGCAGAAGACGGCAAAGCAGAGGGCGCAGACGGAGTGGGTGATGCGCAGAACACAAGCTCCTACGTGCAGATCGCAGGCGGGCGATACCTTTTTATCTGCAGTGCGGTCGGCAAGACAGGGCTTACGGTGTGCAGTCTGATTCCCGAAAGTGCGATTTTGGAGTCGGCACAGGGAATTGGGACAATGACAGTTATAATTGTTATTGCGGCATGCATCATTGCACTTGCAGTCGGCAGTTTTCTGGCGGCGCGTATCAGCGGCGAGGTCAACCGGATGGTGCGCACGATGCAGATTGCGGCGGACGGGGATTTCACGGTTTCGGTCGCATCGAAGCGCAGGGACGAATTTCAGGTAATGGCGTCCCGCACCTCCGAGATGTTCGTAAGCATCCGGACGGCGCTGGGGCAGGTCGTTGCGTTCGGAGATGAAGTCCGAAACACGGCGGAACGGCTTGCCGAGGCGAACGCAGGGGTGGCGGAATCGATGCAGGATATCAATACGGCGATGGACGAGGTCGCAAAGGGCATCGGGCAGCAGTCGGAGGATTCAGAGACGAGCTATCAACAGATGGTGCAGTTTTCGGGAACGTTAAGGGAGCTTACCGAGGAGACAGGGCAGGTACAGCAGATTTCCGGAGGTATCATGGAGGAAATCGCAGCCGGAAGCAAGGAAGTGTCCGAGCTTACGGAGAAGTCCGGGGAGGCGGGAAGAAGTACGGAGGTGCTTCTTTCCAATATCGAGGAGGTACAGCATAAGTCGGAGAATATCGGCGGCATTGTCGATGCGATACAGGAAATCGCTTCGCAGACGAATCTTCTTTCTCTGAACGCTTCCATCGAGGCGGCGAGAGCGGGAGAAGCGGGAAAAGGTTTTGCGGTGGTGGCAGAGGAAATCCGCAGGCTTTCCGAACAGTCCGTGGAGTCGGCGGCGAAGATTCAGAGCCTTGTCGATAGCATTCAGGAATCGGTGAGGAACACGACTGTATGCGCAAAGCAGACCAGAGAAGTACTGGATGAGCAGAATGCGTCCGTTGACAATACGATTGAGATCTTTGAGAAGATTGCTTCCGGCGTGACCGGGATGGCGGACACACTCAAAAAAGTGATTGAAAAAATGTCCGAAATGTTGGATGATAATGAAAGAGTTCTGACCGCGGTGCAGAGTATGGCTGCGGTATCGGAAGAGGAGGCTGCGAGCGCGCAGGAGATCACGGCGACGGTCAATACGCAGCTTGCCGCGGCGCAGAATATGGCGGAGCAGGCGAGACAGCTTTGTGAGGCGACGGAGCAGCTTGGCGAACTTCTTGGGAAGTTTAGGGTGTAGGATGAAGTAAATAAATAGTGTGGAGGAAATCATATGTTTCGAGAAGATTTTATATGGGGCGTGGCGAGCAGCGCCTATCAGATAGAGGGAACCGATTCCGCGGACGGCAGAGGAAAAACGGTCTGGGACATGTTCACCGAGGGCGGAAGAGTGTATGAGAACCAGAATGCATACACAAGCTGCGACCATATGCATCATTACAAAGAGGATATTGCGCTGATGAAGCATCTTGGAATCCACGCGTACCGTTTCTCACTGAACTGGGCGCGGATTCTGCCGGAGGGCACGGGAAGGGTCAATGAGCAGGCAATCGAAATGTACCGCGACATGATCCTTACAATGAAGGAGAACGGGATCACGCCGTATATTACGCTGTTCCACTGGGAGTTCCCGCTTGCGCTCTACGAGCAGGGCGGCTGGATGAACCCGAAGGTCGTGGATTGGTTCGGGGAGTATGCAAAGGTAGTTGCGGAACGTTTTTCCGATCTGTGCGAGTATTTTATCACGATCAACGAGCCGCAGTGCGTCGTGGGACTGGGACATTTAAGCGGGGTACATGCGCCGGGCGTGAAGCTTTCCGTTAAGGAGACATTTCTTGTGGCGCATCACCTTCTGATGGCGCACGGGCAGGCGGTCATCAATCTGCGGAAATATGCCGGCCGAAAGATCAAGGTCGGCTATGCGCCGACAGGCGGCGTGGCGTACCCGTACACAGACAGTCCGGCGGATATCGAGGCGGCGAAGAAGGTATATTTTGGATTTTACAATCCGATCGGCAACTGGACGTGGAATGTGTCGTGGTTCTCTGACCCGGTGTTCTTAGGACATTATCCTGCGGAGGGTCTGGAGAAATTTGCGGAATATCTGCCCGAAATAAAGGAAGAAGACATGAAGCTGATTTATCAGCCGCTCGATTTCATGGGGCAGAATATTTATAACGGGTATTATGTGCGCGCGGGTGAAAACGGGGAGCCTGAGTTTGTGAGCCGTGCGCCGGGATTTCCGAGGACGGGGGCGGACTGGCCGGTGACGCCGGAGGCATTTTATTACGGTATCAAATTTTTGACGGAGCGTTATCCGCTGCCGCTTTACATCACCGAAAACGGCATGTCCTGCCACGATATCGTAAGCAGTGACGGGCGGGTGCACGATCCGAACCGTATTACGTTTCTGGATTCTTACATCGGGGCTATGCAGCGCGCATATGACGAGGGAGCGAATGTGGCGGGCTATTTTCTGTGGACGTTTCTTGACAACTTCGAGTGGGCGGACGGCTACAGACAGCGGTTCGGCATTGTTCATGTAGATTTTACGAGCCAGAGACGCATCGTGAAGGATTCGGCGTACTGGTACAAAAATATTATCAAGACAAACGGAAAGGCATTATCTATGAATCAGACAACGAAAGAAATCTTGTTTTTAAATCCGGTCTGCACCCACAATATCTGGGGCGGCACAAAACTGCGGGAGCAATTCGGTTATCCCATCGAGGGGGACGATATCGGCGAGTGCTGGGGCATTTCCGCGCATCCGAACGGAGACGGAACCATTCGAAACGGCGTTTATGCGGGGATGAAGCTCTCTGCCGTGTGGGAGGAGCACCCGGAAGTATTCGGTAATCTGGATTATGACAGATTTCCGCTCCTTGCGAAGATCATCGACGCGCGGGACGATCTGAGCATTCAGGTACACCCGGAGGATGCGTATGCGAAGGAACATGAAAACGGTTCCTTCGGCAAGACCGAGTGCTGGTATATCATGGATGCGCCGGAAAATGCGACACTTGTAATCGGTCATAACGCAAAGACGAGGGAAGAGCTTTCCGATATGATCCGCGGCGGGCGCTGGAACGATTTCATCCGTGAGATTCCGGTGAAGAAGGGCGATTTTATCCAGATCGATCCGGGTACGGTGCACGCGATCAAGGGCGGCATCTTAATTTTAGAGACGCAGCAGAACAGCGATATCACCTACCGCGTCTACGATTATGACAGGCTTCAGAACGGCAGGCCGAGAGAACTTCATGTGGAGAAGAGCATCGACGTCATTACCGTACCGGCGAAGTCGGTGGAAGATTCCGTAAAGTCGGTGCAGGGGCTTCCTAAGAATCAGTTAAACGAGCTGTATTCCTGCAGCTATTACGATATTTTTAAACTGGACGTTGCAGGAGAAGCGTCGTTTGAACAGAAATATCCGTTTATGCTTATGTCGGTGATAGAGGGAAGCGGTATCGTGAACGGACAGCCGGTGAAGAAGGGCGATCATTTTATCCTGCCGTGCGGTTTCGGGAAGGCAGAGTTTACCGGAGAGATGAGCGTGATCGCATCGACTGTGACTGCGTAATCGGCGGAATATGCCGGAAAATGAAAAATAGTCTTTAGCTTGTCAAAAAGATTTGCTATAATCAGACCATAGAGAATACAAAGTGGAAAGAGGAAGCATATGGATCAGGAAGAGAGACGACAGAGAAGACAAAAGGATACGAAGAATGCGACGATTATTTTTGTCGCATTCTTGTTGATTGTACTGCTGCTCGTGGCAGGCGCCGTGTTTGTTGTCGGCAAGTACGTGATAGGGGACCAGCAGGGGGAGCCTAAGGAGACGGAGCCCGGGACACAGGCGACAGAGACGGTGCCTGTGCCTGTGACAGAGGTTTCCGAAGCCCCGGTCGTCCCGGCGGTGGATCAGACGATACAGCAGGCAGCGGAGATCGTGGCGGGCATGACGCTGGAGGATAAGATCGCGCAGATGTTCGTCATCACCCCGGACGCTTTGACGGGCTATAACGGTGTGACGGCAGCGGGAGACACGACGAAGACGGCGTATCAGGAACGCCCGGTCGGAGGCATTATTTACATGTCTGATAATCTGACCGACAGGGAACAGACGGCGGCGATGCTTGACAATATGCAGGCGATTGCCAGGGAGCGCACAGGGCTTCCGCTGTTTTTGTGCGTGGATGAGGAGGGCGGCAGCGTCGCGCGGATCGCGTCCACCCCTGCATTTGAGATAGAAAATGTAGGAGATATGAGTGCGGTCGGCGAGAGCGGCGATCCAGGGAACGCTTATAATGCCGGAAATACAATCGGGATGTATCTTGCAGAGCTGGGCTTTAACGTAGATTTTGCCCCGGTGGCGGATGTGCTGACGAATGCGGATAACACGGCGATCGGCGACCGCTCGTTCGGTTCGGACGCACAGACAGTCGCTTCGATGGTGACGGCGGAGTTAGACGGGCTTTCCGCGGCGGGCGTCTATGGAACAGTGAAGCATTTTCCGGGACACGGCGGTACGACGGGGGATTCCCACGATGGAGCAGTGACGACGGAGCGGACGCTTGAGGAGCTTATGGCGGAGGAACTTGTACCATTCCAGAGCGCGGTCGATGCGGGGGTTACGTTTGTGATGGTCGGACATATTTCCGTGCCGAATGTGACGGGCGATAACACGCCGTCCTCTTTGTCTGAGATGATGATTACTGATGTGCTGCGCACGCAGATGGGATATGACGGCATCGTCATTACGGATGCCATGAATATGAAAGCAATTACCGGCCACTACAATTCCGATAAAGCTGCGGTACTCGCGGTGACGGCGGGAGCGGATGTCATTCTGATGCCGGCGGATTATGCATCGGCATACAACGGACTGCTTAAGGCAGTGCAGGACGGTACGATCACGGAAGAACGGATTGATGAATCCGTCAACCGGATCGTACGTGCCAAGCTTTTGATGGAACAGCAGTAAGACTATTCACATTGGAACTGCGCCAGCTTTTCGTTCAACTGGTTGCTGTAGAGAACGATTTCCTCGGATAAGGACATCAGGTTGTTCGTGATGTCCGCCTGGCGGCTGGTCGTTTCCGTAACTTCATAAGTAGATGCAGAGGTTTCCTCTACTCCGGCGGACAGATCGTTCATGGAGGAGAGGATTTTCTCTTTCTGGGAAACCATCGCATTGTTTTTCTGTTCGACTTCGCGCAGAAGCTGATGGAGCGCATCCACATCTTCGTAAATATCGTGGAAGGAGCGCGATGTTTCCTCAACGTGCGTCTGCTGCGTCGTCATGGCGGCATTCACATCGTCAACGGCGCGTACCGTATCGGAAATCTTATTCTGCATGGTCTGGATGATCTCGCGTATATCGGCGGTCGCATTCTGGGACTGCTCGGCGAGATTGCGGATCTCATCGGCGACTACGGCGAAGCCGCGCCCGGCGTCCCCGGCTCTCGCTGCCTCGATCGATGCGTTTAAGGCAAGCAGGTTGGTCTGGTCGGAAATTGAGTTAATCAGACCGATGATATCCTCAATTTCGTGTGAACTTGTATCTACATTGTGAATGCTGGTATTAATCTCTTCTGTGGCGCGGATGCTCTCGTTGGCGCTGTTCACCAGATCATTTACCGTGCCAAGGCCGCTGTTCGACCGCTCCTTTAAGGTGCTGCAGGAGGTTTCCATCGTGTTCACCAGAGTAGAAACGGCTTCAATGTGTTCGGAGAGGTCGTTCGTCTTTTCTACAACGTCGTTTGTCGAAGCCGCCTGTTCTTCGGAGACAGCGGCTACCTGCTCCATCGTCTCTGAAATATTTGACGAGGAGAGATTTAACTTCTCAAAGGATTCTTTAAGTTCTGTATTTCGTGTAAGGAGTTTGCCGAGCGTCTGTTTGGTATCCCCCAGTATCGTAGAGAAATCAAGTATCATGCGGTTGTAGGAATCGCCGATAACGTCCAGCTCGTCCATTTTCTGCGTGTCGTTGTGCTTTAGCGCGACGGAGTTGGTGAGGTTTCCGCTTCCGGCAAGGTACATAACGTCCTTGATGCGGTAGAGCCGCCGGACGATCCAGGCTGTCATCTGCCAGGCGACAAGAACGCTGATTAAGATGACAAGCAGCGTGATGACGGCGAGGACGATAATACTGTGCGTTGTCACATCGTTGTGCTCGTCGCTGCTGATAAGGCTCACCATCCGCCAGTTCGTCCGCGGAACGCAGCATGCTTTGTAGAAATATGTACCGCCGTTGATGTCGATGCTGCCCTGCATGTCGTCCGTCTTCCCTGCAATGTCAAGGAGCACAGGGTTGTCCGTTTTCGTGTGGACGCGGCTCATGTCCATGTGATCGGAGAGAAGCACGCCGTCGGGCGAAAGCAGCAGGGAATAGCCGGTCGAACTGAATTCGCGCTCGCAGAAATACTGGGAAATATCGCCGAAATTGATATTCATGCCGATAACGCCGAGGATATTTCCTTTGTCGTCGCAGACAGTGCGATATTCGGACAGTGTGATCAGACCCGTGAGCTTATCCTCGTAAGGACCGACCCAGACGGATTCGTTTTCCTTGGCGAGCTCATAGTACTCATCCTCGATGACGGAGGTCATGCCAAGGCTTTTGTAATCGACGGAGGGTACGGAGAGATTGTCTCCCGCCTCGGAGCGGAATACAGTTCCTGTGATGACGTCGTTTGCGCCCTTAAGGCCGCTCAAGAGTCCCAGCGTATTGGTGAAATCCCCGGTCTTTAATTCGCGCTGGATGATTCCCGTCATGCTCATGGTAGTCATGCGGTATTCGATGCCCCAGAAATAAGTATCCAGAGACTGCAGCGCCGTCTGGAAGCCGTTTTCCAGGTCGGTCTGGATGACCGAATTTCCATAGTCACTGATGTTTTTGGTTGCAGCGAAGCTGCTTGCAAGCTGGCCGAACAGAATCAAAGGAATCAGAATCCCAAGTAGCATTCTTTTGATGGAGCGTCCGCTTGTTACGTGAGAATTGATCGTAGTTTCCATGATGTTTCCTCTTTTCATAAAAATATTCTAACTATAGTATAGAGAGAGAATCGGCAAAATGAAATTGACGGAATCAGTATTTTTTGTCAAATTTTGTCGGATTTCCCGAAAAAAAAAGCCCTGCGGCAAGCCTGCCGCAGGGCAAGAAATATCAATATTTACAGCGGAGACATTAAGATCTTACCGGTTCCGCGGAAGACATTGACAAGACCTTCGCCGGATACGGCGGAGCCGAGCAGACTCTTGCTGGAACGCTCTACCGTGAACTGAAGCGAATTGCTCCATGCGATCGCCATGTTGCCGTCGATCTTGATCTCATCGTTCTCAACCTCGAATACGATCAGTTCCTCCATTGGAACGGGGCTTTCTAAGACCGCAAGACCGCTTCCGCTTAAGCAGAGATTGAAAAGCCCCTCGCCGCCGAGCGCCGCGGAGGAGAGATTGTTTCTTGCAACGATATTCTGCTTAATTCTGCCGTCGCAGGCAAGGAATAAGCCGTCCTCTAAGACAAGACCGCCCCATTCCTCAACGTTCATTAAGAGGATGTGCTTGTAGGTCGGCTCTAACATCAGGAGACCGTAGCCGTTGTACTCCGGCTTTGCGACAGATTCTTTCGTTACCTTCGCGGAGATGGCTTTACCGAGGAAATCACCCACGCCTTTCACACCGGAGCCCATCTGGATATTGCCGCCGATCCACTGCATAGCGCCCGCCTGTAAGATCCACGGTGTGCCGTTCAACTCGATCAAGACCTGACGCTGGCGCAGATTCATCTCGGACGCATAGTAAGCGGCGATCGCCGTCTGCGGCGTCACGCTTAAGTCGCGCTGGTACTCGAATACCTTTACGTTGCCCGAAGCAGCGATCTGCTTCATGTTCGGGTTGTCAAATAAGTTTTTGCATCGAAACATTTTCATACCTTCCTTTGTGAGTATTTGGATGCCGCGGATTCCCTGCGGCGCAGAGAAGCGGACAAGCCGGAAACCTTATATTTTCAGTATATAGAAGGGGCGGCGAAAACGCAATTTGAATCTGACTTAACAATGTAAATTTTTGAATTATATTTTCATGAAAATGGAAGTACAACAAAAATTGTACCAATTTTGCTAAAAAATATCTAAAGATTTATGAGGGGCTTTATGTTAAGATACAGTCATCACAACGAAGAAACGAAATCTGACTGATTGTTATGGAGGGATGCGACGCATGAGAGAAGTAATCAATTTTAACACGAAATGGGCATTTACCAAGGAGGCATCGGAAGTACCGAAGGAGATGCCTAAGAAGTGGTACTGGGTAACGCTTCCGCATTGCTGGAATGAGATCGACGGGCAGGACGGCGGCAACGACTATTACCGCGGTACCTGCTATTATGCGAAGGAGCTCGCCAGGAGAGATCTGCCGGAGGCAGACCGCTATTATCTGGAACTTCGCGGAGCGAATTCTTCCGCGGACGTTTATGTCAATGGAAAGAAGCTTGCGCACCATGACGGCGGTTATTCGACCTGGCGTGTGGATATGACGGAGAGTCTTGCGGAAGAGAACCTGATCGTCGTTGCGGTGGACAACAGCGCAAATGACACGGTATATCCGCAGAATGCAGACTTTACGTTCTACGGCGGAATCTACCGCAACGTCAATATTATCGCAGTGAGCGAGTCGCATTTCGATCTGGACTATTACGGCGGACCGGGCATCCGCGTGACGCCGGAGATCAAGGATTCCGATGCGAAGGTGGAGATCGAGGTCTACCTTACAAATGCAAAGGCAGGGCAGACGCTTGTATATACGATCCGTGACGCCGAGGGAAATGCTGTAGGCGAAGTAAAGAGCGGTGCAGAAGCTACGAAGGCAGTGATGGAGATTCCTTCCGTACATCTGTGGAATGGTAGAAAGGATCCGTACCTCTATACGGCAGAGGTTTCCCTTGTGGACGGAGAGAATGTACTTGATGCGGTTTCCACGCGTTTTGGCTGCCGTACCTTTGAAATCGATCCGGAGCGTGGATTTATCTTAAACGGCAAGGATTACCCGCTGCGCGGCGTATCACGCCATCAGGACAGATGGGGCAGAGGAAATGCACTTCTGCCGGAGCACCACAGAGAGGATATAGAGCTGATCTGTGAGCTTGGCGCTACGACGATCCGTCTCGCTCACTACCAGCACGACCAGTATTTTTATGATCTGTGTGACGAGAAAGGGCTTGTGATCTGGGCTGAGATCCCGTATATTTCTTCTCATATGCCGGGCGGCAGAGAGAATACGATTTCCCAGATGAAGGAGCTTGTAGTACAGAATTATAATCATCCGAGCATTGTAGTATGGGGATTGTCCAACGAGATTACGATGACAGGAAGCTCTACGCCGGATCTGTTGGAGAACCATAATATCTTAAACGACATGGTACACGAAATGGACAAGACCAGATTGACCACAATGGCAGTCGTGTCCATGTGCGATATCCATGATCCGTATATTCAGATCCCCGATACTGTATCTTACAACCATTACTTCGGCTGGTACGGCGGAGATACCTCGATGAACGGTCCATGGTTTGACAACTTCCACAAGGAGTTCCCGAATATCCCGATCGGCGTCAGCGAGTATGGCTGCGAGGCGCTGAACTGGCATACCTCCGACCCCAAGCAGGGCGACTACACCGAGGAATATCAGGCATATTACCATGAGGAGCTCATTAAGCAGCTCTACACCAGACCGTATCTGTGGGCGACTCACGTATGGAATATGTTCGATTTCGGCGCGGATGCGAGAAATGAGGGCGGCGAGAACGGACAGAACCACAAGGGACTTGTAACCTTCGACCGCAAATATAAGAAAGATTCCTTCTATGCATACAAGGCATGGCTGTCCGACGATCCGTTCGTTCATCTCTGCGGCAAACGCTATGTGGATCGTGTGGAAGATACGACAAAGGTTACGGTATACTCGAATCTCCCGGAGGTCGAGCTGTTTGCAAACGGCAAGAGCCTTGGCAAGAAGACGGCGGAGGATCATTTCTTCTACTTTGATGTGCCGAATGCAGGAGAGACAACGCTTGTTGCCGTGGCAGGAGAGTGCAGGGATGAGAGTCATATCCGCAAGGTGGATACGTTCAATGAAGAGTACCGCATGAAAGAGAAGGGCGCGATCTTAAACTGGTTCGACATTACGACGCCTGAGGGGTACTACTCTCTCAATGATAAGCTTTCGGATATCATGAAGTCCGAAGACGGAAAGAATCTCTTCATGGGCCTGATGGCTAAGATGATGGGCGATCCGGCGAATAAGGAAAATGACGGAAATCCTGCAGGAGCGGCGATGGCGAATCCCAAGATGATCGAGATGATGGGAGGATTTACAATCGTTCGTCTTATGGGTCTGCTCGGCGCGGCAGGTTCGAAGACAGAAGTGACAAAAGAGCAGCTTCTTGAACTGAATGCGCAGCTTAATCAGATTAAGAGAGTCGATTGCTAAAGAGATAAGCTTACGGTTTGTTCGATACGGAAAGACGGGAAGATAACGGGCACGCCCGGATGTGCAGATTGCATATCCGGGCGTGTTTTTAGCGTGCCGATGTGCCGCGGATATGCGCTAAGAGTCGGCTGCCCGGTAGGCGCGCGGGGAAATTCCCGTCTCGCGGCGGAAGAGACGGGTAAAATAATGGATATCGGGAATACCGGACGAGGCTGCGACATCCTGTATGGAGAGTGTGGTGCTCTTTAACAGTTTCCTGGCGTATGCAATCCGGTTTTTGTTTACATAATCCGTAAGCGTCATGCCGACCTCCTTTTTGAACAGGGAGGAAAGGTAGCTTGTGTTTAGGAACAGCTCTTTGGCAAAACGGCTATTTCATCCTCACAGCTGCAGCATTCGATCATGCGCGCATAGTTGCCGGATACCGCGTCAATGTAAAATGGGTGCACACCCGCTTCATAGGCGGTGCGGCGCAACAGGGTATTGCAGGTAATCACCAGATTCTTGCGGTTGCGCAGCGCGTCTATGGTGCGGGGAGCCAGGCGGAATATGCTCATGCTTTCCGCGAGAGACAGAGCTTTTTTGGCGTTTCCGTGAGAGACGGCGGCAAGCAGATCGTCCTCGATGTGGTAGCGGTCTTCTAAGAGATGCATACCGAGCACGGGATCTTCCGGAACCCGGAACTGATGCTTTTTCAGGAACGTTTCCTGCTTTTCGAAATCTTTGAGGTCTAAATATTCGCTGGCAGGAGAAGGAACGGAAAAAGCAGCCGCGTACAGGTGGCGCAGGAGTGTAAGTAACGTGTTCTTATCCGTCAGAAGCGGGAGCGAATAGTAGTAGTTTTGAAGCTGCGAAAAAAGCTCTTCCGGGATGTGCAGAGCGCCTATCAAACGATATATGTTGGAATCGTCAAATGATTTTGACAGGTACGGTCCGACAAAGAGAAATTTTTTCTCGTCCGGAAATTGAAAAAAGGAGTAGCTGCACTCATAATAATCCGTAATATGGTAGATCGTATGCTTTTGAGGCTTTATGCCGGACGGCGCAGGTTCGTTCATTTTTAAAATGCCGTTCCGCAGACCGAGATCGAGCGAGGAAAGCGCGATCGTGGTGTCCGTGGTAATGATACAGTTCATGTGAAGATCGGACAGGTAGTCTGTTACAAAGGCGAACGCCGGGTGTTCCATGTCTGTTTCCTCCGTGAATCAAGAAATTCTGTTGTTATCATCTGAGGTTGGGTTTCTGATTCTATTTTGGCACAATTTTTCGTTATATGCAATATGAAACAAAAATTGTGCCTCTATGTCCCTTTAAAGCAACGGATTGCCAAACACTTATTTTTATGATAATTTTATAGGAAAGTCTGGAAAACAGCGGTGCGGCGGCGCCGCCGGGCGGATAAGGATGGGCTATGGAATGAAAATTACAGTGTATGAGGTAAGACCTGACGAGAAGGAATATCTATGTCAGGCGGCAGAGCAGTATGGGGTGGAACTTAAGCTTGTGCGCGGGACGATGACACAGGAGAATATCAGTGAGGCAGATGGAGCGGACGGGATCGCGATTCTCGGGGAGACAAAGCTTGGCGCAAATCTGGTGGAAGAGGTCGCGAGACGGGGAATCCGCGTTGTGGCAACGCGTACGATCGGGTATGACCATATTGACTTAAATGCAGCGAAGAGCAACGGCGTACATATCTGCAACGGGTACTATGACCCGGACGGAGTGGCAGAATATACGGTGATGCTGATGCTTATGGCGCTGCGGAATTATAAACAGGCGCTTTTTCGGGCAAATGCCAACGATTATTCCCTGGGCGGTCTGATGGGGAAGGAACTGCGGAATCTGACAGTCGGTATCGTGGGTACGGGGAAAATCGGTCAGAAGGTGGCACAGAAGCTTAACGGCTTCGGCTGTGAACTGTTGGCTTACAGCAGGCGGCAGAACGCGGATACTTCGACAGGAATCCGCTATTGTACACTTGAGGAGTTATATGCGAAGAGCGATATCATTTCCCTGCATGTTCCGCTTTCCAATCAGACGCGCTACATGATCGACCGCGCCGCCATCGGGCAGATGAAAGACGGTGTGATTCTGATCAACTGCGCGCGCGGCGAGCTGATGTGCGTGGAGGATATTATCTGGGGCATTGAGACGATGAAGATTGGGGCGCTCGGGCTGGATGTGATTGAGGATGAGGAGGGAATCTATCACAGGGATCGCCGCTCGGATATCATAAAGAACCGGAATATGGCGTATATCCGCCAGTTCCCGAATGTGACGATGACGCAGCACATGGCGTTCTACACGAAAGAAGCGGTGAAAAGTATGGCGGAAAGCGGTATCGTGAATATTGTAAGATGTTTAGAGGGGGTGGAGAATCCCAATATGATCTGTTAGAGCGGAAAAAAAGGCTGCTGCACTTGCGATGTTTTATCGCCTGTGCAACAGCCTCTTTTTAAATCCATGTTTGCAATATCTTAATCTAACAAATAAAACAAGTCTATTTTAAAGAAAAAGGTACATGAAACGAGTGATTTAAAACGGTAATGCTACCGCCTGCAGTAATTATCTTACTACAGTTACGTTGGTTGCCTGAGGTCCCTTGGATCCCTCTACAACGTCGAACTCTACGGAAGCGCCTTCCTCGAGGGATTTGAATCCCTCCATATTGAGTCCTGAGTAGTGTACGAATACGTCGTTGCCTGATTCGTCAGAGATGAATCCGTAACCCTTTTGGTTGTTGAACCATTTTACTGTACCTTTCATCAAAAAGTACCTCCAAAAAATAATACTAACTGTAATATACAGCTATTAATACAATAGCATAAGAACTTATAAAAGTAAAGCATTAATTAAAGTTCTTCAAAACTTATTTCGTGGTTTAAAAGAAAGCGCTTGACCAGTGAATCCCATTCCTGCTCCAGGCTCTTGTTCACGGAAAAAATGCGGTAGGAAATCCCGGTCGTGAGCAGCAGCTTTCCGTACTGGAATTTAAGATTGATGAACATTCCGGTGATGTCTTCCGGCGTGAAGGCGCTGTGCGTCCGTTGAAGCGTGCGCGAGAGATTCTCCGGGGATAACAGAAATACAAACTTAAAATAAGAAGGAGTCCGTTTCCCTTTGATGAGGTCAAAACACTGCGCGCGTACCTGACCAAAGGGCAGAAAAGACAGTCCCGTAAGCCCAAGTTCGTCCAGTTCCTCTGATGAGTAGAAATCATTATTCAGTTCTCCTTCAAGATTCCATGTGATCCCTGTCTGTATCGTCGCTTCCTTGAGCAGAAAATGATCGAACGTATCCGTGCAGAGCAGTTTGTGCATAAAATCTTTGATGCTCGATATGTCAAGTGCAATCATAGTTTTATCTCCGATCGGTAAAGTGTTTCTGCAATTATAGCATTATTATAATTTTTTTGCGAGTCCTTTCAGATAGGCAAGGGCAAGCTTCTGATCTTCCGGGGAAAGTGTATTAAAGAGGGAAAGACATTCCGCCTGATTTTTTGTCAACCCATTCTGACTTTTGTCGGGTTCAAAGAAATCAGTAACCGATATACCGAAGCCTTTGCAGAGCTTCTGTAAAGTGGAAAGTGTGGGCATATTCTGCTTGTTCATCATGGTATTCAGAGTAGAATAGGCGATTCCGGAAGCCTTCGACAGCTGATAGTAGGACCAGTTCCGCTCTCTGCAAAGATCGTCAATTCGCTCCAGTGGGTTAAATTGTTCCATAAAAATCTCCATGTACATGGTCTTATGATATCAGATGTATGGAAGGTGCTTTGAAGTGATATCTGAACAAATCATAGCGAATAAAAAATTTTTTTCATAGATAATATAATACGTTGCAAGTGTATCGGAAAAACGTCATATCCTGTAGATACAGACAGCGCAATGCTCGCGGTCTGTATGACGGAAAAACGTTGTAATTATAATGGTAAAATGATATAATGATTCATTATAACAGATGAAAAGGCGGGGAGAGGATATGGGAAATACGTTCTTTTACAGGCAGGTGAAGGATGACAGTACAAAGATCACCTGGAAGGACATTTTATCGGAGTGCCGCAAAAAGCATACAAGGCAGGATCTGGAGTATGCTCTGTCGGCGGGAACGGTAATGAACCGGGTGGCTGAGGCGGATATGCTGGGCAAGTGGCAGAAACCGTGGATATTTTATCCGATGCTAAAGGGCGGGCTGCTGCTAGTCATACTGACATATGCCGCGCTGTTTGTACCAATATTTGCGATAGGGTCGTATAATGACGGATCGCTGTATCTTACAACAATCCTTCCGCCGATCGTGATACCATTCATTTTGATGATTTTTATCTGGGAACTCAATATCCCGAAAAACATCAGTGTCTACGAACTTCTGATCGGTTTTCTGGCGGGCGGGATTCTTTCTTTTGCGGTGGTGTCGGTGATGTTTCTGTTCGTGGGTGACGGACCTGGGATATTTGCAGCTTCTTTCGCTGCATTTCGGGAGGAACCTGCGAAGCTTGCGGCAGCGGCGTTGATCTTATATCTGTTTTCTAAGAACAAAAAGATATACGGGCTGACGGGGCTGGTGGTCGGAGCGGCGGTGGGCGCCGGCTTTGGCGCGTTTGAATCCGTAAGCTATGCGATTAACGGTCTTCTCGAGGGCGGAGCGATGTACAGCGTTATGATAAGCGTAGTACGGGGAATTTTTGCGCTTGGCGGGCATACGCTCTACACGGCGCCTTATACGGCGGCGCTGGCATTGGCGGCGCATAGGGATGGGATAAAACCGGGCTGTTTTCTGAATCGGGATTTCCTGTTGTTCTTTTTCGGTTCCATGGCGCTGCATTTCTGCTGGAATGCCGATGTGGGCGGATTCCCGAAATATATCGCCATCACGGTTATCCTCTGGGTCGAGCTTTTGTATATTGTGAAGAAATGCCTGTATCAGGCGATCGACATCGGGCAGAGGGCGGGAGGCAGCTTAAGCAGCGGTGCCGCTGTGAGTCGCCCCGCGTTGTCACAGAAGGCAGGGACAATCCAGATAGCGGCGGTGGCGGGTGTCCTTAGGGGCGCCATCTGGCGTTCGGATGGCAGTGAAATACTGCGCATGGGCAGAGGCGAGGGGAATCAGTTCCGGTTTCCTGCCGATGCGGGCGGCGTCAGCCGAAATCACTGCAGCGTGCGGATGACCTCACAGGGCTGGGTCGTGCGGGACGAGGGTTCTGCCTACGGAACCTATATCAATCAGGGTGAGAAACTGGCACCGGGCTTAGACCGGGTGCTGCACCCGGGGGATGTCATTTATCTCGGCGGGAAGGAACAGGCATTCCGGGTCATGCTGTAGCGGTCCGTCATATCCGCACTGAGTGGAAAGCAACAGAGTACAAGGAGGAAGAAAAAATGAGAGGAAAGAGAATCGGTCTGGCAGCGTGCTGTATGGCAGCGGTGCTGTGGCTGGGGATGAACGGGCAGCAGGTGTACGCTTATGAGATGGGAGAAAGATTAGGTATGATAACAGGGGTGGACGCGAATGGAGAAATCGTATTTGTGGCTCCCGCGGCTGTGATTTCGGGAACGAATGTACCTGCGTATGTCTGGGCTTCGGCGGATGAATTTCAGATAACCGGCAATTTGGAGGATGTGGCCGGGTTTGTTCTGTTCACAGCGGAAAGTAAGTATCTGGCAGAATTAATATTGGATGATGATGAACTGCTGCTCCCGGAGGACTGGGGCTATCTGGAATGGATCGTATCGGATACGGCGGCGGAGGAAGACAGCCTTGTACGGCCTATTTATGATCCGTACCAGGGGCAAAGCGCGGAGCTTCTCTATGTGGATCACAATATGGATTCTTATACCAGAATGGTTGTTATTACGGATATGTATGTGGACGATATGGGGTATCCGTTGCTGGAGGTAGACGGGATGCCGGGCGCGGAGACGGATATTGCCTATCCTGCGGTCATTCTGGATGGGGACGGGGACTATCTGGCTTATGTCATATCGAGGGATATAGTCTTTTCCCTTGCGGACGAAGATATCTTTTATGCGAGTTCTACGGAGACAGGCAGCGGAGAAGAGATTTCCGGCACCGGCATCACAGAGCCGGGAAATACGGGAAGCGGCGGTTCCTCTGGCAGTCAAGGGACAGGCAGTAGTTCCGGCAATGCAGGGGCGGGCAGTGATTCCGGCGTCACAGGGACAGGAAATACGGGGAGCGGCGGTTCTTCCAGCGATGAAGGGACAGGCGGCGGTTCCGGCGGTTCTTATGGCAGCTCGGGGACAGGAAGCGGCGGCGGTTCGGGTTCTTCCGGAGGTCTGATTGGTGGAATTATTATCGGCGTGATCGCGGCGACGGGCGTGGCATTTTTTATAATGAAAAAGAAGAAATCGTCGTCTGTGTCCGGGTTTCCGCAGGGAACTTCCCAAGTATCACAGGATATGTCCGGCGGCGGACAGAGTGCTTTCGGCAGCTGGCAGAATAATCCCGGCAGCGGACAGAGTGCTTCGGGCGGCTGGCAGAATAATCCCGGCAACGGACAGGGTGCTTCCGGCAGCTGGCAGGATACTTCTGGCGGCGGACAGGGCGCTTCGGGCGGCTGGCAGAATGCTTCCGGCAATGCGCAGGGAGGTTTCCAGCCGAACGGGCTGCGGCTGATCTGCGTCGGAGGAATACTGAACGGAAAAGTATATCCCATCGGGGAACAGGAGATCACATTTGGCAGGGATTCTGCTTCCACGGTGCGCTTCCCGGCGGATGCAGAGGGAGTCAGCCGTGTGCACGGCAAACTGTTCAAAAGCAACGGAACCCTGATGCTTATGGACTGCGGTTCTTCCTACGGAACTTATATGAAGTCGGGGAAGCTTTCGCCGATGCAGCCGGTTCCTGTCAGGGCGGGAGACGTCTTTTATATAGGAGAAAAAGAGAACTGTTTTAAAATTCAGTAGGAGGACTTGACTTATGGATATAAAGAGATGTGAGAGAGGACATTTTTATGATGCGGAGACGAACATTTGCTGCCCGCAATGCGCGGTGGAACAAGGGGCAGCGTTCGGGGAACAGGACGATTTCGGTCCTACGATGCCGGGAGGCGAAATGGGAGAAACGGGAGGCTTCGGTTCAGTGATGCCAGGCAGCGGCGCGGATGAAATGGAGGATTTCGGCCCTACGATGCCGGGAGGCGGAATGGGAGGCTTCGGTTCAGCGATGCCGGGCAGCGGAATGGGAGAAACGGGAGACTTTGGTCCTACGATGCCGGGCAGCGGAATGGGTGGAATGGAAGACTACGGTTCCACAATGCCGGGCGGTGCGGCGGAAAACGGTGCGTCATCCGCAGTGGAAGATTATGACGGCGTCACAGAGGCGGTCGATATGGGAGGAGTCGTTGGGTTCTCACCGACGGTGGGCTGGCTGGTGTGTGTGGAGGGACCCGCGCGGGGAACGGATTACCGTATCCGGGCAGGCTATAATTTCATCGGCAGAGCGGAGCATATGGATATCTGCGTGCGCGGCGACCGGAAAATCCGCCGTGAGAAGCATGCGCTGCTGGCGTATGATCAGGAGGAGCGGGTATTTTTCTTCGGTCCGGCGGATGGAAGGAGCATTGTCCGCGTGAACGGAAAGATGGTGATGAATCCGCAGGAAATCCGTTCCCGTGACGTACTTACGGTCGGCGCTACAAAATTGATGTTCATTCCGCTGTGCGGGGAAGGGTTTAACTGGGATGAGTGATAGCAGTACGGAAACGTTAGGAAAATTAAACAATACGGAAGCGCCGGAGGAATCAAACAATACGGAAGCGCCGGAGGAATTGAACAATACGAAAGCACCGGAGGAATCAAACGGTAGGGAAGCTTTGGAAAATTTATATAATACGGAGCAGACATACGGTATAGAAACCGGAGAAAATAAAGATGCAGACCAGTCAGGGAGTCTGGCGGATCTGGCAAAGGCACACGGTCCGCTGATCTTAGGTGGCATCGTCCTTCTGGTCGCTGTACTTACGGCGGCGGTTCTGCTTGTGAGAAAAAAGAGAAAAGAGAATAAGAAGAGCAGGAACGCGGCATCCGCGGGCGGGGAGGTACGAAGGCAGACCGCGCCGGCACAGGATGGGGACATCCCTGAAGCGGTAGAAAAAATCCGGGTGGGAAAACTGCATAATATAGGAAAGAGAGAGCAGCAGCAGGACAGCCTCGGGGTCGCCGACACAGCGGACGGAGTGTTTGCCGTGATCGCGGACGGTATGGGCGGATTGTCGGACGGGGATAAAGTAAGCCAGAAAATCGTCATGACGATGCTACAGGATGCGGCACCGATGCCCGGAGACGGCAGGACGCCGGGATTGTTCGAGATGGTAGCCCATGCCAACGAGGAAGTCAACCGGATGTTAGGGGTGCAGAACCAGTATCAGAGCGGCTCTACCGTGGTCGCGGTCATGGCATGCCCGGAGAGCTTTACATGGGTGTCCGTCGGTGACAGCAGGATCTGCCTGTACCGGAACGGCAGGCTGATCCAACTGAACCGGGAACATACCTATGAGGCGGAACTGCTGCAGCAGGCGGTGAACCAGGAAATATCCTTTGAGGAGGCAAGGCGGCACCCGAAGCGCAGGGGACTTACCAGCTTTATCGGCATGGGGAAGCTAAAGTACATCGACGGAAGCGCAAGGGGCGTGCCCGTGCAGGAGGGAGATATGCTTCTTCTCATGAGCGACGGTGTGTTTCATACGCTTTCGGAGCAGGAAATCTGCGATATCATACAAAGCTGTGGAGACTGCCGGCAGGCAGCCGCAGCCATGGAGAAACGAATATTGGAATATCAGAAGCCAAAGCAGGATAACTTTACCGCGATAATTCTGGAATTTTAACAAAAGGATGGCGGAGAATATGGATTTGCAGGTGACGGAAAATGCCCATAATCCGAATGCACTCCCGAAACACTGCCTGCTGCAAGGGAGGTATGATATCGGAAGGGTGCTTGGAATCGGAGGCTTTGGGATTACATATCTTGCCTATGATTGTAAAGAAAATTGCAGGGTGGCGGTGAAAGAACTGTTTCCCGGCAGGGATGTGGTGCGTGTGCCAGAGAGCGGTGAAATTCGTGTCGTGGCGGGGCAGGAGGCATATTTTTCGCATGTAAAGCAGAGGTTCTTAGAGGAGGCGCAGAATCTGCACCGTTTTCTTAAAAATCCAGATATTGTGAATGTGTTCCACTTTTTTGAGGAGAACCATACGGCTTATTATGTGATGGAATATCTGGATGGAACTGATTTAAAGCATTTTCTGCGGCAGCATGGGAAAATCGGGTGGGATCAGCTTTCCGTATATATCCGTATGGTTCTGCGGGCTTTGCAGGCGTTGCATGGGGAGAAGCTTATCCACCGGGATATCAGCCCGGACAATATTTTCCTGACGAAGGATGGGAGGGCTTTGCTGATCGATTTCGGTTCCGTGCGCTGCTACAGTAATTCTGGAGGTTTTACTACATTTTTAAAAGAGTGTTTTGCACCGTTGGAACAATATCGGCAAAATGGAGATCAGGGACCGTGGACGGATATCTATGCGCTCTGTATTACCATGTATTATGCCTTAAGCGGGAAGATGCCGCAGAAGGCGCCGGACCGTGCATTAGACGATCAGACAGTCAGCATCGGAGAATTGTGTCCTGCGCTGCCGCGGCATGTGGCGCTGGCAATCGACCGGGGAATGGAAATCGAATCAAAACGGCGTTTTCAGACAGCGGCGGAACTGGCGGATGCACTTTTTCCGGGGGAATGTCCGTCTCATACAGGTACGGGCAGACAGAGGACGGATACCGGGGCAAACTGGCAGCTCACATGTGTGCAGGGACATTATCGGGGAAAGAACTGGAAAATTGTTCCCGGCGTGGTTATGACGATTGGCAGAAGCCCGAATTGCATGATTTCTTATCCCGTTGACAGCCGGGGAATCAGCCGGACGCAGTGTACGGTGATGCTGGATATGCAGGGGCGGCTTTATGTCAGGGATGAGAAATCCGCTTACGGAACGTTCTTAAACGGGCAGAGACTGCCGCCCATGTCATGGCACAGGCTCGCGAGGGAGAACCGGTTCGGCTTTGCGCAGGAAATATATCAGATATGGTAGGAGGGTAACATGGGAGACGGGACAGAAGGGTACGGATATACATGCCGCGGCGGAAGGCGGGAGAACGAAGATTCCTATGGTATCTTTTCCCGTGGGGAAAATTTCTGCGCCGCGGTAGCGGACGGCCTGGGAGGGCATGGCGACGGCGGCAGGGCGTCTAAGATCGCGGTCCGGCATCTTTTAAACTGCGGCGCGAAGAGTGATTTCCCTGCGAAAGAGGATATACGGACGCATTTCACCGCAGCGAATGAGGAAATCATAAATTCCCGCACCGACAGAAACCGGATGAAAACAACGGCAGTCTGGCTGGGTATTTGGGGCGGACAGGCGATATGGGCGCATATCGGAGATTCCAGGCTTTATCACTTCGTGGATGAGACATTGTGCGATTGTACGTTAGATCACAGTGTGTCGCAGATGGCGGTCGCCCTGGGGGAAATCAGGCGGGAGGAGATTCCCGGGCACTGTGACCGCAGCCGGCTGCTGCGGGTGCTGGGGGATGAGGAACTTTCGCCGGAAATCCACGATCCTGTCGATTTAAAACCGGGCAGGCATGCGTTTCTGCTCTGCACGGACGGATTCTGGGAGTCGATAACGGAAGATGAGATGCTGTTGGACCTGTATAAGTCCAAGTCTCCCCGGGAGTGGATCTACGCTATGAGTTTTCGGGTATTGAAACGGCAGGGAGCAGGACACGACAACCATACGGCGGTAGGCATATTTGCAGAACGATAGAGGTGACAAACTATGAAAAAAAGGCTGATTGCGGCAGGGTGTAGTCTTTTGCTGGTCTTATCCGGCGCTGTGGGCATCCTTGCTTCGGAAAACGGGAGATTTCTGGAAGGCTGCAGGGAGGAAGGCGGACAGCTTTCCATCTTCTGCGCGGACATTGTCCCGGGGGAGGAGCGTATCGATGATTTTAAGATTTCCCTGGGCGGGCAGGAGATGGAGCCGGTTTCGCTGGAATGGGAAAATGAGATACATACGCCGGTTACTTATTATTGCCTTGTGGATGTGTCCGGTTCGATGAATGAGGAACAGATGAGCCAGACGAAAGAGACGCTTTCTGCGATTGCGGACGGACTTTTGGACGGCGACAATATGGTGATCGGGACGCTGGGAAATCAGACGGACGCCGGAGACTTTTTAACGGAACCGGAAGAAATAAAAGAGACGATCGAAGCTCTTGCAGCGGGCGGGGAGGATACGAATCTGTACCAGGGAATCTGTGAAAGTATCCGCATTCTGGAGAGTGATCCGGGCGTAAACCCGAGAAAATGTCTGTTGATCTTATCGGACGGAAAGGATGACCAGAAAACGGGGATTACGAAAGGCGAGGCGGAAAAAGCCGTTGCGGAAGCGTCCATACCGGTCTATACGGTGGCGGTGTTAAGGGATGCGCCCGATGAGGAGGCAATCGACAACGCAAAGCTTCTCGGGAGCTTTGCGCGTATGTCGGCGGGAGGCGCGCATTTTGCACCGAAGCTGGACGGTATTACGGCGGCGGAAGCAGGTACTGCGATCCGGTTCCAAAGAGAAAACGGTTTTGTGGTCACGGCAAAACTGCCCGACACGCTGCCGGATAAGGATGAGATGCTCCTTCGAATGGTCTATACATCGGCGGAGGGGGCGGTCTATGAGGACACGCTGAAACTTTATGCGGAGGATCTCACGGGGGTATTTCAATCCGAAGAACAGGAAGCGGACACGGAGGAGCGATTGCCGGAGCCGCTGCTGCCGGAGCCGTCGTCATCGCTGTCGCCGTGGCTGATTGCGGCGATTGCCGCCGCAGTACTGCTTGTCCTTGCCGTCCTGACAGCGGTGTGCTTAAGAAAGCGAAAGAGGAAGGAGAACCCGGATGGAAGAAAGGACGGATCCGAAGAGAACAGCGCTGCCGTGACAGCGGTGACCTCCGGTGAGGCAGCTCCTGTTTCGGGGACAAAAGAGCGGTCTGTGAGGGTATTGGAATTGCGTTTGTATGCGATAGGCTACAGCGGAATCGGTCATACCCTTCGTCTGGAGGAAGGAAAAGAGATGACGGTGGGCAGAAACGGAAAGGCGGATATCATTCTTGACCCGAAGGATCCCAAGTTGTCCGGCGTTCACTGCGAAATGAAGTGGGAGAACGGTAAAGTGTACATCCGGGATATGGATTCCAAAAACGGAACCTTTGTCAACGGAATTCCGATCCGCACTATCGGCAGGGTGGCAGTCCACACAGGAGAGACGATACGCATGGGCAGCTATGAGTACCGCGTGGAAGAACGAGGAGGGACAGTATGAAAGAACGGCGTTGTGTGAATTGTATGGAGCTGATGCAGGAACATGAAACGGTCTGCCCTCACTGCGGATTTGACCCGCAGAGAGCGGAGCAGTCCCCGTTTGGAATAAAGTGGAATACGATTCTGCGGGGACGCTATCTGGTGGGCAGAATTTTAGGGCAGGGCGGCTTTGGCATCACCTATGTGGGATATGACATTGCCCTGGATGTGAAGGTGGCGATCAAAGAGTATTTTCCGATGGGATTTACGACGCGCAACAGCACTATGTCCAACGAGATTCAGTGGAATACGACACAGGTCAGCAAAGAACAGCAGCAGAAGGGCTGCGACAGCTTTCTGAAGGAAGCGAGAAGAATGGCAAAGATCGATTCCCTGCCGGGAATCGTGCGAGTACGCGATACCTTTGTGGAGAACCAGACCGCATATATCGTCATGGATTTCATAGAGGGCGTAAATTTAAAACAGAGACTGCGGGAGACGGGGACCATGAGTTTTGCGGAGTGCAGGAGTCTGCTCGCCCCTCTGATGGGAAGCCTTGCGAGGATGCACGAAAAGGGATTGATTCACCGCGATATCAGCCCGGATAATATTATGATACAGCAGGACGGGACAGTCTGGCTTTTAGACTTCGGTGCGGCGAAGGACGTTTCTTTCCAGCAGAACGCCGCCTCCCAGCAGGTGACGAAAAAAGGGTTCAGCCCGCCGGAGCAGTATCAGGAAAAAGGAAACATCGGACCGTGGACGGATGTATACGCCCTGTGCGCCACCATCTATTATTGCGTGACGGGGAAAATGGTTCCCGACGCCATGGACCGGATGTACGAGGATACGTTATCTTATCTCGTGCCGGGGAGGGAGCCTTTAAGCGGGAAGATGGCGGATGTCTTAAGCGACGGACTGGAACTGCGCATTGAGAAGCGGATCAAAACGGTGGATGAGCTGTTGAATCGGCTGTGGGAAGCGGATTACAGTACGGTGGGAAACGGACAGGCTGCAGGCGGAACTTACACGGCACAGTCGACAGGAAATCAGCCGATCGGGAGTCAGTCGACAGGAAACCAGCAGATATGGAATCAGCCAGCAGGAAGCGAAAAGATCGGGAATCAGCCAGTCGGGAATCAGCCGATATGGAACCGACCGGCAGGAAGTCAAACGACCGGGAATCGGTCTGTCACAGGAGGGAGGATGTCCCAGAAGGAGTTTTTGCGGCGTCCGGAAATGAAGACGTATGCATTAAGCATCAGGATATCGGCCATTTGTTTATATGTGTGCGCGGGAATTATCTTTTTGAGCGGTGTGGAAGCTTTTGCGTGGGGTGATTATTGGTGTCTGATTGATGTGGCGGTTTTAGTCGGGCTGGGGCTTGGCGTACAGCTTAAGCAGAGCCGTGTCTGTGCTGTGCTCGACTGCGTGTACGGCGGAATTAATCTCCTTCTTGCGACGGTTCTCAACGGATATCTTTCCGGTTGGCTGGTTCTATTAGCTGCGATCTTTGCGGCCGTCGCCACCTTCAGGTTTCGAAAAGCATGGGAGGAGTACCAAAGATCCGGCATGGTTCCGGTAGGGAAAAGCGGGCGGAAGGCATAAGGAGTAAAAAGTTTGGAGAAGTAGTAAGAAAGAGCGGCGTTGTGCGGATTGCGTGAAATTAATAGGTGAAGAAAATCCCGACAATCCGGACCAGGACGATTTATATATCAAAGCGGACCAAGGGGTGAAAGGAAGGAATACCGTCCTGCATATTTGCAGGGCGGTATTCTTTTTGTGCACCAGCAGCGCACGGTTTTTCTATAAGAAATACGGTGTTGCTTTAGGGTGTGATTCCTATAGAGTAAAAGCTGTATCGGGCAGAATGCATACTTCGTGGAGATGGCATTTCCTGTAAACAGCACCGTATTAGTCAGCCTGCAATAGAAAATTGTGTCCTATTACAAAAAAGTATTGTGTATACAGATGTGCAGCTTCCACGAGCGAAACAAAAGACGTGATGTCAAAAAATTTGAAACGCACGCTTCATCCAGAAGGGAAATAGATTGTGGCAGATGAAAATATATGCAGTCTGGTGCGAAAGGATGGTTGATGATACGGGTATTTTGTTTGAAAAAATTGTTGTGGTATATAAGCGGTGGAAAAATGTTGCGAAATTACCGAATTGGTACTAAAGTACATTGTAGTTTTTGGATAAGCAATATATAATGACATGGATAAGAAAGTACAAACGTAACGACCGACTGAACACCGGGAAAACAGACAGAACGTCAGGAAGACAGATAGATGAAAGAAAACAGCCAGAAAAACAGACAGACCGAAGAAAGCAAATAGACCGAATAAAACAAGCAGATCGAATAAAACAGCCAGATTGGAGAAAATATAAATGTCAAACACAAACAAAGCCCACCTCACCCATGACTGTGCCTTTGACGCCGCAGATTTACAGGAATTATTGAGCGAAGGAACGAAGCTCCTTACCGTGGCCATTGATCTAAGCCGCGACATGGAAACCTCCATGTCAAACATCGCATCCATCTACGCTGAAATCGACGGACGTGACAAAGACGGTGGACTCGGCGACGCCCTGAGCCGCTTACAGGGAACGCTTGTCAAGGAGCAGTACAGCGAAACGATCAATCACTTACAGACTATCATCGGAAAACTCCGGAGCGACATCCCCGAATACGACAGTCGCCTTGCAGGACAGATGGATAGTCTCGGCGAAATACTCGGCACGGTCGAAAAGCGGATCGCAGATCTGCACGGGCTTCTTACAAGCGGTGATATCAGCTTAAGCTACGCCGACTTTACCGCCCGCTTAAACGACATCAAGACCTCGTGGGAGGACACTACAGAGGAACTTGCCGCGCGCCTTGCAGAGATCGAGGCCGAAATGCTCGGCGTCGCAGCCGCGGCAGTGGCATATAGCAAAGACCCGGTCAACCTTAGCACTGGAAATTTTATTTATGACCATGAAGACCTTGCTGTCCGCGGGGAGATACCGCTTTCTTTTCATCGGTATTACAACTCCAAAGACCACACAAGAGGAAGTCTTGGACGCTGCTTCCTGCATAATTATGAGATCAGACTCACTGCCAAAGAAGACGGAACTGTCACAGTGCGGATGCAGGACGGGCAGAAAAAGACTTTTCATCGGCAGAAGGATGGGACATATCTGTGCAGGAATGCGGCGTTGGAGACGCTGGTAGAGGTGGAAGCAGAGACGGCAAGCATGACTGATACGGCATCGAGTGCGGGATCTGGTGTTCCGGTTGAAAAAAGAACGACATATGAAAACGAAAACGGATTCGAAGAGAGGACAAAGAGTGAAGTATCTGGCATTCCGGTTGAAGAAAGGACAAAGAGCAGAGAAAAAGAAACGTCGGGCGTAGATAATGAACCGACAGTTTCAACAGGATCACACCACCATTATCTTTTGAAATCTGTAAACGGCGATATCCTACGCTTCGACCACACCGGAGACCTTCTCCGCAGACAGGACGCAAACGGCAGAGGCATCACCTTTTCCTACGACAATGAAGGACGGCTTGCAAAAGC
>JAETOE010000020.1 GCA_021771815.1 Roseburia hominis
ATATAATTTGACAGCATCGTTTCCATGATTGTCAAGCGCTCTTCCATTTCATCTATGTACCCTATAATACCCTTTTCCCACTCCTCTGACAAGGTCTGATACGATACGCTGTCCTGCTTCTGCAAAACGATAAGAAAATTCTGACATGCTGTTTTCAAGTCTTCTATCCTGTCAAAATAATTCTGTATTGAATCTGCCGTGTCGGACAGATGCGCCATGTTAAGTCTTAAGTCTCTCTTCATTCCTGGTTTTTCCTCTGCATCAGACAAAAACACATTTTCCGAATACACACTTCGTTTCTTTCCATGTTTCCTGCCCTTATCGTAATTTTATATATGTAGTATCTATTAAATATATCATATTTTTCAAGCGGTTCCAACTACGTTTGATTATTTGTAACAAATACATATTTAATTTCCTGGAACCAAATACACTTCGCACACTCTCACGCTTCAAACTTCCTGCCCGTCAGGACTTTTATTATTTCTATCCTTCCTCAATCTACAGTCAGAAATTTCTTTCTCCATTCGAAAACAATTCTATATCGATCAATTCTTCCAGCGGCACGACCGTTCCGTCCTCCAACAAAATCCGCCGCTCATACCCATCCATCTTTTTCACCCTTCCCGTAACCGTAAGATAGGCTCCGCCGCTCTTCCTCTCGTCGGGCTGAAAATAAGTGAAGGTGACCTCGGGCTTTTCGGAAAGATTCTCACGGATCATCTGCAGGCGTTCATCGAGTATTTCCTTTCTGCTCTCATCCAGTTCGACCCGCTCCTTTGTAAGTCTCGCCGTCTCCCTTATGGCTGCCTCATGCCCGGTCAGCGCCGCAAACGGTGAGAACTGCGCCGCCCGGTCAGCAAGCGGCATCTGCGGATGTCTTGCAGATACCGGGTGCGGCAGATACAGTATATCGTCATATTTGTTTTCGTCACTCATGCCTTATGCCCTCCGATCTGGTGATTCCGCTCTCTCGTCGTCGCTCCTTCCTGCAGATTCATGCCCTTTAGCATGGCGTTCTTTCCATACTTCTTCTTCACGGCGAGCATGGCTTCCTGCAGTTTGCGTTCCTTCGCAAGAAACGCATTCTCTTCCTCCTTCTCCTTCGCCGCAGCCTCATAATCCGTAAATAAGTCCAACTGCTCAAAGTCCTGCGTATCTGCCACGGCGCTCTCCTCCACCAAATGATTTGCCGTCACGGTAACTCTGCGCACCAGAAGCTTCGGATTTACAATTCTGTCATACAGTTCCGTTACCGCCTCCACGATCTGCTTTGTGGAAGAACTCCGATGCGCAAGATTGACCGTTCCCTGCGCATGCTTCGGGACTTTCCTTCCATAATGATCGGTCACAACTTCCCCTTTATAGCTTTTCCGGATATCGGAATCCATGAGACTTTCGATATCGTAGCCAATGGTAAGCACCATCTGGTCCGTCACCAGCTCTTTTTCCACCAGGTCGAGCACAAGCAGATCCGTCATTTCCCGGACGATCAATTTTCCCTTATCGAAATCGTAGGGGCACTGCAGCACCTGACCGGAGCTTATACTGTTGGTCTGTGGCTTATATGCCTTGATCTGCTCCATCGTGACCGGCTCATAACCCCACGCGTGGTCGATCAACAGTTCCGCGTTGACGCCGAACAGCTTATACAATAAATCTTCGTTATGATAATCCCTGTCGCCGCCTATGGAGCACCTTGCAATGTCTCCCATCGTATAAAGTCCTGCTTCCTCAAGCTTTCTCCGATAGCCGTTTCCCACCCGCCAGAAATCCGTCAGCGGTCTGTGATTCCACAGAAGCTTCCGGTAGCTCAGTTCACCCAGTTCGGCAATGCACAAGCCGTTCTCATCCGGCGCTACGTGCTTTGCCACAATGTCCATTGCCACCTTGCAAAGATACAGGTTCGTTCCGATTCCTGCCGTGGCAGTAATGCCCGTTTCTTCCATGACATCCTTTATGATTCTGGATGCAAGCTCTCTTGCGCTCATCTGATATGTTCCCAGATAGTGCGTCACATCCATAAAGACCTCGTCGATCGAGTAGACATGAATGTCCTCCGGCGCAATATATTTGAGGTAGACATTGTAGATTCGGGTACTGTATTCCATGTAAAACGCCATGCGCGGCGGCGCTACGATGTAGGCCGCTTCCAGTTCCGGGTGTGCGTTTAACTCCCCCGCGAAATGAGAAGCGCCCGAAAATCTTCCGCCCGGCGCCCTGCCCTTTCGATCGGCGTTGACCTCCTTCACGCGCTGCACCACCTCGAACAGTCTTGCCCTGCCCGGTATGCCATAGGCTTTCAGGGATGGAGACACCGCCAGACAGATCGTCTTTTCCGTCCTGCTTTCATCTGCGACTACAAGATTCGTATCGAGCGGGTCCAGCTGCCGCTCCACACACTCCACAGAAGCATAGAAAGATTTCAGATCGATTGCAATATATATGTGCTGTTTGCCATCCTCCATGCGGTGTGCCTCCTCCCGTGAATCTCTAACATACATTATACCAGAAAATTTGTTCGATTACTCCCCGAAATACATTTTTTCTTAATTTTCGTTCTTAACAAAAAAAATAGAAGTATCTCTACTTCTACTTTTCTTGCCGTTTGAATTTATCTAATGCAGAATCTCCAAAAGCTGTTGTTTCATTTCATTAAACTCTTGTTCCTTAGCCGCCACCTGATTCCATTTAATCTGCAAAAAATTTCACGTGTCCCAAAGATCTTTGCCAGTACCCGGCATCACATGACGTACCATGGCAAGGCTGGTTCCGGCTCTGATTCGGGTGTTTGTCGTTGTGTAATAAAGTTGTCCAAAATGTATTGGAATATCAAAAATTAATTCTTTTCCTCAAGCCAAACGTTGCCATATTTACTATATTCTGCATTTGTGGTATAATTTCTCTATCATGTTTAAGGAGATGATACTAATGAATAAAAAGCTACAAGTTTTTATCTCATCTACATACACAGATCTTATTGAAGAACGCCAGGCTGCCGTTGAAGCTATTCTTGATGCAGGTCATATTCCTGCTGGTATGGAATTGTTTAAAGCGGGAAATGATTCACAGCTCAAAACAATATACAAGTGGATTGATGAATCTGATGTATATATGATTATTTTAGGTGGGCGTTATGGGTCTGTTGAGTCAAAATCAGGGAAAAGTTATACGCAGCTTGAATATGAATACGCCTTGAGTAAAGATATTCCTGTTTTTGCTGTTGTAATTAGCCAAGACTTTTTAACTTCCAAAATAAACTCTTTAGGATTAGAAAAAATAATGGAATCAGATAATCCTGATAAATACAAATCATTTAAAGCCTTAGTCATGTCAAAAACTATCAGAGAGGTCGATGATTGTAAAGATATAAAAATTGCTATACATTCAACGCTTAATGAATTTCTAAATAAATATGACTTAAAAGGATGGACAAAAAACAACCTAAATAACGCCAATATAGAAGAGTTTATTTCATTGTACACCTTTTTTAGTAACTATATAATTTATCAACAAGAAAATATGAACGCAAATGTTTTTTTAATAAAATATATAAATCAATTTGTTCATGGTGTTAGTAAACAATACTTCCCACAAACATATGAGTATTATACAGATATCTATTTGGCTAAAAATATATTAAAACGAGTACAGCGCGATGGTAACGAAACAAGACTTATCACTGATTATGGACTTGCATATTTCAAATTTATTACATTTATTTTATCAAAATCAGATTATACTAACACTTAAAAGTCCTAATCTATTACCCCTGCCACCATATATAAAAAGTTGCAAAGTGGTGAATAACAATAATTCTTCGTTCCTTCCCTCCACACCTTCAAAACTCCCTCATCCTTCAAAATCTGAAGGTAGTACGATACTGCCGGCGTTTCAATATCTGTTTTTGTATGCATCTATTCCGCCCTGCATCCCGACGCAGCCTCAAAATGATATTTTTCAATACCAAGACCCATCTTTGCATAAAATCCACTTCCCGCCTCAGCGGTTACCTTCTCATTTTCAAGTGTAAAATAGAATTTCTGCTGATTCATCGCCGTGGGCGACCGATGCGCACTCCGGCGCGTATAATGTCTGACGACATTATGCCATGGACGCTTGCGTCCATGGCATTCGCCGTGGGCGACCGATGCGCACTCCGGCGCGTATAAAGAAAATCGAGACGAATCACCTCCGCCTAAAACCGCATCAGACCAAGCACCCCCGCAAGCAGCAGCATTCCCGCCGGAACAAGATACTTCCTCGGATGATGCCAGAGATCGCTCTCGATTACAATCCCACGGAGCGGACAGAACCACTCCAACAGCGCAGAGCAGGCGGCGCTAAGAAGCGCAAAGCAGACGGCCGTAAGGACATAAAAAATCCCGATCCCGCCAATCTGCCGCTGCCAGCTCATCAGAAAAATAACGTCCGCGGTCAGATTGCATCCGAAAATAAAAAGCCCGTACGGAACCAGAAAACATTTCACCCCTCCGGGCAGGAAATGCACTGCGCGCTCCGTCGCCGGGTCGCAGGAAAGCAATATGCAGATCGGCGTATTTAGCGTAAGCAGGGCAAACCCGATCGGAAGCACAGCCACGGTGTCAAACCTCCCAAAAAATGCAGGGAGGATGCAGGCAAGCCCCCACATCACAAAGGTATTTACCATATAATTCTTATGGGAAATCAGATAGCGCATCAGATACCGGACAACAAGAAACCGCTTTCCGCTCCTGTGTGAATGCGCAGTAGATACCTTCCGTGAAAACGGCAGCAGCAGATAAGCGCACGCCGCCGCGGTCACTGCGCCGATCCCGCAGCATACGCCCGCCGCAAGCTCCGCCATACTCCACTCTGCGACAGTAAACACGACCGCCCACAGCACCGCGGTCTTCGTGCACAGCGTATAACTTCCGAGCGCCGCAGCATAGGCAAGCTTCACCTCCCGCTCCCCGCACGGGAGCATAGCAAGGTGCTTTAAGTCTTCCCTGTTTTCCTTTGCGGACAGTGCCTGCCACATCGCTCCCGCGGAAAAGACGGTCGTCATCAGATACAAAATCCCCGATGCGATTTCCACCTTGTAATCCGCAATCGAAAGTCCCCAAAATACGACCAGGCAAATGAACAGATTTCTCCCCAGACGCTCGCCGCGCAGCCCGAATAATTTTCTCCCAAATATCCAAAAGATTTCTCTCATACCACAAGTGCCTCCCGGATGCCTGCCGCATCGATTTCTCCCTGCGAAAAACTTTCCCGGATCCGTCCCTCCTCGAGCACGAGTACCCGATCGCAGGTCAGCGTAATGCTCTCCAGGATATGCGAGGAAAAAAGCAACGTACCATGCTCCCTGTACCCCGCCATAAGCTGATACAGATACTCCGTGCTCGTGAAATCGAGTCCGTTGACCGGTTCATCCAAAAGCAGCAGCCGCGGCTTTAGGGCAAACGCCGTGATCAAAAAGACCTTCTTGCGGTTTCCCATCGACAGATCCTTCATCAGAACATCCGTGTATTCCCCAAAATGGAAGCCGGCGACCAGTTCTGAGATATCCGGCTGCGCCACGCCATATACTTTACATACATAGGTCAGATATTCCCGGAACGTAAAATAAGAAAACGATGCGTCCTCCGCGAACACGGTGTAACGCTGTCTCTGAAACGCCCGGTCAGAAAAATCTACCGCGTGTGTGTCCATGACGAGCTGCTCTGCGCAAAATCCCTCGTGCACACCGGACAACACCTTTAGAAATGTGGTCTTTCCCGCCCCGTTTAACCCGATCAGACCGACTACCTCATGCTCCGCCAGTTCCAGCGAGAAATCGGAAAGCACAGGTTTCTTGCAGTCATACCACGCGCACAGCTTTTGTATCGAAAGAAGCTTCTTCTCCATCATCAGTGATCTCCTTTTTCATTCTTCTTCCACATGGAGTACGCCGAATAGAAAAATACCGCGCCTATAAGCGCATACAGCCCCGTCATTGCAAAATTTCCCGCGACCGCGCATACCACTGCTGCCGCCACCCATATAACTGCCAGAATCCCACGAATATAACAATGTCTCATAAATTACAATCCTCCTTGTTTTCCTCCTATTTAATTTCATTTCGTTTTCTGATAACTATAGTATAGCCAAAAAGAATCACGAAAAAGGAAATGTCCGCGATCTGCTGTTTTTTGACTGCAAAAAAGAGCTGCCGTGCAGCTCCTTTTATGGCTTGTATGCCTTTTATACCTTGTATGCCTTTTATACCTTATATGCAGTTCCTGGCTGCGCAACTCCCTGATAGGACAGCGTTACGACCGCACGAAAGCAGCCGTTCTCACATGACGTCTGCACCATGCCGTCGTATTTTTCCGCCGCGGTCTGCGCGCTCCTTAGTCCCCAGCCGTGCAGCCCGCCGTCCGTCTTTGTCGTCTTAAGTGTACCGTCCTGCACGACCGTTCTGCCCGAACAGGAATTTTCCACCTTGATGATCAACATCTGATTGATACGCCGGATGGTAAGCGAGATCTTCCTTCGCTCCTGCTCTGCGACCTGACCTGCCGCCTCGATCGCATTGTCCAGCAGATTTCCGAGAATCGCGCACATATCCGCGCTCGCTATATTCGTGCCGCGCGGGAACTCGACCTGCACACCGAATGCGATTCCCGCTTCCAACGCCGCCCGCATTTTGCTGTTGATCAGATAATCCACCGTCTCGTCTTTGGTCCAGACCTTGACTACCATTTCCCGAATCGGCGCCTGCAGCTCATTCAGATAGCTTAACGCCTCACTGTATTTCTGATGCTCAATCAGCTGCCGCAGCACACCGATATGATTATGGAAATCGTGGAACAGCTTTGCATTCGCCGCATAAACGCGGTTGAGCTCGGTGTAATCCCGCGTAAGAAGCTCTGTCTGCTCGGATTTCAGCCGGACAAGTTCACGCTCCACCTCATACTGCCGTCTCAAACGAAAGACGAGCGCCGCCATCAAAAGTATCACCGATAAAATCAGCCACGTATCGAGCGTATCGGAAGGGATCGCAAGCCCCGTCTGCTGCGAGAGCGCCATGAGAGCCAAAAATCCCATAAGAGCCGCCGCCTGCAGCCCGACAAACGCGTCCCGCCGCAGGGAATATGCCATCAGAGCGATAAAAATAAGATGCGCCAGCCAGAACGCCGTCTGTGCAATTACGCCTGTCTGTTCCGGCATCACCGTTTCTCCCGCAAGGATTCCGGCTGCCGCCTGCAGTAGAAAACACCACAAAAACAGGACCGTTTCATAGAATGCAGCGATAAACAGGCTCATCCTAAGCTCCGCCTTAAGAAAACGCACCGCACAGATAACCGCCCACGCAATCTCAAGCACCACGTGATACAGCAGGGGCATTTCCGAAAGCACCACGACGATCTCCACGATGACCGCTCCAAACACGCCTACGAAACAAACCTCTCTCTCTATCCTTCTGGCAGGAAGCAGCGCACCGATCAGATACAGACACAGCACAATGCGCACGCATCCTGCCGCGCCATCCGAAATAACCTGCATCCATTCCATCATATATGCTCCCCCCAGTATGTATTGATGCGTTCTTTGACTTCTTTTAAATGAGAACGGCTGATCGGAAGCGCCGTCTCTTCTTTCAGCACCGCCATGCCGTCCTTCACCTGCAGCACATGAATCAGATTGACGATACAGCCCCGGTCGATATAGAGAAATTCCTCCGACGCAAGCTCGTCATAGACCTGCTGCAAGCTCTTCCTCACCTTTGACGTACCGCCTGCCGTGACAATCGCGGCATTTTTCCCGTCGCGCTCAATATAGAGAATCTCCCTGTACGGAATTTTCTCTATCCGGCTGTTCGTCTGAATCGTGTAGATCCTGCCGTCCTCGATCGCAAGCAGCTTCACTGCGTCCTCGATCGCGGCGTAAAGCCGTCTTCCGCGTTCCTGTTTTGGCACGTAGCGGAAAATGGACAATTCAAACGCATCGATGGCATATTCAATATGCGACGTAATAAAGATAATCTTCACATCCGGCAGCGCAGGTTCTAGCTTTGCCGCAAGCTCCATGCCCGTACTCCCCGGCATCTCAATGTCCAAGAGAATCAGGTCAAAGTGAAATCCGTCCTCCGTGATATCATAAAGCAGATTTCTGCTGTCCGTATAGGTGACGACCCTGCCGGGCAGACCGCATTTCCCGAGAACCTCCTCTGCAGCCGCGGCATTCGCCGCCGCCACAGCTTCCTCATCATCACAGACCGCTATGTACAGCATAACGCGCTTCCTCCATTCCAAAGCAATTTGGCGCAGACGATTATCCGCGCCTTACTTTCTCACAGGTTCAAAAAACGATCCCAGCTCTCCACATCATGCGCCGCAGTTACGCGCAGCGCATAGGTCGCTTCGTCCGGGGCGTCGATGATGAACTCATACTGGTTCTTCTCTTTCTTTAAGGAATAAATCATTCCTCCCACAAACGACTTTATCATATCCGGCCATTTTGCAGCCGGAAGCTCTGTATCGTCACAGGTCTTCATCAGCCTGCCGTCCGCATCATAGACTTTAAATCCTTCCTTTATCACAGCCGCAATTTCCGCCTGCTCAAGCTTAAACAGCAGTTCGTTCGTCCGCATCGTGCGGATATCCCGGTTGCAGGAATTCTCCGGCAGAATCGTCACATTGTCAAGCACCAGATGAAAAAAATCTCCCGCCGCCTGCACATCCCCGATATACGCCTCTCCAAAGTCAAAATATTCCAGTTCATCTGTTGTCGTGTATTTCATCGGTTCTTTCCTCCCGCTTCGTTCTTTCTTGCATCGCTTTCACCAACTAACAGACATTGTATCTGATTTTACGTGTCTTGGCAAATGAAAACGTGCGCCGTCAGGAGTTGCCGCCAGGCGCACATGTAAAAGCCGGGCAAAAGCCCGGCTTACATAAAGGTCTTACTCCGCTTCCTCCGGCTTCGTCCCGACCTTGGTTTCAAGTTCTTCGATTTCATTTTGCTTGCGCGCGCACTGTGCATCCTGCGCGATCGCTGTCATGATCCGCCTGACGTCCTCCCCTGAGAACATCGTGATCGCCCTTGACAAATCCCCGATATTCTCCCTGTTGAAGACAAGGCTCCCGCCCGCTTCGAGCGGGACCGTAATCGTATTTGCCGGATTGCTCACATCGCCAAGTGTAAGTTGATTATTATCTTTATCACAACGGAAGATTACGCCGTGGTATGTAATGAAGCCGTTTTCATCCGCCATATCGTCATACGGCGCGTGCTTTTCCGACGCTATTTTCGCCGCGTACGCCTCGCCGTCAATATATTTCCTGTCACTTCCTGTGCCTCTGCTCTTAAACATTTCCGCTTCGCCGGTCAGATAGCCTGCGCCATAGCTTCGTTCCATTCCCATGATTGCCATAATCTCTTCTCCTCTCTGCCTGCCGATGCCTGATACTCTTTTCCGATGTCAATCCTTCGATTCGTCCGGCATCAGCCTTGACATATATTTATTATTATTTCGACAAATTGCACTTGGAGCTTTACGGAAAACACGGTCTTTTCATTACACACATTGCACCGTTGGTGACATTGTGCACGCAGCACAGTGCGTGATCCTTTTGCGCGGGGCACACTTCCCTATTCCGGCAGGGTGCTCCCTACTCCGGCAGGGTGCTCCCTATTCCGGTAGGGTACTTCCTATTCTGACAGGGTAGTTCTTATTCCGGCAGGGTGATTTTATCTAAGATTCCGGTCAGGTGCGCAATCGTCACGCCGTAATTTGTCATCGGAATCTGCTGCGCTTTCGCCCGGTCAATGCGCGAGAGGACATATTTCCGGTTGAACATGCACGCGCCGCACTGGATAATCAGGTCGTAGCCCGAGAGATCCTGGGGGAAATCCGTTCCGCTCACAAGCTCCACCGAAAGCGTTTCGCCAAAGCGTTTCCGCAGCATCCGCGGAATCTTCTCCCTGCCGATATCCTCCGCAAGCGGCGCATGTGTGCAGCACTCGGCAATCAGCACCCGGGAATCCGGCGTTAGTGCGTCGATCTGCTTTGCGCCTTCCACATAGTAGGGAAGGTCGCCCTTATACGCCGCGAACAGCACGGAAAAAGAGGTGAGCATACTCTCCGCGGGCTTGTGCTCATAGACATACCCGAACACCTGTGAATCCGTCACGATCAGCTTCGGCGGCTCTTTTGTCATGGCGAGCGCAGAAACAAGCTTATCGGTCGTCACGCTCATGACGAGACATTTCTTATCCAGAAGTTCACGTATCGTCTGCATCTGCGGCAGAATCAGCCTTCCTTTCGGCGCCTGAATATCCTGCGGCATCACGAGCAGCACAAGATCGCCCTCCGATACCAATTCTCCGGTAATCATTCGATTTCCATAGTTCTCCGGTAATTTCCGGGTCAGCGCTTCTTTAAAGGCTTCGATTCCCTCCCCGGTCTTCGCGCTCACAAGCAGCGCGTCCTCCCCCGTCTCTTTCTTAATCTGCGCGAGAAGCTCATCCGCATTCTCCCTGATATCCGCCTTATTTAAGACGAGCAGTACAGGCGTATTTTTTTCTTTGAAAAAACGATACCAGCGCAGTTCTTCTTCGTCGATGAACTGTCCGCAAGATGCGCCCGAACGGTCATGCTTTTCCGCCCTGACGTCTGACGCACCGCCTGCCGATTCTTCCCCGGAAATCAGAATCACTGCAATCTCCGTTTTCTCCGCCGCAAGGCGCGTCTTTTCCACTCGTCTCGCCCCAAGCTCGCTCTCATCGTCAAAGCCGGCCGTATCTATGATGATGCACGGCCCGAGCGGGTGCACCTCCATCGCCTTGTAGACAGGGTCCGTCGTCGTTCCCGCCACGTCTGCGACGATCGACACCTCCTGCTTTGTGAATGCGTTGATAAATGCCGACTTACCGTTGTTCGTCCTCCCAAAAATCCCGATGTGCAGGCGGTTTCCTCCCGGCGTCTCATTCAATGTCACTGCCATATCTGCCCTTCCTTCCCAAAATACGATTTTCCCTTACGTGTCTATATCCCATGCAATCTATACCGAAGCATTTATGCTGCATCCATCGTCGCAAACAGCGTTATCGGTCTGCGGCAGCATTAAAAACGGAAATCCCGTTTTCCTTCCGCGATATCGTGGATATGCTCGTAAGCCGTCTGCTTTACTTTCGGATTCGGAATATTCTCCAACTCTCTGTCGATTAACTCCATACCAATTCTTCTCGTCTCCTCGCTCGCATAATCTTCAAGGTATTCTTTTAAGGTCATAAGCGCATTCGGGTGGCAGCAATTTAGAATCTGCATGTTCTTGCACAGCGCCATAAAGCGGTCGCCCGTCCTGCCCTCGCGGTAGCACGCCGTACAAAAGCTCGGAATATAGCCGAGCTTCATCAGCCAGTTCACGACCTCGTCCAGGGTCCTCTGATCGCTGACGTCGAACTGCTCGGAGTTCTCCTCCTCCGGTTCCGGCTCGGCATAACCGCCGACGCTCGTTCTCGACGCGCCGCTGATCTGGGAAACGCCGAGCGGCAGCACCTTTTCGCGTACCTCTTTACTCTCCCTCGTCGAAATGATCATTCCGGTATACGGCACGGAAATGCGGATAAGCGCACAGATTTTCGCAAAAATATCGTCGCTGATGCCGTTGTCGAACGCGGACGGATCGATATCGTCGGCATGCTTCACGCGCGGCACGCTGATCGTGTGCGGCCCGATGCCGTGCACTGCCTCCAGATGTTCCGCGTGCATGAGAAGTCCCGCAAATTCATAACGGTACATTTCCAGCCCGAAGAGTACGCCAAGCCCCACATCGTCAATGCCGCCCTCCATCGCACGGTCCATCGCCTCGGTATGGTAGGCATAGTCGTGCTTCGGTCCGGTCGGATGCAGTTCTTCGTAGCTCTTCTTATGATAAGTCTCCTGGAACAGAATGTAGGTTCCGATCCCTGCTTCCTTCAGCTTGCGGTAATTCTCTACGGTTGTCGCAGCTATATTGACATTGACGCGGCGGATTGCGCCGTTCTTATGCTTAATACTGTAAATTGTGTTGATGCACTCCAAAATATACTCGATTGGATTATTGACCGGGTCCTCGCCTGCCTCGATGGCAAGACGCTTATGTCCCATATCCTGTAATGCAGTAACTTCCTTTACGATTTCCTCCTGCGTCAGCTTTTTGCGCGCAATGTGCTTATTTTTCAGATGATACGGGCAGTAGACGCAGCCGTTCACACAATAGTTGGACAGATACAGCGGCGCGAAAAGCACGATACGGTTTCCGTAGAAATCCTTCTTGATCTGCTGCGCCAGCTCGTAGACTTCCTCAATTTTCTCAGGAATCTGACAGGCTAAGAGCACGGACGCCTCCCTGTGGTCTAAGCCTTTTCGCTCTCTCGCTTTTGCAATGATCGCGTCGATCAACTCCACCTTGTCCTTATTCTCGTCCGCGTAGGCTAAGGTTGCCTGAATTTCCTCGTCGGAGATGAACTCCTCTGCTTTTAATGATTTTGCGTTATACATAAATAATTTTCCCCTTTCTTCCCGGTCAGTCTTCTTTATAATCTCCCCGGTCGGTCACCACCCGATAACCGATGCTCTCCATGCGCCGCTGCATACAAAAACGGCACTCCGCCGCTTCGTCGCCCGTGCAGATCTTATTGTCGTAGAGCTTGTATTTCTCCCGGACATTCACCGGGGAGAGGTTCGGCATCACGACATTTGCCCCGGCAAGAATCCCCATCTCCCTGCCCTTCGGATGAATCGTGCCGAGCGCCGTCGTCGCCGGAAGCAGCACATGCGGGTGAAGCAGCCGGATAATGCTTAAGAGCCGAAGCGTCATCCGCAAGGTTCCCGCCGCCCGGTCGCCAAACGGCGTGTCCTGCTGCGGGATGAACGGACCGATTCCCACCATTTCCGGCTGAAACTCCCGGATGAACTTTAAGTCCGCGTAAAGCGTCTCCACCGTCTGGTGTGGCGAACCTACCATAAATCCGCATCCTGTCTGATAGCCGATTTCTTTTAAATCCTTAAGACAGCGCACCCGGTTCGCAAACGACATCTCCGCCGGGTGCAGCTTCCCGTAATGCGCCTCGTCCGCCGTCTCATGGCGGAGCAGATAGCGGTCCGCCCCCGCGTCAAAATACGCCTGATAACTCTCACGCGTTTTCTCCCCGACGGAGAGCGTTACCGCGCAGTCCGGGTACTGCTCCTTGATCGCCGCGACAAGCTCACAGATACGCGCATCCGTAAAATACAAATCTTCGCCGCCCTGCAGGACGAAGGTACGGAAGCCGAGTCCATAGCCCTCCTTACAGCACGCCAAAATCTGTTCTTTTGTCAGCCGGTACCGCTGCGCCCTCGCATTGCTCCGCCGGATGCCGCAATAATAACAATCGTTCTTACAGTAATTCGTAAATTCAATCAGCCCGCGGATATAAATTTCATTTCCGTATATACGCTGCGCCGTCTCCGCAGCAAGGCTTCTTAAGCGTTCTTCCGCCGTCTTGTCATCTGTCGTCAGAAGTATCGAAAGCTCCTCTGCGGCAAGCGTCTGCTCTGCGGCGAGCCGCTCTATGATTTCTGATTCCCTTGTCATCCTTCCTCCCTGTCATATTTCTTCTCCCCGACATTTGAGTAGACGGTCTTCGCCGAAATCCCGGACAGCCGCCCGATCTTGCCGGAAAGCGCGTTGATAATGTCCTGCGGCGCGTCGATTGCAACACTTATGATGTTGACCCCTTTCTCGCGGTAGGGAATCCCCATCCTGCCGATGATATAGCCGCCATACTCGTGCAGCAGATGATTGAGCTGTTCGACGGACTCTGTGTTTTCCACGATAACTCCGATCAATGCGATTCTTGTCTCCATAATTCCTCCGTTTACAAAAAACGCCGTATACAAGAAAATCTCTCCCTGCATACAGCGCACAAAATCCTGCGGATGGGCGCACCTTCTCCGCAGGTAATTCTTATTATGACTGCCATAGCTTTCACCGCAAGCGCTGCTTTTGGTGTCAGAGACTTTTGTTTCGTCTTGGGCTTTGGATAAGAGCTTATCTTAATCCTCAGCCCTTTTATCCTAACACGGATTCCTGGGGTGTGCAACCGCTTTTCAAATATTCGCGAAGCGCTTCCACATTCATCTGTTTTCCGACTGCCACCGCTTCGTCAAATTTCTATACATTTGCGTTATCCGTAATCTGCGCGCCGACTTTCCTTTTCCTGCTTGACACTGACTGCATAGGTGTTATAATGTACTTGTACATTAAGTACATTAAATGCATTTTAGCAAATAAAGGCGGTGAGTTATGGAAATCATTATCAGCAACAATGCCAACAAGCCTATCTATGAGCAAATTACATCACAGATCAAGGCAATGATAATGAGCGGAGAATTACAGGCCGGAGACGCGATTCCTTCCATGCGGGCATTGGCAAAGTCGATTCATGTAAGCGTCATTACCGTTCAAAAAGCCTATGAAGACTTAACGCGGGACGGCTTTATCGAAACAACAGTCGGCAGGGGAAGCTTTGTGTCGGCTCAGAACAAGGAATTTTATCAAGAGGAACAGCAGCGCATAGCTGAGGAGCATTTGCAGGCTGCCGCAGAAATCGGACGGACAAGCAATATTCCCCTTGAAAAATTAACAGAGCTATTGACCTTATTTTATCAGGAGGACGAATGATATGGAGCATATCTTAGAATTACAGCAGGTTTCCAAAACATTTCCGAAGTCGGATTTTATGCTGGATCATGTGACATTTTCACTTCCATACGGCTCTATTATGGGCTTTGTCGGTGAAAATGGCGCCGGAAAAACTACGACTATAGATTGCATTCTAAATACCGTTGCGCCGAATAGCGGAACCATAAAATTGTTCGGAAAAGAAATGTCGGATTCAGACGGAGAACTCAGGGAGAAAATCGGCGTTGTCTACGACGGTAACAATTTCCCAGCTTATCTGACGGCAAATCAGTTAGCGAAAGTGATGGAAGGGCTTTTTGCCACATGGGACAATTCCTTATTTCGAAAATATTTGGAAGATTTTCATCTGCCGCCAAAACAGAAAATTAAGAACTATTCCAAAGGAATGACTATGAAGCTGGCAATCGCCGCCGCTTTATCGCACCACCCGGAGCTATTGATCTTAGATGAGGCAACCAGCGGCTTAGACCCCATTATGCGCGATGAAATGCTGGACATTTTTCTTGATTTTGTGCAGGAAGAAAACCACTCGATTCTACTGTCCTCCCACATCACTAGCGACTTGGAAAAAGTTGCGGACTACATAACGTTTATTCATGGCGGAAAGCTCCTTATGACCGCATCCAAAAACGATCTCGCGTATCATTATGCCGTTATGCGCTGTAAGGAGAACCAATTTTATGCATTGGATCCGGCTGACATTTTATGCTTCCGCAAACGCGATCTCTGGATTGATGTGTTGGTTCCAAATGCAAAGGATGCGCAGCGAAAATACAAGGACGCAGTGATCGACCATGTTTCCATCGATGAAATTATGCTGCTCTTAATAAAGGGGGAAAAAGTATGAAAGGACTTTTAAGAAATAATTTTTACGCAACGCTCTCAAATGTAAAGGCATTTTCATTTGTCATGCTCTTGCTGGGTGTTTTTGTTGTTGCCATGGACAATAAAATTCCATCACTGATCATTGGTTATATGCTGCTTGGAATGATCGGTTTTTCTCTCAATTCAACAGCAAGCCTGCGGAAAGAAAGCTCAACCAAGTGGAACAAATACAAACTAACGACGCCTGCAAAGAGAACTTCTATCGTACAGAGTTACTTTCTCAGTCTGCTTTTATGGCTGGCTATCGGTATTCTTTTTGCGGCAGGCGGTGTAACGCTGTCAATTCTGCTGCACGGATTTCCGTTTGACAGAAACACCGATGTCTTTATGCTATTTGTTGTAGGAGTCGCAATAAGCCTGTTCATGGGCGCCATCTTCTTTCCGCTGTTCTATCTGGGAGGGGAGGAGCGAAACGAAGTGTTTTTGGTGGTCAGCCTGCTTGGCGGCATTGGCATCGTTATGGGACTCAGCACTTTCATCAATACACTGTTTCCATCCCCGATGAACACAAGGCAGATCGTTATAAGTGGTATTCTGATCCTTGTGTGCGCCTTGCTCGTATTCGCTCTGTCCTGCCCACTGACTGCTTTTGTTTATCTTAAGAAGGAATATTAAATGAACGGGGTAAAATATGATTGAAATTTTTACCCATTTGTGCTATGTTAAGTATAGGAAGAGCATCCACTCCAAAGCTGGATGCCTCTCGAGAAAAGCAAAAATGTCTTTACAGACACCGCCTATCCTGTTGGCAGACAGGATAGGCATTTTTATTTCTTCTTACGCCTATCCCGATAAGAATTTCTCTTATCGAGAAAGGTGAGAAACGCAACAATCAAGCTTCCAAAGGTCACTAACAAAGTTAGTATTCCAATGAAAACTGAGATAATCTCAAACGCTGTCATATTACGCACCTCCCTTCCTATGTATTCCCGGCAAACCGGGTAAAGGCTCGGGAGGCTACCTCTCGCTCCAGTCAACGCTAACCAAGCGTTCCCATAAGCTTAACGTCCTGTCATGGATGCTCTCTTAGTGGATTTAACCACACCTATAAGCATAACATCAATCTACTTTGTACGCAATCATTTTCAAAAATTTTTGGTAATTATCACCAATTCACATTCTCTTTCTTAACCAGCCCCTCCGCCGTCAGCTCATACACCGTCTCCGCCACCTCGCTTATATATTTCCGGTCATGCGAAACGCTGATGATCGCGCCGCCGAAATCCCTTAACATTGAGCGGATCACCGGATTCGAGAGCGGGGAGAAATTGCGCGTGGGCTCATCCAGAAGCAGCACGTCGCAGCCCTCCATACTTATCTTAAGCAGCAGAAGCTTCGCCTTCTGACCTCCCGACAGCTCGCGGATCGCATGCCCCATCTCATCCGCCGTGTATTTCATGCTTCCAAGATAGGTACGGATGCGGCTGCACTCCTCCTTATCGCCTCTCTCTGCAAGATAATCGACAGGCGTCTGTTTCATAGGAAGCGCATCCTCATAATTTTGTGGCATGTAAAACACATGCACGTCCCTCCGCTCCTGCATCGTCTCCGCGATCTGACGCAGCAGCGTAGTCTTTCCCATACCATTTTTGCCGACGATACAGATATGTTCCGGTCCGATCACAGAAAGATGAATCTGCTCTGCCAGCACACGTTCCCCCGCGCGAAGCACTGGTAGCGAGAAATCGAGCACGCGCTTGCCGTTCGGTATCGTATGTTCCTCTCCGAACCGGATATAGATGGCATCCTCCGTCTCGGGAAGCTCCGTCATCGTCTCATATTCCTTATCAAAACGGCGCTCCAGCGATTTGACCGCGTGCATCTTTTTCTTCAGCAGCCGCCCGCCGTGCGGGTCCTGTCTGGAAATCGCATTCTGCTGATGCTCGACCTTCTGCTGAATCTGCCGGAAACGCTCCTGCTGCTTCTCATAATCACTGCGCTCCTTCCTCGCGACCTGTTCCTGATGTTCGAGACTGCTTGCACGTCGGTTTACATAATCTTTATATCCCATTGCCGCGACCGTATATCGGCTCTTCGTCTTGCGCCTGATCTGCTCGATATGGATGATCTTATTCGCCGTCCGTTCCAGAAGCGTCTCGTCGTGTGAAATAAAGAGCACAGGCACGCGCGCCTCCCGTATAAATTTTTCCAGCCATGCCAGCGTTTCCAGATCGATATCGTTGGACGGTTCATCCAAAAACAACATATCCGGCTGCTCCATCAGAATCCGCCCGAGCTGCAGCTTGACCTTCTCACCGCCGGAAAGCCGCTCCACCGCGCCTTCTCCGTAGAAAAAATCCGACGACAGCCTAAGCCGCGCCGCAATCGCCGCCAGCTCCTTTGGCGTTACATCATAAAACGCCGGGCTCTTCGCACAGAATTCATAGATACCAAGCGCGCGTTCTTCCTTCGTAAGCTCCTGCGCCAGATAACCGATCCGCGCCCCGTTTCTTATAATTTCTCCTGTGTACTCCACATAGTCATCTACAAGTGTCTCATCATATAAAAGCTTAAGCAGCGTGGATTTTCCGTTTCCCTCTTCCCCGATCAGCGCTGCTTTGTCCCCGCCACCCAACACCATGGAAAAATCACTCAAAAGCTCCCTGTCATCGCCTCTATGCGTAATTGTAAGATTCTTTACCTGTAACATAAAACCACGTCCTTTCCGTCACCGCCGCCGCCCCGTCTTCGGGCAAAACGACGCCGGAAAAGTGCGCTCACTCCTATACAGCAACACGACATTTTCTATAGAAAAAGAGATGCGAGCATCCTCACATCTCTTCTGATCCGAATAGGCAGATTTCAGACTCCGCCCATATATTCACGCAAAAAGATATCGAATTCCCTGTGTAAAGAGCATATCAAAAAGACCGGCAGCACCGGCATCCTTCACGCACTTCTCCCTGATATGCATATTCTCTTCTCTACTTACAGGAAATTCCGCACATCTTTTCACCTTCCCTTCACTCTGCAAAGCCCCCGTACACCGGGGCATCGCCCGGGCACCGCTCTTCTTTCTGCTGTCTCCCATCTTATAGGACTTTTCGTAAAATGTCAAGCACATCACCTGCTATAATGTTTTTACTTTCCCCCAGCCACTTTTGCCGGATACCATTTCTGGAACCATGCTGTAAAAATCCCCATAAGAACAGGCAGTACAGAATTGATAAGCCCGACAAAGCTGCTGACGGGGGTTCGCATCAAAAGCCAGGTAAAAGCAGATGTAAGCAGGTAAAGGACGCCCCAAAGTATTGTCAGAATACGGTTAGTCTTTAGAAAGAGCACATTTTGTAAAGCGTCCTCACCACCATAGCTGTTCATAGAATAATGAGCCGTAAGAGGTACTTTCCCAAGACAGGACACAAGCCACATAACACCAAAGGAAAGGTACGACAGCGGCAACATCCATTTTTCTGAACATCCTGCCAGCATCATAACGGAAAAACCTGTTACCAAAGCATTTGTCACAATATCATACACTGTTTTTTTGTTTCGATAGAAGATAAGGGGGACAAGCGCACATACACCGATGCTGATAAGGCATCCCCACTGTTTGTGAATTGCGGGGGCTACCCATAAAACGATCCACGGAATGAGCATAATATTCATGTTGGTGTTTTTCTGCGGCAGGGCCGCTTCTACCCGTTTCACCTGTGGTTGTGAACCGCCAAAATAGTTGTCCCATTTCAGCATCAGGTTAAAATCTCCTTTTACCTTATAAAGCCCCTGCATCATGGCTTCGTCTCCCCGAATCTCTCCGGCCGCAATCTGGCGCCATACAGTGACCGGCGTTTCGATCCTTGTAGTAGCCGTCAAAGACCCGTCCGTATAAACACGGCTGCCGTCCTTTCCCAACAGAATCTGGTAGCTTTCATCCACGTCCGTGTAGTTCATTTCCAGTACAATGTCTTTGCCGGGATAATTCTCCCTGCGGTAAAGTGCCGCCATCTGCCTGGTGAAAATCAGCGTGTCAGACTCTTTTACGGCAGTGCTGTTTTCTCCTGTTTTTGCGCCGCCCTTATCAATCCCCCAGCTTGCGTCAGCGCAGGCTTCAAAAGTCTCTCTCGGCAGCAGAAGCTGTTCAAGCTGTTCCTGCGTTTCTCCGGAAATCCCGCCCTTTATATACTCCTGTCCCGCCTGTTTTACATACGAAAGATATTCGTTGGTGCGCACGGACAGTTCCGGCACCCGAAATAACTCGCCCTGACCGCAAAAAACGGTCGTATAATTTCCCCGCCCGCAGAGATGGTCAAAAAGGCTGCATACGCCGTCATAATTTCCCTCTGCCGTATAAAAGCCGCAGGTGGAGATCACCACCGTTCTTTTTCCACTCATATCATAACGGGAAGGGTGGTTTCCGTTTCCGACCTGTCCCTCCTTTTCTTCCATGAACGGAAGGAGCATGGGTAGCTGACGGTCAATCAGATTTTTCAAAGGACCGGGAACCGAAAAATAATACAGAGGAAAACTCCATATTGTAACGTCCGACCAAAGCAGGTCGCAAATGACCTGCTGCATATCATCCTGTATGCAGCATTGTCCGGGGGTACGGTTCCAGCACGAAAAACAGCCGAGGCAGGGTTTGATATTCATACGACTGACGGAAAGCTCTTTTATCTGAATATCCCGAACTTCCTGCTTCATTCCATCCAGAAACGCGGACGTCAACCGGTAGGTATTGCTTCCGGTTCCTTTGGGACTTCCGTTTATTACCAAAATATTCATGACTTTATCTCTCCTTCCAACCGCCGGATGCAGTCCTTGGCCCAATCAATTTGCATTTGTAAGCTTCGCCGTCCATATTCTACCGTCATCTGCCAATAAAGCGTTTTCTCTTTCTGCCCGATCATATCGCCATAGGTGCGTACGTGCTGTGGAACGGACTCTAAACTATTCAGGAAAAACTCGCAGCTTTTCTTAACGCTTTCAAAATAACAAATATTTTCTTCCACACTTCTTTCCCCAAGGAAAAAGACTTTCATCAAAATCGGTGTCTTGACTCTCAGCCCCAGGTCACCATCCGCAAGCCACCGCAGCAGTTCCTCCCGTCCCGCCGCCGTGATGGAATAGACATTTTTGTCGGGCTTTCCGGTTTGCGGAACAACGGTTTTGCTGACCCATTGCTTTTGTTCCAACCCTTGCAGTTCTCTGTAGATCTGGCTGGTTTTCGCATCCCAGAAATAATTCAGGGAATCCCGAAAAGTCTCCATAATCTCATACCCGGTCATTTCCGTATAATTGAGCAGTCCCAGAATTCCGTGCTTTAACATACAATGCGCCTCCTCCGTTCATCCTATACGCTCATTATATTCCATAAGTGGAATACTGTCAATGACAAGGCGATTAGAATTTCCCAATTTTTTCCATCTGTTTTGATTTATCCATAAAAAAAGAGCAATGGTTCATCCACTGCTCATTCCTCGCCCCAATTCTTTTTCAATTTCATCTGCATCGATCCAGCCCTCTTTGTCTGCACGCTCTTCCGTTCTTCCTAACTCTAACATAAGCATGACAATTACCTGTTCTCTGAGCGCCCCTTTCCTGTTTTGCGTCATCAAAAACAATTCTCCTTTTCTTTGCTATAACATTCCAACCTTTATTGTCAATACATTGTCATTACAACTATTCCCCGCGCTATAGCGTCGCAAACGAATACCCGCCGCTCCGCGCCGCATCGATAAAATCTCCGAGCACCGCCGCGTTCGTCTCAGACTCCGCGTGCAGCAGATAGACCGCGCCCGGATGCAGCTTGTCCGTCATTTTCTGAAGGCTCTCTGCCTCGTCCGGCTGATTGTTCACATCATAATCCATATATGCAAAACTCCAGAGCACGCTCTTATAGCCGCAGTTATTTACGATCGCAAGCGTCTGTTCGCTGAACTTCCCGGCGGGATAGCGGAACAGATACATATCGTAGCCGAAATTCTCTTCTATGTACCGATGATTTCCCATGACCTCTTCCTGCTGCTGCGTGGCGCTCTGCGACGGAAGCCCTGCCGCCGGATGCGTCACACTGTGATTTCCGACGACATGTCCCTCGTCGATCATGCGCTGTACCAGTTCCGGCTCCGCCTTTGCGTACGGCTCTGTCACGAAAAATACCGCGGAAACCCCCTTTTCCTTTAACGTATCAAGAATGGATTCCGTGCAGCCGTACTCATAGCCCTCATCAAAGGTCAGATAAATACTCTTTTCATCCTCTCCCAGAAACACAGCGTTGTACGCGCCGTATTTCTCCTGTGCGCTGACCGCGTCGACCGGGCGGTTCTGCTCGTCCACATTCTTGCCAAGCCCCCAATTTACAACAGTCGTATCCAATCCGTCAAGTGCGATCGTCTGCGTCACTTGCCCGGATGAAGCGCTTACGTCCGCTCCGGTGTTCTGTCCCGGCGCGCTTTGATCCGTTCCGTTATTCTGCCCTGTCGTACTTCCGTCTGCACCGTCTGTATTCTGCTCCGGCGCGCCGGACGTACCGTTATATATTTCATATGTAGAAAGAATCGCGTCTCCGATCGCCGCCGCATAGTCGTTAAGCTTCTCCTCCAAAAGCTGATTATCCGTCGCATTCCCGACAAAGCCCATTTCCACGATACAGGAAGGCATGTCCGAATGAATATTCACGTAGTAGTTGCCCGACTCGCTCTTCTGCGTTCCCTTCTTAACGCCGCGGTTACGCTGAATCCCCACTTCGTCTAATTTATCCATGATCTGCTCCGCCAGCATCACCGTCTCGTCCGTCGCTCCGCTGTCCACCCATGTCTCCACGCCGTATCCCTCGCCGTCGTTGCGGTGCAGCGACACGAAATAGTCCGCATTGTTCTGGTTTGCAATATTACAGCGCTCTTCCAGACTTAAGAAAGTGTCGTCCTCCCTCGTCATGACCACACGGACATTTTTCTCTTCCAGATATACCGCGACCGCCTGCGCCAGTCTCAAATTGTCGTCCTTCTCCACATGCGAACCGGACTCCGAACCGTTATCCTTCCCACCGTGCCCGGCGTCGATACAGATGACAGGTCCCGTCAGTTCCACATTTTCATCCCCGGACACGACGACCTCTCCCTGAATCGGCAGCATCGTCTCTGTCACATCCAGCTTCTTTAATATACCGCCAAGCACCTTAAAACCTGCGATTACAATTGAAAGCTGAATGATGCTGTACAGAACACAGACCATATTTCGGATTCGTCTCTTTCTTCTCTTTTCTGCATTCACATCACTTCACTCCCCAAATACTCTCTTTTTATTCTAGTCCAAATCCGACCAAAACGCGAATGAATATTCATGAAGATTTTCTTAAGATTGCAGGCTACAGCAAAAACTGTGCCAGCGCGTAGTTGCTGACGTCCTGTCCCTGCTCCGTCAGATAAATACGTCCGGCGCGTTTTAAAAGCAATCCCTCCGCCTGCAAATGCGAAAGAACCTCCTGATAGACCGCCTCAATCGGAATACCGAAGCACTTCTCAAAACGTTCTCTCGAAACGCCGCCCGTCATGCGCAGCCCGAGAAACATAAACTCTTCAATCTGTCCCTTCCTGCCTATTCTTTCCGCGGAGGCGTGAAGGTTGGTTGCCGGAAGCTCCTCTGTATACGAATACACACCGTCCGCCCGCTCCTCGGACACTTCGTTCTCCCACAGACCCTCACGGATATTGGCACTCTGTTCCAGATATTCATACAGGTCGCTGATGTTGCTGTAACGGATATTTTCCATCAGAGAAGACGCACCAAGCCCCAGCCCCAGATAATTTTCCCGCTCCCAGTAACCGATATTGTGCCTGCATGCATAGCCTGGCTTTGCAAAATTGGAGACTTCATAATGTTCATAGCCCGCCTCTTTCAATCCCTGCTCCGTCAGCTTTGTCATCCGATAGACCTCGTCCTCCGTCGGAAGCACAAAAGTCGGCATGCCCGCCTTCTGCTTGACCGCGTCAAATTTGTACAGGTCATAAAACGGCGTACCCTTCTCGATGATCAGGGAATATGCCGAAATGTGCTCCGGCTTTAAGCGAAGCACCTGCTGTAAGGTCTGTCCGAAACTCTCCGACGTCTGCCCCGGCAGGGAGCTCATAATATCGACGTTGATATTGTCAAAGCCGTTCCTGCGCGCCAGCTCATAGGTCTTTAGAAACTGATCGAAGGTGTGGATGCGCCCCAGAAGCTTTAATTCCTCATCCGACGCCGACTGCAGCCCGATGCTGATGCGGTTGATACCCGATCTGCGGTATACGGCGAACTTGTGATCCGTCACGGTTCCCGGGTTGCACTCAATCGAAACCTCCGCATCCGACGCCAGCGCAAAAGAATGCTTCACCGCCGTCATGATTTCCTCCATCGACTCCTCACGAAGCCAGGAAGGCGTACCGCCGCCGATGTACACCGTCGTCACAAGATAATCCATACAACGCGACCCATAGTAGGCAATCTCACGAAGCAGCGCCTGCACATAATCGTTCTGCGTGCTCTCGTCCGCCGCAAAGGACAGGAAATCGCAGTACTGGCATTTCTTAATACAAAACGGAATGTGTATATATAATTCCATTGTTTTCTTACTCATTATCGTCTCCGTTTTCTTCTACTCCATACTCTTATGATATTTCCAGAAATCGATCGTTTCCTGCAAATCCGCCTCATCCTCAAATAAGTCTAATGCTTTTGCGACCTCGATTGCAAAGTCAACATATCCGTTCGCCCTTGCCGTGATGATATTCCCATCCTTCACTGCGATTTCCTCCGTAGAATGCGTAGAACGTATACCGCAGAGTATTCCCGCATCGTCAAGCAGATCAACACCCGCACATATTCCCGCAATCAGCCTTCCACTTTGACTCAATTCCTGCAATATGCGTCTTACCTCAGGCAGATCGGCATTTTTTATATTGCCTCCGGGAACGACAAAGCTCCTCACCTCTGACAAGTCCATCTGACTTAACGCAACGTCAACGTTCACGGAATAGCCTTCCATCGTGCGTATGGGCTTTCCGTCCAGTGAACAAAGCACAACATCACATTTCGTAAAGCTCATAAAATAGTTTAAAATGACAATCTCGTAAAAGCAGCATGTGTCATAAACCAAAAATACGTCTTTCAAGCTATGACTCCCTTCCTGATCACATTGTCCTCTCGATTTCACTTACTCTGATTCTATTGCGTCCGCAGCCTCTTTCCATACCTGATCTCATCGGCAATATGGAAAATATCATAAAACACGTTCCTTACCCGCTTGCAATGAAACCATTATATTCGATTCGTATTCACCCGTCAATGCATCTGGGATATGCCACACCCTGTCTATGCAGCGTTCTCCTGTTAATTTGAGAAGTAAAATCCGTCCCAAATATTGATTTCCATTCGCGAGAGTGTTAACATAAAAATGGCTTCATTACAAGAACCTGTATCCATTGTATATGGATACTGAAAAGATAAGGGAGATGATAAAATGGAACAGAATTATAACACTCCAAAAGAAGTCATAGAATCAAATATCAACACTGCCGTCGGCAAGGCGGCATTGCCGTTCGGAAAAATGATTCTGCTCGGCATACTGGCAGGCATCTTTATCGCCCTTGGCGGCGCCGGAAGCAATGTTGCAGTGCATGATATCGCCAATGTGGGCTTACAGCGGACGCTTGCCGGAGTGATTTTCCCGGCGGGACTGATAATGATCGTCCTTGTCGGCGGCGAACTGTTCACCGGAAACTGCCTGATGACAATGGCGGCATGGGACAAGAAAATCAAGTGGAGCGGGATGCTCCGCAATCTGGTCGTCGTATTCTTTTCGAACCTTATCGGCGCGCTCGTTATCGTCCTGCTCGTTTCTTTCAGCGGTCAGCTTGACTATACCGGGGGAAAACTCGGCGCATATACGATCAGCGTCGCCGCAAAAAAAATCGCGCTCTCCCCTCTTCGCATGGTGCTTTCCGGCATTCTCTGCAACGTGCTTGTATGCGTGGCAATTCTGATGGCTGCCGCGGCAAAAGATGTCGCAGGAAAGATCCTTGCCATTTTTTTCCCGATCTGGCTGTTCGTCGCATCGGGCTTTGAACATGTGGTCGCAAATATGTACTACATTCCCGCCGGAATTCTCGCAGCGATGAATCCCGCTTACGTGGAAACGGCAAAGGAGTTGTATTCTCTGACCGACGCGCAGCTTGCCTCGCTAAACGCCCTTGATTCACTCCCGGGTTTCTTCTTCGTGATGCTCGGCAACTTTATCGGCGGCGGTCTTGTAATCGGCGGACTTTGTTATCTGACACAGAAGAAAGTTTATGATAAGGAATTCAAAATTCAGGCAGTACAACTGGAAAGAGAAATTGGCTTTAGTAAAGCCGCAAAAGAATTAGGAGTCAACATTGATACGCTGTACGGATGGAATAAGCGTACAAAAGACGACAGATTCGATTTAGAACTGGGAATGCAGACTCTGGATGCGGCTATGAGCCTTACAGAAGAGGTGCAAAATCTCAGACAGCAAAGCAGTGAACAGTCAAAAGAGATCGCTCGTTTAAAAGAGGAAAATGAGTTTCTGGCGGAAGCAAGCGCTTTTTTCGCAGCGAACCGCCAGAAGTCAGCCAAAAATTGAGAATGAGCTTTATTGATAGAAAACCCAAGGCGGCACGATCAAAGGGAAACCGAAACACCAGAAAATCAGAGGGCATTTTAAAACAAGATTTCAGTAATATCCGTTGAAGAAATGCGTAACGGATATTACTGAAATCCCCGCCCGTCCTCAGAGCTTTCGCTCTCCTCTGGCTGAGAATTGTCGTGTTTATTTTCTACGCTTTCTCCTGTCTTCTCCTCATTCGACAATGATTTCGTCATTTCGATACCTTCCCCCTGACCGCGGCAAGCTCTGCTTCGAGCTGTGCTAACCGTTCCTGCGCCACGTGTAATTCCGCATCCTTCTGGTCCAGTCTGCAATTCCACTCTTCATTCTTTTGATCCAGTCTCCGATTCCACTCTTCGTCCTTCTGTTGTAACTGTTCCTTATACGAATCGATCTCCTTCTGCTGCTCTTCGATCATATACTTCACCGTATTGCGGTCCAATATCCGCAGTTCTTCTGAAAACATCCTCATCACCCTCTCCGTATTCCGGCACATCTCATACAGCGTCGCGTACATTCCCTGAAACTCCGGGTAAGCCGTAATCAGTTCGATTACCTTCTCCAGGCTGTCCTCACCGAGAAATGTCAGCCACGCCTCCAAGTGTGCACTCTCCCTTCACAGGTCACTTAATCCTCATCCAGCTTTAACACGCTCATGAATGCCTCCTGTGGAATCTCTACATTGCCGACCTGACGCATGCGCTTCTTTCCTTCCTTCTGCTTCTCTAAAAGCTTTCTCTTTCTGGAAATATCGCCGCCATAGCACTTTGCAAGTACATCCTTACGCATCGCTTTCACCGTCTCGCGCGCAATGACCTTGCCGCCGACTGCCGCCTGGATCGGAATCTCAAACAGGTGCCTGGGAATCTCCTCCTTAAGCTTCTCGCACATCTTTCTGCCGCGCTCGTAGGCGCTGTCCTTGAACACAATAAAGGAGAGCGCGTCGACCTGCTCACGGTTAATCAAAATGTCGAGCTTCACAAGCTCGGAGCGCTCATAGCCCTTCAATTCATAATCGAACGACGCGTAACCTCTCGAGCGCGATTTCAGCGCGTCAAAGAAATCGTAGATGATCTCGTTGAGCGGCAGGTCGTACTTGATGAGCGCGCGCGTCTCCTCGAGATATTCCATGCTTATATAGACGCCGCGGCGCTCCTGACAGAGCGTCATAATGGCGCCCACATAGTCGCTCGTCACCATGATTTCCGCCGATACGACCGGTTCCTCCATATATTCGATCTCGGACGGATCGGGCAGATTGGACGGATTCGTCAGTTCAATTACTTCGCCATTTGTCTTATACACCTTGTAGATAACGCCAGGCGCCGTCGTCACGAGATCGAGGTTAAATTCACGCTCTAAGCGCTCCTGTATGATTTCCAGATGCAAAAGCCCTAAGAATCCGCAGCGGAAACCAAAGCCCAGCGCAAGAGACGTCTCCGGCTCATACTGCAGGGAAGCATCGTTGATCTGAAGCTTTTCCAGGGCGTCGCGGAGATCGGGGTATTTCGCACTGTCCGCAGGGTACATGCCGCAGTAGACCATCGGATTGACCTTCTTGTAACCTGGAAGCGGTTCGTCACACGGGCGCGCCGCATTCGTCACAGTATCGCCCACACGAGTGTCCCTGACATTCTTGATACTCGCGCAGATATAGCCTACCATGCCCGCCGAAAGCTCGTCGCACGGAATAAACTGCCCCGCACCGAAATAGCCGATTTCCGTGACCTCGGACTGCGCGCCTGTCGCCATCATCCGAATCGGATCACCGACCTTCACCGTGCCCTCTTTCACACGGCAAAATACAATAACTCCCTTATAGGAATCGTAGAGCGCATCAAAAATAAGCGCTTTAAACGGCGCCGCAGGATCACCGGACGGCGCAGGAATCTTCTCCACGATCTGCTCTAATACCTGATCGATGTTCAGTCCGGTCTTCGCCGAAATGCGCGGCGCATCCGCCGCCTCGATGCCGATGACGTCCTCGATTTCCTTTACGACCTCATCCGGCTGCGCGCTCGGCAGATCAATCTTATTGATGACCGGCATCACGTCAAGGTCATGATCGAGCGCTAAATACACGTTCGCCAGCGTCTGCGCCTCCACGCCCTGCGCCGCATCCACGACGAGAATCGCGCCGTCACAGGCGGCAAGACTTCTCGACACCTCGTAATTAAAATCAACATGTCCCGGCGTGTCGATGAGGTTAAAAATATACTCTTCCCCATCCTTCGCTTTATATATAATACGGACCGCCTGCGACTTGATCGTGATGCCGCGCTCCCGTTCAAGATCCATATTGTCGAGAACCTGCGCCTGCATCTCCCGGCTGGTCAATGTTCCCGTACTCTCTATGATACGATCGGCAAGCGTTGATTTGCCGTGGTCGATATGTGCAATAATACAAAAATTTCTGATTTTACTCTGATCGATTGACATTGCGTTTTCCTCCCTATCCACATTTATCCATTATAAATGACGATGGCAATAACAGTCAAGATAATCACTATTTCCATACAGTTCCCAAAGATAGACAAAAACATGCCAATATAATACTGGACATTTTACGAAAATATGATATGATAATTTCGTCGATGAGAATCGGCGTTGGGTTGATCAATAAACCGAGAAAACCCCCTTCTTAATGGAAGAACCCCCGCTATGGTGGCTGCAAACGCCATAGCAGGGGTTCTTCATTTTATTTTCTTAATCTGTAAACAAAGCTGTGGAATAGTAGCGGTCGCCGCCATCCGGCAGAAGTGCAACGATCGTCTTCCCCGCGTGCTCCTTCTGCTTCGCCCAGTCCAGCGCCGCCTTTAACGCTGCTCCCGACGAAATCCCCACAAGAAGCCCTTCCTCCCGCGCGATTGCCTTGGCGTACGCATACGCCTCGTCATCCCCCACTGTCACGATTTCATCGTAAATTCCGGTATCAAGCGCCGCCGGAACAAAACCTGCGCCGATTCCCTGAATCGCATGCGCGCCGGATTTTCCCTGCGATAAGAACGGCGATCCGGCCGGCTCCATCGCAATGATATAGACATCCGGATTCTTCTCCTTTAAGTATCTGCCGACGCCCGTAATCGTGCCGCCTGTACCGACTCCGGCAACAAAAGCGTCGATTTTTCCGTCCGCATCCTCCCAGATCTCGGGACCGGTCGTCTTATAGTGCGCCGCCGGATTCGCAGGATTCTCAAACTGTCCGGCGATAAAGCTGCCCGGGGTCTCCCCCGCAAGCCGTTTTGCCTCCGCAATCGCACCGGCCATGCCAAGCTCGCCCGGCGTCAGGACAATTTCCGCTCCGTATGCCTTTATGATATTTCTACGCTCCACGCTCATCGTCTCCGGGAGAACAATTATCACACGGTAGCCCATAGGTACGGCAATCGCCGCAAGACCGATCCCCGTATTTCCCGAAGTCGGCTCTATGATCGTCGCGCCTTCCTTTAACACGCCCCTTCTCTTGGCGTCCCGAATCATCTCAAGCGCCACGCGGTCTTTCGCGCTCCCCGCCGGATTTAAGTATTCCGGCTTTACCAGAAGCCTTGCCGAAAGTCCGTATTTCTCTTCCAGATGCGTAAGCTCCACGAGCGGCGTACGTCCGACCAATTCCTGTACTCCCTGATAAATATTTGCCATGATAACCCTCTTTTCCTACTGCTTCGATTGCTTTTCTTTCTGTATTTCAACAAGATCTGCAAGCGTCATGTCATCGACCACTCCACTGATTGCCTGATTCAGCCTCTTCCAGACCTCCATCGTCGCGCATGCTGCCTCCCTCTCACAGACAACCGCGTCTTCCTCCACGCAAGCCACCGGTGCAAGACTTCCTTCTGTCAGCCGAAGAATCATGCCGACCGTATAATCCTTTGGCTCCTTTTTCAGCGTATAACCGCCCTGCGGTCCTCTCGTGCTGCGCACGTAGCCCGCCTTATTCAATATGGAAATGATCTGTTCCAGATATTTATCCGAAATGTCCTGTCTGGCGGCGATATCTTTGATTCTGACCACATTGCCATCTTCATTCATCGCAAGATCCAGCATCAGACGCAGCGCATACCTTCCTTTTGTAGAAATCTTCATGTTATGACACCCTTCCCGCTTTTTGAAAAAGTATAGCATATTATTCATATCTTTACAATCGGGTATTCCCGGGCGGCATCTGGATTATCTGAAACATGCTGCAGTCAATCATGCAGAAAATAACAGAATCAAGCGACGGGCGGGTCAGACTTGCAGCAGGGACAATGTATGGAGCGATTAAAAATCTTTTAAGAAAGAAGTCTGGAGTAAGGCGTGTATTTGGTGCATTCCCATCCAACGTCAAATTGATAATAGAGGATGATGTCAGTGAAATATCATATTTATCTGGCAGCAATTTCCCCCGCTTCCCGCGTCTGCCAGTCCAGCAGATCCCGGAGCGTCACATGGTCCACCACGCTCCGGATTGCCTCGTCCACCTTTTCCCACAGGAGAATCGTCTCGCACCGATGCTGCTTCGGACACAGGTTTTCTTCTGCGCTTAAGCATTCGACCGGGGCGAGACTCCCCTCGGTCAGCCTTAGGATGTCGCCGATCACATATTCTTCAAGAGGCTTCGTCAACCGGTAACCGCCCTGAAACCCCCGGCTGCTCTTCACGTAGCCAGATTTATTTAATATAGATATAATTTGCTCCGTATATTTGACCGAAATCTCCTGTCTCTCCGCAATCTCCTTGACAGGCACTGGCTGTCCCGTTTTGTTCTGCGCCAGATCATACAGGATGTGAATCGCATATCTTCCTTTTGTCGTTATCTTCAACCAGATATCATCTCCTTCTGCTAATACTCTTCCTCTTCTTCCTCCTCGCTGATGTCATTTTTGGGCTTTTTCAATCCTTTAATCGTGATTTTATTTTTCTCCGCATAGTCCCATAGTGCCGCATGAATTGCCTCCTCCGCCAAAAGCGAACAGTGCACCTTCACGGGCGGTAATCCGTCGAGCGCCTCCATGACTGCCTTGTTCGTAATCGTAAGCGCTTCCTCTACTGTCTTACCCTTCACAAGCTCCGTCGCCATGCTGCTCGTCGCGACCGCGGCTCCGCAGCCGAAGGTCTTGAATTTGCAGTCCCGGATGACCTGATTTTCGTCAATGTCTAAATACATCCGCATGATATCGCCGCACTTCGCGTTTCCGACCGTTCCGACGCCACTCGCGTCCTCTATTTCCCCGACATTCCGCGGGTTCTGAAAATGATCCATTACTTTTTCGCTGTACATATCCGTCATTCCTTTCTGATTGCCGAAGTTTTGTGCCGCAGGCCAAAATATTGCGCAGCTTCAGCAATCCTAAACGATAAATCCTTTTTCATGCTTCTTTTTTTATAAAATCCTCATAGAGCGGTGACATTCCACGCAGATGTTCCACAATCTCCTTCAGGCTGTCCACTACGAAATCCGCCTCCTCCATCGTCGTCTCATCACTGATCGTAAGACGGAGCGAACCGTGCGCAATCTCATGCGGCAGACCGATCGCGAGAAGTACATGCGACGGATCGAGCGAGCCGGATGTGCAGGCGGAACCGCTCGATGCGCAGATGCCCTTTCCGTCGAGAAGAATCAGAAGCGATTCCCCCTCGATAAAATGAAAACTAAAATTAATATTGTTCGGCAGGCGCTTTGTACGATCACCATTTAATTTCACATAAGGAATCTCGTTCTCAATGCGCGAGATCAGATGATCGCGCACCTTTCTCTCTGCTCCTGTACGCTCCTTCATATTCGCCACGGCAAGTTCCGCCGCTTTTGCGAGTCCGACGATTCCTGGTACGTTTTCCGTTCCCGCCCTTCTGTGCCGCTCCTGTGCGCCGCCGTGTACGAACGAACGGATTTTCACACCTTTTCGGATATACAGAAAACCGATTCCCTTCGGGCCGTTGATTTTGTGGCCGCTGGCACTTAGCATATCAATATTCATTTCCTCCACATCGATCGGAATCTGTGTGTACGCCTGTACCGCATCCGTGTGGAACAATATGCCGTGCTCGTGCGCGAGCTTTCCGATTTCTGCAATCGGCTGGATGGTTCCGATCTCATTATTTGCAAACATGACGGAAATCAGTATCGTGTCCGGGCGGATCGCCGCGCGAAGCTCCTCCATTTTCACCATTCCGTTCTCGTCCACATTAAGATACGTCACCTCAAAGCCTCTCTTCTCCAGATATTCGCAGGTGTGCAGGATCGCATGATGCTCAATCCCGGTCGTAATGATGTGTTTTCCCTTGGACTCGTAGGCGTCTGCCGTCGCCTTTAGCGCCCAGTTGTCCGACTCCGAGCCGCCCGCTGTGAAATAGATATTCTCAGGAGCGGTGTTCAGCGTTTTTGCAATGACCTCCCGCGCATTTGTGATCGCCTTCTTATTCTCCGAAGAAATGCTGTAGATGCTGGAGGGATTACCGAATTTCTCCGTAAAATACGGAAGCATCGCCTTAAGTACCGCCGGCTTCACCGGAGTGGTTGCCGCATTGTCCATGTATATAAGCTTTTTTTCCATTTTTTGTACCATGTCCTTTTTTATTTCATATCATAGTAATATGATATGATTTATAGTAATAGTATACTTTCGATTTGTCAACAGAAAATGCAATTTTTCGGTCATGTTTTTTATTTTATGCAAAATTGCTTTCAAATATAATGGGTATTCTGTTGACGAGTGGATTATTGATTTCTATACCGTGGACAACATTGCTATGCTGATGAAAGAAATTGATGTAACTGATATTCCAGACGGTTTAGAATCAGAATATGACTGGAACAACTAAATTCCAGAGACCGTTTCAAGTTTTGCGTAAACGCCAAAGCTAATATAAGATTTGTGAATAGTTACGAATGGGCAGAGCCGATTTTCCGGTTTCTGCCCGTATCTGCATTATACATAAGTTTTAGGTTATGTCAATAAGACCTGCAAATTCCTCCGTCAAATTTAGAATCGTGTTTCTTCACAAGTAAAGCGGTTTTGAAATCTAGTGAAACTTTAACTCATCAAAGATAGTGATAAGCCATTGGGTCATGCGCTTATTTGTCTCAAAAAGTTCCGTATATTTGTCCTGCTCTGAAAACCACGCTGTGCTAACTAGCTGATCTGCCATGACCACATAAGGAAGTGCAACACATTCCTCATTGGTAAGTTTTACTACACTGTCATAACCCCAAAGAATATTTCGGTAAATTTCCAGCCACTTTGATAACTTAGCTTGATCTTTTTCATCAAAGCTCTCACTCAAAATTGCCACAGCCGCATAACAGGGATCATAAATACGCAGATTTTTCTCCGACAGTTCAAAATCAATAAAGCCCCATTCGTCCTGCGACACGATAATGTTTGACGGATTCGGATCACGATGGATGATTTGTTTGGGCAGCTTGTCATACAGTTTTCCAAATTCATTCAAATAGCCTCGACAAAACGACTCCGAAAGCGACAAAATATCTTTTGATTTCGGCAGTGCCCAATTCTTTACGGATTCATACAGATTTACGTCATTCACAGATGTTTTAGCCTGACACAGAATGAGATGCAGTTGCCCGATAATTTCACCGACAAATCTTGCCTTTGCGGCATAGTCTCCTTCATAAAAATCATGGGCAATCATTTGCGTACCGGAGATTCGCCGGGTTACATAGAAAAACAGTTCGCCGTCCTGTACGCATGCCCGCCCATCCGTTGTTTCGATTGGGGAAGATATACATACACCGGTGCCTTTTATTGCATTACAAAGCGCGATAGTGTTTTTGACTTCATCATAATTTTTAGAGAACTTCAGGACAAAATTTTTGCCGACATAAAAGGCTCTGTTACTTTTTTCTCCATTGCTCTCGTGGTAGACGTCAGAGATTGATTCATTTTCTAATTTCCAGTGCTTCAGAACATCCAAAGCTTTCTTATGAGATATCATATAGTCCTCCTTGTACAAATTCAATTTGTAAGGTCGTTTAGCCCGTCCCTTTTTTATATAGGCGGAGGGAGTGCAATCGAATTCGCGCCGAAAAGCTTTGTAGAATCCAGCATAGGTATCAAAACCGTATTCCAGTATCACATCAATTCTTTTGCAGCCGCAACGAATTTCATAAATCGCATGAATAAGTCTGCGTCGAAGAATATATTGCATCACCGACATTCCAACGGCTGATTGGAACAGCCTGTAATAATGGAACAGCGAATAGCCTGCCTGCTTGCAAAGCTCCGTGGCAGTGATAGGAGTCTTCAAATTATCCTCTATATAATCGAGGCTTTCCTGTATGCTTTTTCGGTAATCTATTAATTTCACCCCCTTTTTTATTGTTTTGCAGCTACGTATATAGAATAACATCTAAATCGAGAAATACCTTTCCTGTTTTGCTGAATTTTAAATCTTTGTTTCGACTTCTGCGCCATTTCATATAGTGAGTATTAGTCTGCCATTGATATACATAGTCGTACAACAAGCGGTATAACATTATGTTTTGATCGATTCCGATTTATCAATCAAGGGCATTTAAGGCACATTCTGAACTGGGAGTAGTCATCAGGGAGACAGCACAAATCGCTGTCTCCCTTTTTATCAGCATTTGCCGCTCCTGGTCACGCAGGCACGATGACCCGCCTGCGCCCATTTTCTCACAGATTCGCACAATACCCGCGTATCACCTCACAGGTGCGCGCGATATCTTCCGCCGTGTGCGCCGCCGACACGAACATTGCTTCAAACTGCGACGGTGCGAGATAAATCCCGTGCTCCAGCATATAGCCAAAATATGCCGCATACTTTTCCACATCGGAGGAAGTCGCCGACGCATAATCCGTGACCGCATCTCCCGTGAAAAAGACGCTCATCAGTGAGCCGATCTGATTGACGCAGACCGCATCCCCCATCGTCTCTTTGATGCAGTCCGCAATCGTCTTCGCATTCTCAGCAATCTGCGTATAAATCTCCGGCGATTCCCTTAAGATCGTAAGCGTCTCGATGCCCGCCGTCGTCGCGATCGGGTTGCCGGAGAGCGTTCCCGCCTGATAGACCGGACCGACCGGAGCAACCATGTCCATGATCTCTTTTCTGCCGCCGTACGCGCCGACCGGCATTCCGCCGCCGATGATCTTGCCGAGCGTCGTAAGATCCGGCGTCACATCAAAATACGCCTGCGCACCGCCGACGCCGAGCCGAAATCCCGTAATGACCTCGTCAAAAATCAGAAGCGCACCGTAGTCCTCCGTAATTTGTCGCAAAAATGCAAGAAATCCTTCATCCGGCAGAACAACTCCCATATTTGCCGCCACAGGTTCCACGATGACTGCCGCAATCTCCTTTCCGTTCGCTTCAAACAGCCTCTCTACGGAATCTGGCTGATTGTATTCCGCGACCAGCGTATTTCTTGTGTAGTCGGCGGGAACTCCCTTGCTGTCCGGTACGGACTGCGTGAGCGCGCCCGACCCCGCCTTCACTAAAAGCCCGTCGGAATGTCCATGATAGCAGCCGCGAAACTTTATGATCTTATCTCTTCCTGTAAAACCGCGCGCGACGCGGATCGCGCTCATCGTCGCCTCCGTGCCGGAGCTTACCAGCCTTGAAATTTCCATCGACGGAATGCATGACCGGATCAGCTCGGCCAGTTTTAGTTCCTTTCCGGTCGGCGCACCGTAGGTAAGCCCGTTCTCACACGCCGCCTGCACCGCCTTTATGACGCGCGGGTAAGCATGTCCCAAAATGCAGGGTCCCCAGGAACACACATAGTCGATGTACGCGTTGCCGTCCACATCGTAAATATGAGATCCGCTCGCACGGTCTATAAATACGGGGGGACGGCGCACCGCCTGATATGCACGCACCGGGCTGTTGACGCCGCCCGGTATGCACTGCTTTGACGCTTCAAATAATTTCTCTGATTCTGCAAACTGCATAGGATTTCCTCTTTCTTCGCTACTTTTTATTTTCTAAAGCATCTGCTCTTCCTTAAGCCAATTCGCCACATCCAGCGCGTGATAGGTAATAATGATCTTCGCCCCGGCGCGCTTGATGCCCGTCATGATTTCCATAACGATCTTCTTCTCGTCGATCCACCCGTTTGCGGCAGCCGCCTTCACCATCGAATACTCCCCGCTGACGTTGTACGCCGCAAGCGGGTAATCGGTGCGGTCTGCGACCTCGCGCAATACATCAAGGTAGGCAAGCGCAGGCTTTACCATGATAACGTCCGCACCCTCCTCGATATCCGACAGACATTCGCGGATCGCCTCTTTGCGGTTCGCCGGGTCCATCTGGTAAGTCTTACGGTCGCCGAAACTCGGCGCAGAATGCGCCGCCTCGCGGAACGGCCCGTAAAATCCGGACGCGAACTTCGCACTGTACGCCATGATCATCGTGTTTAAGAATCCGTTCTGATCGAGCGCTTCCCGGATTGCCGCCACCCTTCCGTCCATCATATCCGACGGCGCGATCACGTCAGCGCCTGCCTTTGCAAGGCTGACAGCCATCTTTGCGAGCAGCGGAAGCGTCTCGTCATTTAAGATTTCGCCCCCGCACACAAGCCCGCAGTGTCCGTGTGAAGTGTACTCGCACAGACAGACGTCCGCAATAACAAGCAGCTCTGGCATCCGTTTCTTCATATGGCGGATGGCGCGCTGCGTCACGCCCTCGTCGTTGTACGCCTCGCTCCCGACCTCATCCTTGTGCGCCGGAATGCCGAAAATCAGAACCGCATGTACGCCCGACGCCTGCACTCTGTCAAGCTCCTCATCCAGCCTGTCGATCGAATACTGATAAATCCCCGGCATGGAATCGATCGGGTTTTTGATATTTTCTCCCTCTATTACAAATATAGGGTACACGAGATCGCTTCTGTCAATCCGCGTCTCCCTCACCATATCCCGCATCGTCTCGCTGACGCGCAGCCTCCTTAATCTATGCATAACAATCCTCCCTGTTTTCCTACTGCTAAAGAGTATAGCACATTCTAATAAAAAAGCCACCGGAAATAATGATCGCATCATTTCCAGCAGCTTCTTTATTTTCTTAAAGCGGCCTTAGCATATTATCAAAAAATTCTGTCAAAAACTCTGTCCTAAGCGTATCTTCCTTTGATACGGAATAAGGAACCCCCTTACCATTGTCGAGGAAAAACGTAACCGTATATTCCACATTGCGGCTTGCAGTATCCTGCGGCATTTCCTGTAGAATCTCCCAACATTCACAGATTGCTTCCCCGTCTCTTTCCGCACGAAGTTTTCTTTCTCTTCCTGTTTCATTCTCTATGATCAGGACGTCTCTTACAAGTACCTCATTTTCCACATTCTCTTCATGTTTTACTTCATGAAACGATATTGTGATAAGGCACACGCTAAAAAGCAATATTACCAAAGCCTGATAAATCTTTTTTTTCATAAACGCCTCCTTAATATTTGCAATTTCATTCTTGCCATTTCCTATATGGACACTTACCACTCTCCCGCTTTTCTATCATCTCCCTGTCTGCCTCCGCCATCTCCCGAAGCGGGCATTTCTTACAGATTCCCTCCATCTTCCGCCTCTTCCCGCAAAATCAGGTCTGCCAATCCGTCCACAGACGCTTCCTTTGCCACATGAATCTGATAACTGTCCGATGTACTTTCCCCAAGGCACGAAAGTTCACACAAAAGCGCCTCCTTCGTCGGATTTCCGATGCACCAGAACTGCGCCCCCTTCGGCAGTGCATACCCGCGCGCACGCAATTCCTTAAAAAAGGCGCGCACTCCCGATGCACTGAAAAACGCAAAATCCGTAAGTTCTGCAATACGCAAAAGACCGCTGCATCCATTTCCCGTCACATCATAGACCGAAAGCTCCGTCACATCCGCCCCCGCCTCGCGCAGCCGCGCAGCCGTTACCGGATTTGCCTGCCTTGCATGTGGGAAGAGAATGCGCATATGTCCTCCCGCAGCCGCACACACGCAAGCCTCCTGCCGCTCCTTCTCTGCTGTTTCTCCCAAAATCGCTTCCGCAAATTCTTCGGCAAGCGTTTCCGTGTCCGCGTGGGTCGGCACAAAATCCGCGTAAATACCATGCTCCTTTAGTGCATCTTTCGTTCCCTGCCCAATGACTGCAAATCTACAGTGCGAAAACGCACGTATATCCTGTTCCTGCTCACGCATCGCCGCAAAGAACAGTTCCACAGCCTGTTTGCTCGTAAAAAGAACCCAGTCGTAATTTCCCGGTTCCGCAAGCCGTTTCTTTAGCTCGTCGTATGCGGCAAGCCGCTCTGTCTGCATCGTCACAAGAGGAACCATCCGTTTTCCGGCTTCTTCCATTCTGCTACGGAATGCCGCGAGTGTGCGCATCGTTGCCGTAACGCCAAAGCGCTGCTTTTTTTCTGTGGCTGCTGTACCAGTTTCTGCTGCGTCATTTTCTGCTGCCACACCTGTCACACCCTCGCCTGTTGCGCCTCTCTCCGCCGTCCCACTGCCATCTTCCCGTCTATCGTGCTCCCAACGCAGGGACAACTTTGCAACTTCTCCGATTACAATAACGACCGGGGAGGATAGTTCCGCCGCCCTCACGCGCTCCGCGATATCGGAAAGCGTACCGCGCACGATCCGCTCATGCGACGTCGCGCCCTCCGCAATGACCGCCGCAGGCGTGTCCGGTGATTTCCCGTGGATAAGAAGCCCTTCCGCGATTTTCTCCAGATTCGACAGGCCCATCAGAAAGACCAGCGTGCCGGAAAGCTTTGACAGTGCGGCATAGTCCTCCGGCGCGCCGTCGTCCGCTGTATGTCCGGTAATGACATGAAAGCTCCTTGCAATTCCCCGGTGCGTCACCGGGATTCCCGCAAGCCCTGGAACCGCGATCGCGGAGGTCACGCCGGGAACGACCTCATAGGGAATGCCCGCCTGCGCAAGCGCCATAATCTCCTCGCCGCCCCTGCCGAACACGAACGGATCGCCGCCCTTTAACCGCACGACGTTCTCATATTTTCTGCCGTATTCCACCAGAACACGATTGATTTCCTCCTGCCGCATCGAATGTGCGCCGGGCTTCTTGCCGACATACACGAAAATGCAACCCTCCCGTGCGGCGGCAAGCAGTTCTTCCGACGCAAGTCTGTCATAGATTACAACGTCACAATGCTTTAGTTTTTCCAGTCCTCTGACGGTAATGAGAGATGCGTCTCCCGGCCCCGCTCCGATCAGTGTCACTTTGCCCATGTCACATGCTTCCTTTATTACAGATGTCTTGTGCCAGTTCCGCGGCAAGCGTCTGCCACTGCGCGGCGCAGACTGTTCCTTCCCTGCGGCAGAGAACGCCGTCCTGTTCCTTAAAAATGCGGATACATAATTCCGTATCCGGCGTCAGTATTGCACCCTCGTTCACGCCTGATGCCGCTGTCATTCCGTCCGCCCGCCCCTTCACCTTGGCATACACACCGACCGCCTCGTGGCACCCGGCGTCCAGACGCTTTAGGATATCGCGCTCCACACAAAGCGCAAGTGCAGATCGCTCATCCGTCACTGCCCGCAGATATTCCTGCCCTTCCGCTCTTCCCTCGACCGCGATAATTCCCTGTCCGCCCGCGGGAAGCATTTTCTCCACGTCCAGATATTGATAGGAAAGCTCCGCGTCATGCCCGAGCCCCAGCCGCCGCAATCCTGCCGCCGCGAGAAGAATGCCGTCATAACCGCCGTCCTTTAATTTCTGGATGCGTGTCGTTACATTTCCGCGCAGCGATTCGCAATGGACGTTTCCATACAGCGCCGTAATCTGGCTCTGCCGCCTTAAGCTTCCTGTTCCGATTACCGCCCGGGGAAGCTCCTCGATCTTCGTTCCGCGGCGCGTAAGCAGGACGTCGCGCACATCTTCCCTCGGCAGCACACAGGCTATGGCAAGACCTTCGGCAAGCTCCATCGGCATATCCTTCGCCGAGTGCACCGCATAATCAATCGTACCGTTTAAAATCGCATCCTCGAACTCCGAGACGAAAACCGCCTTACCGCCAAATGCCATCAACGGCTTATCCAGAATCTTATCCCCCGCTGTCTTGATGATTACCTTCTCACAGGCAATCATCGGGTATACTTTCCGCAAACGCTCAATGAACATGTCCGTCTGCACCAGCGCCAGCGCGCTCCCCCGGGTACCGATACGGATATGCGCAGGCACGGCACACTGCTGCGTCATTTCCGCTCCATTTCCCTGTCCGGTCACTTTGCATCCCTCCATATCGCTTTCTGTTCTGCCGTCCCGCTCCGCTTCATTCCGGCTCACTCTTTCTCATTTCGCCTAAAGCATTTTCCCCGTCAGCCAAATATGACAACAGTAGTTCAAATAATTTCTTCCGCTCGTTTCCATCCGGCACGCGCCTTAAGATTTCCTCCCGGCAAGCGCCCAGGATATCCGCCGCCGTTCCGTAGCTATCCGGCAGCGCAGTCTCAAGTTCCCGCCGGATTCTCGCGGCAAGCGCAGGGCTTTTTCCTCCGGTGGAAATACCCACGACAACATCCCCGCGCTTCACAATCGCCGGGAAATAAAAGGTACATAGTTCCTTCACGTCAGCCACATTCACCGGAATCCCCTGCGCACGGCACAATTCTGATACCCTCACGTTGACCTCCTGCTGATTGGTCGCTGCCACAACAAGCGCGCAGTCTGCAATGAGCCCGCTGCCACTCTCATCCTGCGGAAACGTCATCTGCTTCCATATGATCTGCCCGCTCGGGACAAACTGCCTTAACTCCGGTGTAAGTTCCGGCGAGATGACCCATACCTTAGCGCCAAACGCCAATAGCTGCCTGACCTTTCCTGCCGCGACCTTTCCGCCGCCTACGACAATGCATTTTTTTCCCTCAAGCTCTATATATATGGGAAAATACGCCATTTCTATTCCTCCGGGCGCAGCTTCCCTGCGCTTTCTTTACTCTTCCAGCCCCGCGATCGCATCCATCAGCGCCATTAACTGCTCCGCCGTCATCCGGTCCTTGAGCCGATAGAACACGCTCCCAAAATCTCTATCCTTCCACTTCGCGAAGACCTCGCCGCTTTGCTCCATGAAATCGGACATATAGATGCTCTTCTTCGTCTCCTCGAGCTTTTCCGCTAAAATCAGTTCCGCCTTATCCTTCTCATGCAGCTTGATTTCATTGTTTCGCGCCGCCGCGCGTGTAAAATCGTCCACATCCACAAGCTCACACTGCGCAAGCTCCGCAACCGCTCGGTCGATATCTCTCGGCACCGCCAGATCGACAAAAAGGCGGGGCTTCGCTGTCTTTATATGCTCTGCCAGTTTCTGCGCTACGAATGTATAATGCGGACCCGTCGTCGCACTCACAATCACATCCGCCTCATCCACATAGGCATAACGGTCGGCAAACGGTACGATCCGATCCGAACCGCCGTAATTTCCTCCGATGCCCTCCGAAATCATACCGTGCCGCCTGCTGGTCCCCGTAATCTCCGTGATGCCCTTATCATAAAGATTCTTCGCCAGAATGCCGCCGATCTGCCCGGTAATTCCAATGAGCAGCACCTTCCCTGTGCCCTGCTCCTTCAAAAAGCTCTCAATGCGGTTCGCCGCGAGCGTTCCCACCGACACCGGAGTCTTGGAAAGCAGCGTATTTGTCTTGATGCTCTTGGCACTGCTCATCGCTCCCTGAAACGCAATGTTGATTTCGTTACAGACCGTGCCCTCTCCCTGCGCGAGCAGATACCCGTCCTTGACCTGGCGCAGAATTTCATCCTCGCCGAGCACCATCGAATCCAACCCGCATGTAACATGAAAAAGGTGGCGCAGCGCGGCGTCCCCGCTGTAGACATATATCTGCCCCAGCATTTCCTGCCCGTCCAACTCCTTATACGCCGCAAGCTCCCGTTCCACGTCCGCTATAAGCTCCGCTTTCCCGCAGAAATAGATTTCGCTGCGGTTGCAGGTCGATACGATGACCGATCCGGCACAGTGCGCAGATATTTTCAGCCGCTTATGAAACTCCCTCTGCTCCTCCGCCGAAAACGCATAGCGCTCTCTTATTTCCAGAGGAACTTTTTTATAATTTACCCCGATGCAGTTCATTGCCCGTTCTCTTTTCTTTGCTCCCTTTTCCTGTTATTTCTCACACTTCTGTTTATTTTGGCGTTTGCTCACTGTTTTCCTGCACCTCTTTTGCCAAAACGCTGTCGTTCATACTTCCCATCCGGTAGCCGCCGAGATCCAGCGTGACATAGGAAAAACCAATCTCTTTCAACCTCGCGTTGGTCTTTTCCGCACGTTTTTCCGCCATCATATGCGCAAATTCCTCCGCCCCGATCTCAATCCGGGAAATCGTTCCCTTATCGCTGCCGTGGATGCGCACCCGCACCTGATGAAAGCCCTCGTCCAGAAGATACTGCTCCGCAAGGTCTACCATGTGAAGCTTCTCCCGCGTAATCTTCTCCCCGTAGACAAACCTTGAGGCAAGGCAGGCAAAGGACTGCTTGCTCCATGTCGGAAGCCCAAGCTCCCTTGAAAGCTCCCGAATCGTCCGTTTATCCATCCCGACCGCGCGCAGCGGACTTAACACCTTAAGCTCTTCGACCGCGCGCAGTCCCGGACGGTAATCGCCGTTGTCATCCAGATTGGACGCCTCCGCAACATAGGGAATCTTCTCCTCTTCTGCCATTCGAAGAATTTTGGTAAACAGATCTTTTTTACAGATGTAGCATCGGTCGGGCGGATTCTTCGAGAAACCCTCGATTGCAAGCTCATCGGACTCCACAATCACGTGGCGGATATCCTCTTTCTCACAAAATGCCTCCGCCTCGCAAATCTCCCGCTCTGGAAACAAGCAGGACTTCACCGTCACCGCGATCACATTGTCTCCCAGCACATCGTGCGCCGCCTTTAACAAAAATGTGGAATCCACACCGCCGGAGAACGCGACGACAAGCTTTTCTTTTTCCTTTAAATATGCTTTTAATGCATCGAGCTGACTCATTTGCGCAGACTCTCCTCCATCATCCCAAAAATACAATGCTTATTACCGCCAGCCGACACGGGCTACCAGAGCTTCAACACCTTAATCGCGGTTTTCATCGCCTTATACTTAAAATCCTCAAGCTCCCCCGCCGCAGTTTTAAGCTCTCTGCGGATTTCAATATGCTGCGGGCAGTGCGCCTCGCATTTACCGCAGCCGACGCACTGGGACGCACTGCCCGTATCCTTGCGGAACGCCGTGCACTGTAAATAATCGCGCCTGCCCGACTTCTTCCCCTCGGAATACATCGCATTGTAGCAGCGGAATGTTCCCGGAATGTCCACGCCGCGCGGACACGGCATACAGTAGCCGCAGCCCGTACAGCCGACCTTGACGTGACGCTCGATTTCTTCCTTCACCCGCGCGACGAGCGCACGGTCGGAATCTGTCATGCAGCCGACGCCGTTCTCGCAAGCCGTCTTTATGTTCTGCTCCACCATTTCCATCGAATTCATCCCCGAGAGCACACAGGTCACCTCCGGCTGGTCGTAGAGCCACTTCAATGCCAGCTTGGCAGGCGTACGCCCCTCCCCGTCGTTTCGAAAAAGCTCCTTCGCAGACTCCGGGAGCAGATTCACAAGCCTGCCGCCGCGCAGCGGCTCCATGATAATGACCGGAAGTCCCTTCGCGTGCGCATGACGAAGCCCGTCTACGCCTGCCTGCGAATGTTCGTCCATATAATTGTACTGAATCTGGCAGAAATCCCAGTCATAAGCGTCCACAAGCCGTTTGAACATATCCGATCTGCCGTGATAGGAAAATCCGATGTTCCTAATCTGCCCGGACGCTTTCTTTTCTCTGATCCAATCCTCCATCCCGAGTACCTTAAGCTTCTCCCAGGTCGGGATATCGGTCAGCATATGCATCAGATAGTAGTCTATGTAGTCCGTCTTAAGGCGGCGCAGCTCTTCCTGGAACATTTTCTCTACGCCGTCCATGGACTTTATGAGGTAATGCGGAAGCTTGGTCGCGAGATAGATCTTCTCCCGGCAGTGATTGCGCGCCAGAATTTCTCCGACCGCAGCCTCATTTCCCGCATAGACATACGCGGTATCCAGATAATTGACCCCCGCGTCTATCGCAGCCATGACTTCCCGCTCCGCCTTGTCGAGATCGACATGGCCGCTCTCCTTCGTAAAGCGCATACAGCCGTAGCCGAGCACTGATATATCGTTTCCGTTCTTATCCTTGCGATACTGCATTATAATTCCTCCAACTCCGCGAGCCACAGCGTGGCGCAGGCATCCGACGGCATCCGAAGATCGCCCCTCGGAGATACCGCGACGCTTCCGACCTTCGGTCCGTCCGGCAGGCAGGAGCGCTTGAACTGCTGTGCAAAAAATCTGCGGCAAAATATTTTCAGCCATTTTAAAATTGTAGCGTCATCGTAAGTCCCCGCAAAGGCAAGCTTCGCAATGCGGAAGATCTTCCTGGGCGAAAAGCCCTGGCGCAGCATATGATACAGGAAAAAGTCGTGCAGCTCGTAAGGTCCCACGATGTCCTCCGTCTTCTGGGAAATCTTACCGTCCTCCGGCGGCAGCAGCTCCGGCGACACCGGAGTGTCCAGCACGTCGAGCAGCACCTCCTTAAGCCCCTCATCGTTGCAGGTGTCCGCGTAGAAGCGTACCAGATGGCGCACCAGCGTCTTCGGCACGGAAGCGTTGACCGCGTACATCGACATGTGGTCGCCGTTGTAGGTCGCCCAGCCGAGCGCAAGCTCCGAGAGATCGCCCGTTCCGATGACCATGCCGTTCTCTTTGTTCGCAATATCCATTAAAATCTGCGTGCGCTCCCTCGCCTGTCCGTTCTCATAGGTCACATCATGCACCGACGCGTCCTGCCCGATATCGCGGAAATGAACATTCACCGCATCCCGGATATCGACCTCGATAAAATCTGCCCCCAGGGACCAGATCAGCTTTACGGCGTTGTCATAGGTGCGGTCAGTCGTCCCGAACCCCGGCATCGTGACCGCCTTAATCTGCCTGTGATCCATTCCAAGCAGGTCAAAGGCATATACGGTCACAAGCAGCGCCAGCGTGGAATCCAACCCGCCGGATATTCCAACTACCGCCGTCTTGCAATTCGTGTGCTCCAGCCGCTTCTTAAGTCCCATTGCCTGAATCGCCAAAATCTCGTCACAGCGTTTCTCGCGGTCCGCACGGTCGTGCGGCACAAACGGCGTCGGATCGAACTTTCTTGTGAGCGCCGTCTCTTCTGCTTTCAGGGAAAACGGAAGTTCCCGATAACCGTCCCCGCACATCTCGAAGGTCGTCATCCGCCTGCGCTCGGTCACGATCCGCCTGACGTCGATTTCCGCCGACGTAACACCCACGGTAAAACGCTTAGACTCCGCGAGCATACGCCCGTTCTCGGCGATTAGATTGTGCCCGGAATAGACGACGTCCTGCGTGGACTCGCCGTCCCCCGCGCTCGCATAGAGATAGCCGCACAGCAGTCTTGCCGACTGTCCGTTTACGAGATTCCTGCGGTAGACGTCCTTTCCGGTCGTCTCATTGGAAGCTGAGAGATTGACGATAACGGTCGCTCCGTTTCTCGCGTGACGGATGCTCGGCGGCTCCGGTGTCCAGAGATCTTCGCAGATTTCGGCTCCAATCTTTAATTCCGGCATATCCGCGCAGGAAAACAGAAGCTTTGTCCCAATCGGAAGCTTCTTCCCGGCAAAATCGACCTCCGTCGGCTCTTCCATTCCCCTTGCGAAATGGCGCGCCTCGTAAAATTCATTGTAGGTCGGAAGATATGTCTTCGGAACAAAACCAAGTATCTCCCCGCGGTTTATGGCGGCTGCCGTATTATATAACTTCCCGTTGCAGGAAAGAGGCAATCCTACGAATATCAGTGCATCCACATCCGACGAATACCCCGCGATTTTAAGAAGCGCATCCCTCGCCCCCTCAAGCAATACCTCCTGTAAAAACAGATCACCGCAGGTATAGCCTGTGATGGCAAGCTCGGGGAACACAATGACCTTTGCCCCCGCGTCTGCCGCCTCCGTGATATAATCGCAGATAATATTGGCATTATACTCTGTATCCGCGACCCTGATTTTGGGTGTGACCGCCGCCACCTTTACATATCCATCTCTCATTTTCTCATTTCCTTTAACTCATCAATATCAAAATGATACGCCTTATTACAGAACTGACACTTTACCTCAATCCCTTCTCCGTCGTTGATAATATCGTTTAAGTCCTTGCGGCTTAATGTCGCAATTGCCCTTGAAACACGCTCCTTTGAACAGTCGCAGCAAAAGCCCGCCTCCATCGTATCGTTGATTTCCAGACCGAACCCGTCTAGTATCTCCTCCAAAATCCGCTCCGGCGTCTTTCCCGCTTCAAGCATCTCCGTCACCGAGGCGATCTCCGTGATCTTCTTCTCAAGCGCGTCAACGACCTCATCCGGCGTAAACGGCATAAGCTGGATGATAAATCCGCCCGCCTGCCGCACGGAACCGTCAGGATTTACAAGCACGCCGAGCCCTACCGCGGACGGCACCTGTTCGGACGTCGCAAAATAGTAGGTCAGATCTTCGGCAATTTCCCCTGTCTGCAGTGCGATCTGTCCCACATACGGCTCTTTCAGCCCCATATCCTTGATAACGCTAAGTACCCCAAGACCGAGCGCTCCGCCGACGTCAAGCTTTCCCTGCTCATTCAGCGGCAGATCCACGACCGGAACGCGCGGAAAACCCTTCACATGCCCGTTCGCATCCGCCGTGACCGTAAGTCCCTGCGCCGGACCGCTGCACTGAACCTGCACCGTCAGAAGATCCTTTTCTCCTTTCATCATCGCGCCCATCATCGCCGCGCCGGAGAGCAGCCTGCCAAGCGCCGCCGTAATCACAGGGCTTGTGCCGTGATCCTGTCTCGCCTCCTCCACCGTATCGCGCGAAGTGATGGCAAATGCACGGATATGCCCGTCCGCCGCCGTTGCTCTTACAATATAATCGTTCATTTCTTCTTCCTCACTTTATCACTGCATTTGCAGCATATTTTTCCCATGTTCCCTGGCAATCACATAGATACGTTCGCTGTCCGCTCTCACAGGCTCCCTCGTAAACGCGTCGTATGCCGTAAGAAACTCCATCCCCGCTTCAGCGAGAAGCCTCTTTACCGTATCAAGCGGATAAGCGCGCTGGTAATGTATCTCCTCATATCTGCGGTATCTGTCGTCGTCTTCCCGAATGTAAAGCGTCAGGTCATATTCGTTGACGCCGCTCTCCTCATCATAGTAGTTATCCCAGATGAAGCTGCCCTCCTTACGGTTCTCCGCAATCGTCGTCTCCCCGAGTTCTTCCCTGTATTTATATACCGTATTCAGGTCAAAGATAAATACGCCCCCGGGGTCAAGATAATTGTTCACGAGCCGAAATACCGTAAGAAGTTCGTTCTCCTCTAAAATGTAATTCAGGGAATCACAGATGCAAACGACCGCCCGGACAGTTCCGTACAACTCGAACTCCCGCATATCCTGATGCAGATATAGAATCGGGCGCTCCGCACTCCCACCGGAATCCGGCTGCTCATGCACTCCGTCCGCCGCGGCAGCGTCCGAATCCGATGCAGGCTTCTCATCCTCCCCTTCTGTTTCCGGGTCAGCCTCATCCTCCGCTTCACGCGCGATCTCAAGCATTTCCTCCGAACTGTCCACTCCGATCATGTCGTAGCCTGCCGCCTGCAGAAGCCTTGTCATCTTCCCTGTGCCGCAGCCAAGTTCCAACACCAGTCCATCCCAAATTCCATACCCGCGCAGCAGTTCCCTGATATAACGGAACCACTCTTCATAAGGCACATTGTCCATAAACAGATCGTACACCCTCGCAAAGCTTTCGTACGCTCCCACATTCTCACCGCTTTCTCCCGGTTACGGGAAACCATTTCAAATCCGCTTTTGCCCTTCCGCAGATTTGATGCAAAATCTCTATGTTATACTATCAATTTTTGCAGACGAAATCAAGATTCAGGGAAAAGGCTTCTTGATTATTTTTCCTGCAACCCGTATACTTATGTCATGTAACTGTCATATTGATGTCGGAAGCATTTCGCTCCACGCAAGTCAAATACCCCGCCGCAAGCAGCGGGACATCATAATTGAAACGCCCCAAGGGGCGGGGTATTTGACCCTCGCGGCAGTCGCCAAATGCCTGCAAGCAGTCACTTGGCTCGTTGCTCGCGGGAATAGATCACGTTAGAAGGATTTCATATATTTATGCCCGAAAACTACGAACATTATATCACAAAAAATATAAAGGCGTTCTACAAACGCAGGCTGAAAGCGCCGATTTTGTACCTGTTTTTCCTTGTTTTTCTCTGGGTGCTTTTCTCCCTGTCCGCACCGCTGTTTCCCGATTCGCTGGGGGATACGGAAACATTGGAAAGCGCCTACCGGGAGCACATCGAATATGTTTCCGTCGAATTGTCCGATTTGAATTTTACCGGCTACACCCAGAGTCTTTTCGGGCATGTGACCGGCTATTATTACTACACCATGCGCCAAGACGAATGCATCATTGTCCTGCTTTCGCCCAACACCTGCGAGCAGGGGCTTCCCTCGATCGACCACGCATCGGTATTCGCCAAAATCGTACATGGCACCGAAAATTACGAGGTTTTGCTGAATCATCTCGCGCAGGATCTGAACTGGACGGAAAACGGTATCCACAACAAGGTCTCGCAGTATTTCCTGAGTCAGCCGGACTATAATCTGATCGGAAATACCGTCCTTTACGCCTTGTTTTTCGCGACAGCCTGCTATGCGCTTGTCTGTCTGATCCTTTTCATTGCATATATCAATTTTCCGCTGCTTTCTCCGACCTGTCAGGACCTGGCGCTCTTTGGCAATCCGAAAAAGCTTTTGGAGCAGGCGGAGGAGGAGCTTGCAACACTGCCGCAACTCGCGACGGAGGACATGTTCATCACAGAGCATTATTTTATCGAAACCTCCGTCTACGGAAATGCCATCGTACCGATCGACGAAATCATCTGGATCTACAAATACTCGACGCTGCACAAGTTCTTCTGGTATCATTTCAGCATCTCCTACACGCTGCACATCAGCGCGAATCGGCACTTGTACATTCAGTGTCCGAAAAATATTAAATCAGATATCGACGGCATTATCGATTATCTCTCCGAGGCAAATCACAACATCCTCGTCGGTTTCTCCGAGGAGAACCGCCTCAAAGTACAAGAAACGCAGGGAACGCCGATGCATTTTGAAAAGTTTATTGCATTTTTAAACAAAAGAGTGTAGCTTCCGTTTCGCATGGCGTTTTCTATCGCAGAACAAAAGTACTCTTTACACTTTCGTGCATTTTCCTATTGCATCAAAAGAAGAGTTTCGGAAACCCAAAACAAGGATTTCCGAAACTCTTCTTTTGATCGGCACGCCGTTTTTAACGGCATGAAGTACTGATCGACTCGATTGCGACCGCTCCGCCCCTCACAACTTCGATTCTGCGGAACTTGGATTTCAACAGTGCGATCAGCTCGTTATTGCGGCGCTCCGTCAGCTTGCATTCTAAAAGCACGCTGTCGTTTCCGACATCCGATACCTCCACATTAAATACCTGTGCGATCTGGAATACCTCAAGCTTTTCTGCCGCGTTAATTCCAAGAACCTTCGCAAACAAAATCTCCTTCATGTGAATCGGCACATCCGTTAAGTCGATGACCTTGATGACCTCGACCATGCGGTTCAACTGCTTTTTAATCTGCTCGAACGTGATATCGTCGCTCGTCACACAGATCGTCATACGGGAAACCGTCTCGTCCTCCGTCGTTCCGACCGTAAGACTTTGGAGATTATAGGACTTTCCCGAAAACAGACCGGACACTTTTGCCAGAACACCGACCTGGTTCTCTACATATAATGCAATCCATCTATTTTTCATGGATGACTCCTTTCTTTTTTCGCCACACTGGCACGGCTCCATTTCGTTTCGGCTCTTCCTCCGCCGTGCTGCAGCTCGATTTCGCTTCGCTTCATCTCGCTTGGGGCGGTCGCCCCATCCGAAGTAGCATCCGATGAATTTTCCAAACAAGCTTGAAATTCATCTGCTGCTACTTCGCGCACGGCTCTCTTATTTCAAAATCATCTCGCTCATCGGATTTCCACCCTTTACCATTGGAAGCACGATCTCATCCGTAGAAATCATGAACTCAATGATCGTCGGCGCATCCTTATAAGTACGCGCCTTATCAAGCGCCGCCTGAATCTCCTCTTCCTTCTCGACACGTATGCCGTGCGCGCCGTAACTTCCGGCAAGCGCAATGAAATCCGGGGTGTACGGCGGACAGGCTTCATTCGGTCCCTTACAGTTCGCAGGGCAGTTCTTTCTTCTGCGCAGACAAGTCGCCTCGTAGCGCTTTCCGTAAAACAACTGCTGCATCTGCCGCACCATTCCGAGATAATAATTATTGAACAGGCAGATGATGATAGGCGCGCCCTGTGTGACCGCCGTCGCCATCTCCTGAATATTCATCTGCAGGCCGCCGTCGCCGGAGAAACAGACGACCTCCTTCTCCGGGCTGCCGATCTTCGCGCCGATCGCAGCCGGAAGTCCGAAGCCCATCGTTCCGAGCCCGCCGGAAGTGATAAGCTGGTGCCACGGGTCTAATTCCAGATACTGCGTCGCCCACATCTGATGCTGCCCGACATCCGTCACATAAATCGCCTCCCGGAAGGTACGGTTCACATGCTCGAAAATCATCTGGGGCGTCATACCGTGATCCCTGCGCATCTCAAGCGGATTCTTCTTATCCCACTCCGCAATCTGTGCCTGCCACTCCGCCGTGTCCTTCGACTCCGCCCACTCGAGCAGCTTTTCCAATGCGAGATTGGCGTCCGATACGACCGGAACATCCACCACGACATTTCTGGAAATCGACGCCGTGTCCACGTCGATATGTACGATCTTCGCCTTCGGCGCAAATTCATTCAAATCCCCGGTAATCCGGTCGTTAAAGCGCGTACCGATGGAAAAAAGCACGTCGCACTTGCTAACCGCCATATTCGCCGCATATTTTCCGTGCATACCGCTGTTGCCGATATACAAAGAATTGCCGGTCGGAATCGCCCCTTTTCCCATGATTGTAGTAACAACCGGAACCTGCATCTTCTCCGCAAGCTGTAGAAGCTTGTCGTTCGCCCTTGCAATATTGATGCCGCCGCCCGCTAAGATCAGCGGTCTTTTTGCCGAGCGGAGCAGCTTATACGCCTTTTTCAACTGTCCTACATGTACCGTCTCATTTGGTTTATACCCGCGTATCTGCACGCCTGACGGATATTCCGCCGGACCGCTCGCCGTCTGGATATCCTTCGGAATATCGATAAGCACCGGACCCGGCTTTCCGGTCGTCGCAATGTAGAACGCCATCTTAATAATGCGTCCCAGATCTTCTCTCCGTCTGACCGTCACGCCGTATTTCGTGATACTGCGGGTCATCCCCACAATATCGACCTCCTGAAACGCGTCGTTTCCGATCAAAGCAAGAGGCACCTGTCCGGTAAAACACACCAACGGAATATTGTCATAATGCGCGTCTGCAAGTCCCGTCATGATATTCGTCGCACCCGGACCGCTCGTCACCAGACATACGCCCACTTTTCCGGTGGATCTGGCATAGCCCTCCGCCTCGTGAATCAGTCCCTGCTCATGCCGCGGTAAGACGACTTCGATACCATCCTGCTTATATAGTTCATCAAAAAGATCCGTCACCGTCCCGCCCGGATAACCGAAAATGGTGGTCACGCCCTCTTCCTGTAAAGCCTTCACAAATAACTTTCTGCCTGTAATATCCATGTCGTCCTCCTCGCCTTTCCTCCTGCATGCTGTCTTCTTCCGCACGCAGAAATGATTATTGTACAAAACTATAACTTATCTTCGACTCAAATGCAATCCTATCCAAAGAAAAATCAAGAACATTAAAATACATCAACTTTATCCTATAAATCCTAACGTCTTCAACACAAATATCCACCCCGTCAGCGTGAACGCCGCCATCAGCGTCGTCATCACGACCACGCTCGCCGTCAGCACGCCGTCGTTGTTCATATTCTTCGCCATGATATAGCAGCTCGGCGTTGTCGGGGACGCGAGCATGATCAGAATCGCGATCATCTTCTCCCCGGTAAAGCCCATCTGCGCCGCAACCGGAAGGAACACGAGCGGCTGAAGCACCAGCTTGATAAAAGACGCCGCAATCGTCGGCCGCATCTTCGCAAGCGCCCCCCGCCCCTCAAAGCCCGCGCCGATCGTAATGAGCGCAAGCGGCGTCGCCATCTGCGCCACACTGTTAACCGTCTTATCAAAAGCGATCGGGAAATCCCAGCCGAAAAGTCCCACGACAAGCCCCGCCAGGATTCCAAGAATAATCGGATTCTTTGCAATATTGATGCAGGCGGCTTTAATTTTCTGTGTCTGGTTCTCCTCCGCCGCATGCTCTCCCTCAAACGTCAGCACGATCACGGAAAAAATATTATAGAGCGGCACTGCGCTAACGATCATCAGCGGTCCCATCGCAGAGGTTCCGTAAATATTTTCTATAAATGCCAGACCCATGACCGCCGCGCTGCTGCGGAAAGACGCCTGCACGAACGCGCCCCGCATACTCTTATCCTTCAAAAACAGCTTCACGCCGCCCCAGATCGCCCAAAAACAGACAGTGCTGGCAATCGCACAGAACAGCACGTATTTCAAATCAAATACCGCTTTGATATCCACACCGGAAATATCCCGAAACAGCATAAACGGCAGCGTCACCTTAAAATTGAACCGGTTCGCCACCGTGACAAAATTGTCGTTTAACATGCCAATCTGTCTTAATATGTAGCCAATGACCATCACCAGAAAAATCGGCAGGGTCACATTGACACTGTAGATAAAATTCTCCATTGCACTCCTATCTTACGCGCTCATATTTGTAGAAATAATACTCGAGATCGAAATACGTCTGCTCCTCGCTGTCCGCCGTCACCTTCCAATCGTCTCTCTCGTCCAGATTCGGGAAATACGCATCCGCGTCGTAAGCAAAATCAATCTTCGTGATATGCGCCACATCGCACTCGTCCAGAAGCTGACGGTAGATCGTCTCACCACCGATGACATAGATATCTCCGCTGTCATATTTTTCCAGCTCCGCGTGAAGTTCGTCCATGGAATGCACCACGATCGCTCCGCCTACCCGATAGTCCGCATCGTGCGTCAGCACGATATTCGTCCGGTTCTTAAGTGGGAGCCCGTTCGGAAAGCTCTCTAACGTCTTTCTTCCCATCACGACCACCTTCCCGGTCGTCGTCTCCCGGAAAAACTTCTGGTCCGCCGGAATGCGCACAAGAAGCTGGTTCTTATTGCCGATTGCCCAATTCTTATCTACCGCTGCGATTAAATTCATGATTTTCTCCTTCCTCTGTCCACTGTCATCCGGGCCGTCCCCGTCATATACGGCATTGTCATATATATTTTTCCATCAGATAAAATCTGCCCTTCCGCCAGTGTACCTCCCCCGTCCGCCAGAAACCGGATTTTTCGTACAACCCCAGTGCGAACGGGTTTTTTTCAAACACATCCAACCGGATCTCGCGAATCCCCATCGCCTTTAAAATTCCTTCGATATGACGCAGTGCGCTCCCCGCAATTCCCATCCGCTGAAACGCCGGATTCACGCACAATCTGTGAACGACAAAAAACGGCTCGTCCCGATACTTCCAGTCTCCGTCCGCGTACTCTGCGTCACACTCCCGATTCAGCACATAGACGACCGCGAGGCGTCCGTCCACAAATCCCGCCGTAAGCTGCCCCTTCGCGATATCCGCCGCAAAATCCTCCCGCGTCGGATAAAGTTCGTCCCACTGCAAAATATTCTGTTCTATCATATGCGCAACCGCAGCCTGCACCATACCGCATATTTCATCCAGATCCTCAGGATTCGCTCTCCGAAACTCAATCTGCATAACTTTTCCTCTCAACATGGAAGCCTGACGAAAAAAGGCTGTTCCGCCATCCTCGCCGCTCATCGCTTAGACCGCAACAGGGATATTCTTAACCTGCTCGCCCGTCACATAATCCTCAATCGTAATGTCCTTCGTCGTAAACTGATAGAAATCCTTAATCTCCGGGTTCAGCGTGAACTTCGGCGCCGGATGCTGCTCTCTTGTAATCAGCTCCTTAACGATCGGCACATGCCTGTCGTAGATATGCGCGTCCGCGATCACATGCACCAGCTCGCCGACCTTCATACCGCACACCTGCGCCAACATATGCATCAGCACCGCATACTGACAGACATTCCAGTTATTTGCCGTAAGCACATCCTGCGAGCGCTGATTTAAGATCGCATTCAATGTCAGCTTATCATCCCCTTTATGGCACGTCACATTAAAGGTCATACTGTATGCGCACGGATAAAGATTCATTTCATGCAGATCCTGATGCACATAGATGTTCGTCATGATACGGCGGCTGAACGGATTATTCTTCAGATCATAGATCACACGGTCTACCTGATCCATCATCCCTTCCTTATACTGATGCTTTACGCCAAGCTGATAGCCGTACGCCTTTCCGATCGAACCTGTCTCATCCGCCCATTCATCCCATATCGTACTGTTAAGTTCATGGATGTTGTTCGATTTCCGCTGCCAGATCCAGAGCATTTCCTCCGTACAGGTCTTGATCGCGGTCTTTCTGAGCGTAATTGCCGGAAATTCCTTCGAGAGATCGTAGCGGTTCACCACGCCGAACTTCTTGACCGTATAGGCGCTCGTCCCATCCTCCCAGTGCGGGCGCACCTTCTCACCCTCGGTGCTTGTCCCGTTCTCCAGTATATCCGTACACATATCCACAAAAATCTTATCTGCCAGACTCATTCTCCAAAACCTCCGTCTTATTCAAAAGGCAACGTGCGCCCCGTATTTTCTTTCAAACTCTGCTAATTCCTAATTGTACCGAATTTCAGAAAAAATGACAAGGTGGATTGCTTTTTTTATTCAGATGCGTTATATTATTTTCGTACTTTTTTAGTTAAAAGGAGAAAATTTATGAGCCAGGCAAAAGTTGACCGTTATAAACAGGAAAAAGCAAACCGCAAAAAGACCATGGCGCGCGAAAGGCGCCTTCATGCACTTGCCGTCGTGTGCGGCTGGCTTGTTGCAATCGCTATCGCCGGCTGGGCAGGAGTTTCCGCTTACCATATTTATGAGAACAATAAGCCTGTTGAGACCATCTATGCAGATCTGGGCGCCATCAACGACTACATGGATTCGCTTAACGGCGAAGAGTAATTTATCATCCGGTCATAAGCCGGATAGACCAAACGAACCCGGAGTCTCGTCTCTGCGATGCTCCGGGTATTTTCATGCCGCATGGTGTCCGTTCTACTCCCCCGCTTCCCCGTCTGCCACCGCAGCTTTGGAAAGCGCATTTTCAATTGCGTTCAATAATACGATTGAGGTATACTGATTATCCTTATTATATGTAATCCCCTCTGTGGACTGTTTATCGATGACCTGCCGTGCAATATCATCCAGCGCCGGCTCCATGAGCGGGTACATCGTCGCCACTGTCTCATTCAGATTGATCATGGAGATAGACTGTATCCGGTCCTCATCCACGATCACCTGCACATCCACCGTATTGTCCCCGAACTGTACGGAAGATGTATAGACCCCCGCCACATAATTCATTGTCTCGACGGATTCCCCATTTTTATCTCTCGGTAAAAACATGAACAGCAGCAGAATAATAAGTAATATTCCGAGTCCCGCAAAAATCAGTGTATAAATGAGTTCCTTCATATGAAGAACCACTATCTTTGTCTTTGCACTCACCTTAAGCCTCCAAATACTGATTACTATATTATATGAAGCAGCAGACCCGGCATGACTGTTTTTCATAAATTCCATCCACAAAAAGAATTGTCATAATTTTTTGAAAAAGTCAAAAAAAAACAGTTGACAAACACGCCGCGGCGTTGTATTATGCTATATGTGTCTGACAGAGATCAACGACACACAGATATGCGCGAGTGGCTCAGTTGGTGGAGCACGACCTTGCCAAGGTCGGGGTCGCGGGTTCGAGTCCCGTCTCGCGCTTTTTTATGGGAAGGCTTGATTTTCAGACCTTCCTGTTTTGCTTTGCAATAAACTGCTTTGTCAGAAAGACCTGTCACAGTGCCGCCCAGATAGCCAAAAACGATATTATTTAATACAATTTATCCACGACGGCTTTTGATGTTTTCTTATTATTTTCCATAGATATCTGTTTATTGCGTGAAAAATACTCCTGAAACAGCACATCGATAATATACAGCTGACTCATCTTCTTTCCCGTCGCGCCGCCATCCAAAGGACCTTCGTTGGAACCGCACAGCAACAACACGTCTGTATAGCTTGTCAAAGGCGATTTGATATAGCGCGTAATACCGACGACTTTCGCTCCCGCCTTTTTGGCAATTTTTGCCACGTATACACTATCCTTCGTGGCTCCCGAATAGGAGATAATAAAAATTAAATCCTTCGGACCTGCCATGGAAACAGTCATTGCCTGCATATGCGGGTCATCGATACAGTTTACTTTATTGCAAATTCTCAGGAATTTATTTCTGGCTTCTTTTGCCGTGAGCAGCGAATCGCCGATTCCAAAAAAATATATGTTTTTCGCTTCTTCCACCAACTGCACGGTTTTTTCAATTGCGTCATTGTTAATCAGCATCCGGGTTTCTTTCAACACGCTAACATAGTTTTGCAAAATCTTATCCAATGTAAATTCCAGCGAATCAATTTCCATGCACTCCTTTTTCGCAATCCCTTCTTCGTCCGGTGTTGCACCGAGAGATAATTTCATCTTAAAATCCTGATATCCCTTCGCCCCTACGCTTCTGCAAAAACGGTACACACTGGCATCCGCCACTCCGCAGGCCTCCGCCAAATCAGTAATCGACATAAACAAAACCCCATCTGCATTTCTGATTAAAAAATCGGCTATTTTTTTCTCTGTTTTGGTGAACTGATTATAATTTAACTGGATTTTTCTAAATAAATTAGAATTATTCATACGCTGTCTTTCTTCCTTATTTTTGACAAAAGAGGGGGAATCGCAGTTTTTTATTTGCGACAGCCCCTCTTAATTGTATCAAATTAGCAATATTTTTTTATCGCTTCTGCAATCATATCTGCAATTTCTTTGCAGACAGCCTTGTCGCCTTCTGCCAGCTCCGTCAAAGGTGCTTTTACACCGCCGACATCCGGACCGCCCTGAAGGCGGATAATCTCTTTAATCGCTGCATACATGTTGCCATGGGTCGAGCACATTTTATAAATGATTCTGCACGCTGCATTCTGAACTTCTTTCGCCTCTTTCATTTTACCCTGTGAAAAAAGTTCAAAAATCTTCAGATACAATTCCGGCATTGCTCCGTATGTTCCGCCAATAGCGCCGTCGGCGCCCATAGCCAGACCAGAAATCAGTTGTTCATCCGGACCATTGAATACAATCACGCCTTCATCCTTGAAAAGCTGGATATCCTGCACCGGCATGGAAGAATTTTTCACACCGATGACTCTCGGATTCTTTTTCATTTCACGCAGCAAATTGACAGTTAAGGAAGTACCCGCCAACTGAGGTATATTATAAATGATAAAATCCGTATTCGGCGCTGCCGCGGAAATATCATTCCAGTATTTTGCAATGGAGTACTCCGGAAGGTGGAAATAAATAGGCGGAATGGACGCAATAGCGTCTACACCCAGCTGTTCTGCATGAGCCGCCAGTTCCTGACTGTCTTCCGTGTTATTGCAGGCAACGTGGGCAATGATGACCAGTTTGCCTTTTGCCACTTCCATCACGGCTTCCAATGATTTTTTTCTATCTTCCTTGCTCTGATAAATACATTCGCCTGAAGAACCGCCAACATAAAGACCCTGAACGCCTTTATCCATTAAATACCGGGTCAGAGCCTTTACTCTGTCCGTAGAGACCTTTCCGTTTTCGTCATAACAAGCATATAATGCCGGGAAAATTCCCTGATATTTTTTGGTACTCATTTCTTATCATCCTTTCTATATACAAAATCTACAGATTCCGAAGCGATCCACAGATTTTGTGAATTTACAGAATAGCATCAACCCTTGACCGCTCCCATGGTAATACCTTGTGTAAAGTATTTCTGAAAAATCAGGAATACGATAATGATAGGAAGCGACGCCAATGCCGCACCTGCCATCAGCATACCCATATCGACAGAGGTTTCTGCCTGTAAGGTGGCAATTCCCAAAGGAATCGTATAATTTACATTGCTGCTTACCATTACCAACTGCATAAAGTAATCATTCCATGAATTGATAAAGGTAAAAATCGCCAATGCTCCTACACCAGGTTTTACCATCGGAAAAACGATGTGCGCAAAGGTATACCACTCGCTTGCTCCATCGATGCGCGCCGCCTCTAAAATCTCTCCCGGTACACTTTCTGAAAACTGCTTCATCAGGAATACACCGAAAGGCCATCCTACCGTCGGGAAAATAATCGCCCAGATGGTATTGTACAGACCAATCGCAGACATTTCTTTTAACAGTGGAATCAATACTACCTGCTTCGGCAGAGCCATAGCGCAGATAATCAGACCGAATAAAATGCTGCGTCCGCGGAAACGTTTTTTAGCAAGCGCATAACCTGCCATCGTAGCTGTAAAACAAGTCAGAAGCATTGCAGATACCGCCATGAAAACCGTATTCAAAAGCCATCTGAACACTGCCGGGGCCACCACTCCCTCGGAAAGAATAATTTTTTCACCGCTTTCTGTAAAATATTTGCTGAAAGGCAGCGAAATTTCCCACAAAGGCGCCGTACGTTTATTCATCAGGTTGCTAAAATTATTCATTGTCCATTCACTTGGCCACCAGACGGGCTTCTGCGCATAGATATCCGTAGCGGGCTTAAAAGCTCCAGTAATAATCCAATAGAGGGGGAATAAGAATAAGATTGCCAAAATCACCAGCACAACCAGTGAGACAATTTTATAAGCCTTATTGTTTCCTGTTTTGTTTTCCATTGTTTTACCTCCCCTACTTCTCTTTTGCCAGCCGCATCTGAAGCGCAGACAACACACCAATGAAAATAGCCAGTACTACACCCATTGCATTGGCATAACCAAAATGTCCCGGCTGCTCGGTGAGCTTAAATGCCGTGTAATAAATATAATACATTACCGTCTGTGTTCCCGAACCACCTTGCGTCAACAACTGAATCAGCGCGAAACACTGGAAAGAGTTAATCGTGGTAATTACCAGTATATATAAGGTCGTCGGCATAATCTGCGGCCATTTAATTTTCCAAAAGATCTGAAAATCCGTAGCGCCGTCCACCTGAGCTGCTTCCACCAAAGAAGCATCCACGTTTCCAAGAGCAGACACATACAAAACGATTGGCTGTCCTACTGATGTGGTAAACAGAATCAGTATAATACATCCAAGAGCATACTTCTCATCGCCGAGCCAGTTAATGTTGCCTTCGATAACTCTGGTTGTTTTTAACACGGAGTTCAAAATACCCGTATAGTTATCAAAAATCCATTTCCAAACTACAGTTACCGCTACCGAACCGGTAACTACCGGCAGGTAGAATATGCATCTAAACGCAGAAAGAACCGGCATTTTTAACTTATAAATAACAGAAGATACCCATAAAGAAAACACCGTTACCGTTGGCACACTTACAAATACAATTACAAATGTATTCCATAAAGCTTCTAAAAACACTTTATCTTTTGCCAAATCAAAAAAGTTTTTAAGACCCACAAAATTGCCGCCGCCCTGCATGTGCATATTGGAGTCCGTCATACTGAGATAAATACAGATGACCATCGGAATCAACACAAAACCCACAAAGAAAACTAAACTGGGCAGCATAAAACTATATCCGGCTATATCTTCTCTGCGCTGTAAAGCGCGGCTTCTTTTTTGCATAGCATGATTATTCACGAGGATTGCAACCCCCTTCCCCTATTATTTATAGTCGTTTTATTGTTTTCATAGTCCTTCATTCAATTTAAATGCCCCTCCCCACTCTCGGTGAGAAGGGGCACAAGCCCTGACTAAATCAATCCTTCCGAGGATTATTTATTGTTCTGCTGCTTTGTTAGCCATTTCTTCATGCTGTGCAAGCGCTTCCGTTACGTCTGCTCCAGAACCGATCTCCTGAAGCATTGTCCACCATTCTGTACGCTGTCCAGCCCAGCCAGATGTAACCTGATAGTAGTCGCCTAACTGAGGCATCAGAACCTGATATTCGTTCATGATTTCGTTGTCAGCCCAGATAGCAGACAAATCTGTTCCCTCTGCTGTTGTACGAACTGCAAAGTAGTTCGCTGCTTTTACTGCGTCAACTGTAGCTGCGGAATCAGCCATGTATTTGATAAACTGTTTTGCTGCATCAATACGAGCTGCGTCACCGTTATCAAAGATACCGAATCCCCAGATACCGCCCTGAAGTTTGGCTTCGCCTGTTTCAGACGGAAAACTCATAAATACAATTTCTTCGCCTGTTACGGTAAGTCCTGAACCTGTTCCTGCTGCGTTAGGGTCTAACTGCTGAGCGATATTCCAGCAGAATGCCATTTTCAAAACACCCTGATAGAATTTTGCGATTTCGTCGCCGCCTGCCAGGGAAGCGTCAAATGCGATACCGTCCATTCCTTTTAACAGTTCTAATGCTTTTACGTTTTCAGGTGTGTTCCATGTGTAAGCAGTATGTTCCGGATTTGTGTAAGAACCGCCGTAAAGGTTGTTAACCAGTGCACGTGTACCCTGGTCTCCGCCCTGTCCTGCACAGTATACTGCGCCTACTGTATCCTGGTAGTGAGCGTAAAGAGCTTCTACTGCTTTTACAAAATCGTCTGTTGTCCATGTATGCGTCTCTAAATCCAGATACTGGTCAGCGCCTGCTTCTTTGAAAGCGTCCAGATTAACTGCCATACAATGAGCTGTCATAACCAGCGGATACTCATATATTGCGCCGTCTGGTGCTGTACAAGCTGCCAGAGGAGCCGGAAGAATCTCTGCTTTGTCTGTGTCATCCAGCATATCGGATAAGTCAACCATGTGTCCGTTAGCGCCCCAGTTTGCAACCAGACGCTCCGGTCCCTCCATGATAAGGTCAGGAGCCTGACCTGCTGCGATCGCAGTGTTTACCTTGTCATCGCCATCAGCGTATGCCAGGAATTCTACCTTCACACTAATTCCTGTCTCTGCTTTGAAAGCGTCTGTCAAAGCTGTTACTGTAGCTTCATCTCCCCATTTTCCAATAGGATACGTCCAAAGAGTAATTTCAGACGCAGCGCCTGAATCGTTTGAAGCACTTGAATCGTTTGAAGCAGTTTCTTCTGTTGATTTAGGAGCCTCCTCCTTTGCTTCCGGTTCTGAGGCCTGCGGCTCGCTGCCGCACCCAACTGCTGAAAGAGCCATTCCCCCCACCAAAAGTAATGCCAATAACTTTTTCATGTCTTTTTCTCCTTTCGACTATGTAATCGTTACTACTATGTACTTAAAATTCTACCCTCTCATTTCACGTTTGTCAATATAAGAATAAAATTTTTTTCACTTTTTGCATTTGCATGAATATTTTTTTCATTTTTATTGATTCGAAAAAAAACACATGATATAATGTAGACAACTGTTATGTTTTCAAATTATAAGTCAAAAGAAAGGATTGGAAATTATGAGAGCAACTTTAACAGAAATACTGGCTGCAACCAAAGATTCCATTATCGTATCCTGTCAGGCTCTGCCCAATGAACCCATGTATTGTGAAGAAATGTCCATCATGCCGTTTTTCGCCAACGCGGCTAAGCAGGCAGGCAGCAAATGCATCCGTACCAGCAGCATCCGGGACGTGGTAGAGATTAAAAGGGTTACCGGGCTTCCCGTCATCGGTTTGGTAAAACGCGTTGTAGAGGGCTACGCTTCCTATATTACCCCCACCATGAAGGAAGTAGACGATTTGTTCAATGCTGATTCAGACATCATCGCTTTGGACTGTACCATGAGGGAACGCGGGGACGGCAGCACCATCAACGAATTTATCTCGCAAATCAAAGCAAAATATCCGGATGTTCCGTTAATGGCAGACATTTCCACCTTTGAAGAAGGCGTCAATGCAGCCAAATGCGGCGTGAATATCGTTGGAACCACTTTAAGCGGATATACGGACTATTCTCCCAAAACAGACGGACCAGACTTTGAATTGGTGCAGAAATTAGTTGACGCACTGGATATTCCCGTTATTGCAGAGGGCAAAATCCACACTCCCGAAGACGCCAGGAAGATGCTTTCTCTCGGTGCGCATGCTGTCGTCGTAGGCGGCGCCATTACCAGACCATTAGAGATTGCACAGCGCTTTTACAAAGGAATCCAATAAAATATAGCCGAACTTTCAAAAGTATAGAACAACTATGACAATATGATGAAGCAGGAGGTCTTTTATGATTTATGATAAGATATCCAATATGAAGTTATACAAAGGCATGAACAGGAATTTGGATACCGCCATTGATTTTATTACTTCCCACGACTTAAACGAACTGCCCCTCGGCAAAACCGTTATCGATGGGGACAATGTATTTATCAATGTAATGGAAACTTCCGCTTTTCCTATCGAAGAAAGACAATATGAGTTCCACAAAAACTATATGGACATTCAGATGGATATTGAAGGTATAGAAAGAGTGGATACCGGCGACTGTGCGGATGCGCAGCAGCTCAGTTATAACGAAGAACGGGACGTCGGCAATGCGGCTGCATCTGATCTGGGTTCCTGTCTGATCGGAAAAGACAATTTCATTATCTGTATGGTGGGAGAGCCGCACAAGCCTAACATCGCCGTAAGCGATGAGCGATCTTTAAAGAAAGCCGTCTGCAAAGTGCATATTTAGCGCCGCGCGGTCTATATTTTAACAGGAGAAATAAAAGATGAACAATCTTGTATTCGATATCGGAGGCACTTCGATTAAATATGGTGTCTGTGAAGACAGCAGGCTGACCGGCATAAATGAGATTCCCACCAATGCCTCAAAAGGCGGCGCTCATATACTGGAAACGGTTATTTCTCTCATCCGTTCCCAATCGGATTATGACGCTATCGGCATCAGTACCGCCGGGCAGGTGCATGCCAAAGAGGGATATATCATTTATGCAAATCAGAATATCCCTAATTATACGGGAATCCGCTTCAAAGATACATTAGAGGAATTATTTCATGTTCCCGTCGCCGTGGAAAACGATGTAAATGCAGCCGCCTTAGGCGAAGCCATTTACGGCTCGGGCCGAGACTATGAGCAGTTTCTGATGCTGACCTATGGAACCGGTGTAGGCGGAGCCGTCATAACCAATAAGGAAGTGTTCCATGGCTCCAGTTATTCTGCCAGCGAATTTGGCGCCATCATCACGCACAGTGACGCGCGCCTTGCAGGCAGTGATTTTTTTGACGGATGCTATGAAAAATACGCTTCCACCACCGGTCTTGTGCAGATGGTAACACAATACCGCCCCAAGCTGGACACGGGCAGGAAAATATTCGACAATCTGAGTGATGATACCGTTATGGAGATTCTCGACAAATGGGTCGACGAGATTATGCTTGGGCTTTCCACGCTGACCCATATCTATAATCCTTCCTGTATCATTCTCGGCGGAGGCATTATGACGCAACCTCTGATTCTACAGAAAATAGAGAAAAAAAAGAGCCACTTTATTATGCCCAATTTTGCTCATGTACATATTATTGCCGCCGCCCTCGGCAATTCCGCCGGTATTCTTGGCGCGAACTATTTAGCGGCGCAGTTATTGGAACGCAGATAATTCTGTCTCCGGAGCAAGAGGCAATATTTTTAGAATAAAAAAGAGGCGTATCGCAGTTCTGTTTTACGATGTGCCTCTTTTTTATTCTCCTACTTTTACAGAAGTTCCGGGATCTTTTTCGCCAGAAACTCTGCAAACGCACTGTGTGCTTCCAGACTCAAGTGCATAAAATCATACGGGTTCATTTCCACTCCTGCAATCTGCCCGGCGTCCACATAATGACAGCCGAGATTCTTTGCCACCTGCTCATACAAAGGGGCAAGGGCACGGCTTTTCTCCACGCAGAAAGCTCCCATTTCACCGTAAATATCCGTTTTCTTATAGCCCTCTTCAATCGCCGGAGGGGTAATCAGTAAAATGTTCGGTTTATTGTTTCTGAATGCCTGCCTGGAATCCATGGCTTTCTGCAACAGCCTTTCCATTCCTTTTGCCACATTCTCCGGTGTACTGGAAAAACGCTGCTTCACATCATTCGTTCCCAGCATGACAACCAGTAAATCCACTGGTTTATGAGTCATCAGACAAGGATAGAGATACTTCAATCCACACAATCCCTCGAACAAAGGATCTTCAAAACAAGCCGTTCTTCCTTCCAGTCCTTCTTCCGCCACATGATATTCCTCTCCCAGATGCTTTGCTAACAAGCAGGTCCATCTTTCATTTTCCGTAAAACGGTCAATTATTTTTGCATTGTAGCCATATGTATTGGAATCCCCAAAACACACAACTTTTTTAATGTAATCTTTACTCATATGCTTTTTCCTCCAAACTTAATTATAATAGATTCTAGCAAAGTGTGCTTCTAATACAAAAACGTCTGCTGAACGATGCAGCAAACAGGAAAAAACATTTTCTCCGTTTGCCTGTCCTCATTACGGAAAAATCCTCCGCCTTACGGCGAAGGACCACACTTTCAATCAAATACCATATATCGGTCAGCGATAACTTTCTTTACGTTTTTATTCTAGCAAGCCAAAAGAGGAAAGTCAATAAAGCGTTCATTAATTTTTTATGGAGCATCCTCTCAAAAAAATTAAAAACATGTATATTAGTCAATGATGTGACACCAACATTTCAAAAGAAAAAGGGTTGATGTGCTATTATGAATTTTAATCGATAAACAAGGGTTGTTATAGAGTTTCTAATTCGTGCCGTTTTTCCAAAGCTGATTTCCATCCGAGTACCTGCATAGGGATGTTGTTTGAACGGTTCAGATATCTTTTCATTTGATTTTTCAAGTCATCATATGAGAAAAAGGACATATG
>JAETOE010000069.1 GCA_021771815.1 Roseburia hominis
ACTAAATCTCACGCAGGAGAATGCCCGGAATGCGGGCATTCTCCGCACAGGACAGCTGCCAAGTGGAAGTGTGGAGAGAAAACGTGAGAAGTACTTCTAATGCTCATGCCAGTGGGCATATCGCAAAGAAGTACTAAATCTCACGCAGGAGAATGCCCGGAATGCGGGCATTCTACCACAATACAGATTATGAATGGAGAATGATTATGAGAGTAGCGAATAGAAGGTGTGTCCGCCGCCTTGGTGTACGGAGCATGAAAGCGTCGGCGACGCGGAATATTATTGCGGTGCTGGCGATTGCTTTGACTACGATGTTGTTTACGGCGTTATTTACGATTGCCGGGTCGATCGGTTATGCGGTCGAGCAGTCGAATTTCAGACAGGTTGGCGGGTATGCTCACGGGGCTTTTAAGTATCTGACAAGGGAGCAGCTTATCGAGCTGCGGGAGGATGCGCTTATTAAGGAATGGGGTGCACGGCGGGTTGTGGCAATGCCAGAGGGAGAGGAGTTTGATAAGGCGCACGTCGAGGTGAGCTGGTGTGATGCCAACGAAGCAAAGTGGATTTACGCAGCACCGGAAGTTGGCAGGCTGCCCGAAGAGGGAACGACGGAAGCGGCAACGGATACAAGAGTATTGTCTCTGCTTGGGATAGAGCCGGAGCTTGGGACAAAATTTACACTTACACTGGATGTGGACGGTAAAGAGATCACGAAGAACTTTACTCTGTGCGGATGGTGGGAATACGATGAGGCTTGTCCTGCCAGTCATGTGCTGATTCCTGAGAGCCGTGTGGATGAAATCTTAGCGGAGCGGGGAGAATTGCCGGAAGGATCCATATATGGCCTGTATACACTCGAGGTGATGTTTCAAAATTCAGCAAATATTGCGGAAAACATCCTGGAGGTCGCCGCGCGCCATGGTTATCAGTGCGAGGACGGGGGAGCGGAAAATTATATTTTCTGTGGTATCAACTGGGGCTACATGACATCCCAGCTTGCAGAAAACATAGATCCGATGGTCGTGCTTGCCATGATAGCTATGCTGATGCTGATCATATTTACCGGATATCTGATTATTTATAACGTTTTTCAGATTTCAGTCGCCAATGATATTCGCTTCTACGGGCTGTTAAAGACGATTGGAACGACGGGACGGCAGATTCGTCATATGGTGCGGATTTTGGCACTTGCGCTGTCGGTGTTTGGAATTCCGATTGGACTTCTGGCAGGCTATGGTGTGGGAGCAACGTTGGTGCCGGTGGCTTTTAGCGAGTTGAATGGCAGGCTTGAGAGTGTGGTTTCTACCAATCCTGTAATTTTTGTGGGAGCTGCATTGTTTGCATTGATTACCGTAGCGATTTCCACCCGAAAACCGGGTAGAATGGCAGCGAAGGTTTCTCCGGTGGAAGCAGTACGCTACACGGAGGGAACGGTGAAGGGGCACAGGAGAAGGACCAGGAAGCTGGACCGAAATACAGGACAGAAAGCGCAGACTTCGGACGGGGCGTCCCTGCGGCGCATGGCATGGGCGAATCTTGGACGAAACCGCACGAAAACGGTGGTAACGATTCTGTCGCTGACGCTTGCCGTGGTGCTTTTGGATATGGCGGTGGTGTTCACGAAGAGCTTTGATATGGACAAATATGTGAGCAAAAAGATGTGTACGGATTTTGTTTTGTCAGATGCGGAATATATCCGGGGAACATACGGCTTCTGGTCGGATTCGTTGGAAGTGCCAAAGGAAGCTATTGACGATGTGATTGGCACAGGAATTGTGTCGGAGGGAGGAGCGGTTTATGGCTGTGCGCTGGAAGTGAATGACTTTATGACAGAGGAGAATTACCGACAAAAATATGGCGCATGGTATACACCAGAAGAATTGGAACGGGCCGTTTCAAATGTGGAGCGGAACGAAAACGGACTTCTTATGAGTTATGCAGGAGTTTGCGGCATGGAGGATTATGTACTGGATCACCTGAAGGTTGTTTCAGGTTCTGCGGAAAAACTCTATGAGGACGGAGGTCACTATGCGGCTGCGGTCTATCAGGCGGATGATTATGGAGAGGTCGAGATAGGTTCTAACTGGGCGAAGGTGGGAGATAAAGTCACCCTGCGTTTTGAACAGGAGCACGCATATTATGATTCGAAAACGGGAGAACTTCTCGATCCTGAGAATATGGATGGGAGAGAGGACTACTATACGCGCACTACAGAATATAAGGACGTGGAGTATGAAATTGTAGCGGAAGTGATTGTGCCGCAGAGTCTCAGTTACCGGTACGGCGGACCGGATATGTTTTTGCTGAATGATCAGACCTTTATACAGGATACAGGGACGGATTCTGTGATGTTGTACGCTTTCGATGTAGCGGATGGAGCGGAGGATGTGATGGAGAGCTTTCTTGCAGACTATACCAAGGAGGTTCTGCCGCAGCTTGATTATGAGAGCAAGGCGATTTTCGAGGCGGATTTCCATGATATGCAGAACACATATATGATGCTTGGCGGAGTGTTGAGCTTTATTGTCGGTCTTGTGGGAATCCTGAATTTCTTAAATGCAATACTCACCGGGATCGTGACCCGCAGGCGGGAATTTGCAGTATTGCAGTCGATAGGAATGACGGGCAGACAGTTGAAGCGGATGCTGATCTGGGAGGGAATCTTCTATGCTGCCGGCTCGGTTGTGCTCTCCCTCGTACTGTCCGTAGTGCTCGGACCGCTGGCGGGCAAGGCACTTGGCAGTCTGTTCTGGTTCATTACTTATCATGCGACGGTCATGCCGGTTCTGGCAGTAGCGCCTGTTTTTATCGCGTTTGGTGCAGTGCTTCCGCTTTTGGTTTATCGTGCGGTATCGAAGCGGACGATTGTGGAGCGATTGCGGGAGACTGAATAAGAATGTGTGTGGCAGATGCGCTGTGATTGACTTCATTTGTAAAATGTGATATTGTAATATAACTACATAGATAAAATGAGCGGAGAAACAAGGCACCGTGACGGAGCATGGAAAAGAAGCGAAGCCGATATGAAAAAATGTTTCTTGCTTTGTGTAAAGGGATATCAAAGAATGAAGAGAGACTTAAAGCTCAACATGGCGCAATTTTTGTAAAAGAATAGTAAGGAGAGATTATGAAGTTTAAGGAATATGATACAGTTAGGATTATGAAAGATTGTGAAGAGGGTGTAAAGAAAGGTGAAATTGGTGCTGTACTTATGGTATTTGAGAAACCACGAGAGGCATATGAAGTTGAAATATTAGATGAAGAAGGAAATCCCAAAATACAGTGTACTTTGTTACCAGACGAATTGGAATTGGTGAAAAAAGGGATTTGAATTGGAAGATGGAGCACAGAAACTACCAGAAGGAGTTAATTATAAAGAATATGATATTGATCAATATGTTAAAGGACGGAATAGAGGTGTTGAGAGAATTATAATTGGTGATGACGGTTCGGTTTGGTATACCAATGACTATTATTATACATTTACACAAATTGAATAGAGCGAGGTGAAATAGTTTATGTATGAAAATAGTTTGAACTTAATGAAACAGAAAGGGATTAAATTTGAAAAAGGACTTACATTAGATGAGTTGAAACAAATAGAAATGATTTATCAGATTAAATTTCCTGGGAGCTTAAGAGAATTCTTAATGATGGCGATGCCAGTTTCGAAAGGGTTTTATAATTGGAGGGATATTCAAGAGGATAATGTATGCTTTATAAAAAAAGTAATAAATAAACCATTGTCAGATATTCATAATATGGCAGGAGAAGTTTATCGGTGTGATGATTGGGGAGAAGAACCCGAGGATGAGAAAAATATTTCAAAAGAAGTAATAACACGATTAAAAGAAGCACCTCAATTAATACCGATTTATGCGCATCGATATATTCCGATGGTATTAGATGAGAATCCACCGGTGCTTTCTATACATGACATAGATATTATATATTATGGTGAAAATTTAGAGGATTATTTTAATATTGAATTTGGCAAGAAAACACAGGATGCGATCCAATTTCAAAATATTACGCCTGTATCATTTTGGTCAGATATAATGTAAACAGTTAGAGGTTCAAAAGACATAAGGAATGGTTGTAGGTATTTGAAAATATTCAAATCATAGTATCGGGGTTAAGGAACTGGAAGAAGTCATTCAGAAAAATGTCAGTCTTAACAGAGTAAATTCAACGACTTTCCTTTTCACACAGGGTGGTATATAATTTATATGTTGAATCAGTTTGAAAAGGAGAAATATATATGAGCAGAATCGGAATTTTTATGGCGGACGGATGCGAGGAAATCGAAGGACTTACCGTGGTGGACGTGGTGCGCCGCGCGAAGATGGAAATCAAGATGATTTCCATTACCGGAAAGCGTGAGGTGACAAGCTCCCACGGGGTCACTTTTCTTGCAGATGCGCTCGCATCGGAAGTAAATTATGATGAACTTGACGGTATCGTGTTGCCGGGCGGTATGCCGGGAACACTGAATCTTGGAGCGGATGCGACCGTAAATGAGGTGATTCAAAAGTTTGCGGCGGAGGGAAAGCTCGTTGCGGCAATCTGCGCCGCGCCAAGCGTGCTCGGGGCAGCGGGAATCCTCGAGGGAAAGCGTGCAACCTGTCATCCGGGCTTCGAGGAGAAGCTGACCGGGGCGCAGACGAGCGAGGATTCCGTTGTCGTGGACGGAAATATCATCACAAGCCGCGGTATGGGAACGGCGATTCCGTTTGCACTGGAAATCGTGCGCTACTATGCGGATGATACGGCAGTGGAGCAGGTGAAGACCGGGCTTGTGTATCATGTCGTGCAGTAGCTTTTGTGAGAAGCAGCGTGCGCTTATAAAGAGAGTATGAAAATTTTTCTGTAAATAAGTATTAGTGACAGGTCTTCTATGATAAAATCTAAATCATAGGAGGCCTTTTATTATGGCAAGAGAGAAGAAACCTGTACACAAAGTA
>JAETOE010000021.1 GCA_021771815.1 Roseburia hominis
GTTTTATGGATAATTTTCAATTATCCTATCCAATTTGATTTTCAACAGATAACTTTTAATTATCGCTACCACATTAATTATACAAATTTTTCCACAATTTTTCAATCCCATTATACTACATTTTTATTTTTCTACCAAATTCATCCTATTTCTCGGATGCTTTGTCCGCAATATTTCCTTTTCTTTCTCGGTCGTCACATATGTGTATATTTGCGTTGTCGTAATAGAAGCATGTCCCAGCATTTTTTGTATATATCTGATATTTACATCTTCTTCCATCAGGTATGTGGCAAATGAATGTCGGAACATATGTGGCGTAATATTTATATCTGCATGAATTTCATTGGCATATTTATGTATCATACTTCTGGCTGATTGCTCAGACAATGGCTTTCCATACCGATTGACAAAAAAATAACCATGCTGCTTTATATCATCTTCAAAATATTCCTTGTAGACATTCAATATAGACAATACCTCATTATTTCCTATTTGAAGATACCTTTCTTTTCCACCTTTTCCTTGTATACATAACACACCGTCTTTCAAGTTAAAATATTTACTTTGCAAATGACACAATTCCGAAATACGAAGTCCTGTTGAAAAAAGTGTCTCTATTACAGCAATATCCCTTAAAATGATTTTCTTATGCCACTCTGAATATTCATTAATACTCTTTTCCTTATATAAATGTGCCAACAGCTGCTCAATAACATCTCTCGGAATTATTTTAGGTAAAACAGTTTCTTCCTTAAACTTTGTTTTTACCTTGTGAAACGGATTTGTTTCTATTATTTCTTCTTCCTCTAAATAGTGGAATAGTGCTTTTACACTGGCAATTTTCCTCTTAACTGTTTTTTGTTTATACATACGGTGAAGATATAAAAGATATGAGTTCAGCTTTTCTTTATCTGGATTATTTACACTTTCCCCAATCAATACCATAAACTGTTCCAGATCCGCTCTGTATGCCTTTATTGTCTTATCATCAAGCTCTTTTTGGAATTTACAATAGTTCAAATATTTATTAATTTCTTCTTTTAAAACCATTATGGCAACCTCCCTGTTTTGTTGATAAAATTTATAGGGTAATCTGTTCGCTGAACACATTAGGTAAAAAGTGTATGATGCCTAATGTAGACTAAATAATACAAATGCCTGAGCATTTCGCTCAGGCGCATTTTATAGTTTATCAAGATTTAGATAATTCTCCATTCTCAAAATTACTTATACTAATATTGAATTTCCACGCCCACATTGTTATGATAAGTAAATAAACATATAAGGAGTCCCCCATGGAAATCGAACGCAAATACCTTGTCAAAACCATACCCGAAAATCTCGAACAATACCCCTGTAAGCAAATCGAACAGGGCTACTTAAACACCGACCCGGTCGTGCGCATCCGCCGCTCGAACGATACATACACGCTGACCTACAAAGGAAAAGGACTCTTAGTCCGCGAGGAATACAACCTCCCGCTGAACGCAGAATCCTTTACACATATGAAGTCAAAAATCGACGGCATTCTCGTCGCAAAGCGCCGCTACCTGATTCCTTTCGCGGAAAAATACACCATTGAACTTGACATTTTTGAGGGTGAACTCGCTCCGCTCATGCTCGCCGAGGTCGAATTTGAAACTGAGGAGGAGGCAAATACCTTCACACCGCCGGAGTGGTTCGGGGAGGATGTGACTTTCTCGACCAGGTATCAAAATAGCACACTAAGCCAGCGCAGACCGCAGTAAGCAAACCGCCGGATGGCTCCGTTTTCCCGTTAGGTTTCACAATTTAGCTTTCGCCTCAATCGAGCCATCCCGCCTCGTCAAGCAGACGGTAGAGCGTCGGATTCAGACGGAATTCCTCCATCATGCGCTCTACCTCGCCAAGATAACGCTTCTTTACCGTCTTCGGCACGATTAATCTGGTGGAGCCTGCGCCGCCTTTCCTAACCGCGCGGATCAGCAGATTCTTCGGCGTGTGCGCAAAATCGATAAACTCCAGGATCTGCGTCTTGTACCCGCAGCATTCCAGTAAATTCGCACGTATCGCATCCGTCGCGAGCGCTGCAAAGCGCTCTTTTATGATGCCATAACGCGTCAACAGCGCATAATCCTCCGTCTCGATCTGTCCGTTGAGCTCATGCTGACAGCAGGGCACGGAGAAAATCATCCGCGCATTCCAGCAGATTGCGTTATATAGCGCGAAATCCGTCGCCGTATCGCAGGCGTGGAGCGTCACGACCATATCCACCGGAAAATCCGCCCGGTACCCGTTGATATCGCCAATCTCAAAATGCAGATTTTCGTAGCCGTATTTCTTCGCCGCGGCGTTGCAGTTCCTTATGACATCTGCTTTCAGATCAAGACCGACGATCCGCACTTTCCGCTTTTTTATCTCCGAAAAATAATAGTACAGAACAAATGTAAGATATGATTTGCCGCACCCAAAATCAATAATGTTCCATTCTTCCTCCGGCTCATCACCGACTGCATCCTCGATGATCTCAAGGAAACGGTTGATCTGCCGAAATTTGTCATACATCGACTTTACAACTTTTCCCTCGGCGGTAAAAATCCCCATATCCACAAGCGGCGGAATCACCGTTCCTTCCTCCAGGATATAGTTCTTTTTCCGGTTGTGCGAAACGGACTCCTTCGCCGCGCCGCATTCGCTCCGCTTTGTCTTGTATGTGACCCTGCCCTTCTTCGAGCACAGATACATATGCTCCGCCCCGTCATCCCATGCATTCACCTGCAAATATGCGCCGATCACCGTGTCTGTCAGATATTGTTCTATGCCGTCAGTCGGAATATTCTGATGAAATACCTGCTTCTCGGTGTAAGCCGCCGCCTGATAGTAGGACTCCTTCTTCTCGACCACGATTTTACGGTACGCCGTGTCCTCGCTTTCCGGTTTGCTGATAATAACTTTATAAGGAAGCGCCCGTGCCATCCGGCAAAGCGCTTCCCTCTGTTCGTCCAATCCCTGTCCCATATTCGTCTCCTGCATAAAAGTGTGATTCGCCCACCCTCACGTTTCAAATTTACCGCAGACGCTGCGTCTCATAGCGCTGCTTTGTGCGGATGCAGTTCTTTAACTGCTCGTAGCGGAGGTCAACCTCACCCTCAGGAATCACCACATCAATCGCCACCGCCATACTGTTAATCAGATGATTGTCCACCTCATCCCGCATGGAAATCAAAATATTATACTTTTCCTCAAGTGTATCCGCATCGAAAAATGCCAGAAGCTTCGGATTCACTCCGTCCGCCGTTTCCTGCGGCACGCTTTCGGCCATTGGCTGCCCGTTCGTCTCCTGCGGTACACTTTCGTACATCGGCTGCCCGTTCGTTTCCTGCGCCGCACTTCCGGTCGCCGGCTGCCCGCTTGGCGTGGTCTTTGCCTGCGGTACATTCTTAGGGCACGACGCTTCCGGCGTCTCCCTCCTAACACGCTCAAAACGGTACTTCTGCGTCACCGCCGGGTATTTCACGTGATCAACCTCGCTCACAAACATCTCAAGCGGTCTTGCGTACACCTTATAATCGCCGTACAGCGCCTGATAAATGACAAGCTGCTCGCGCGTCTCCGAATGCTCCGCCACCGCAACGATCTGATATAATTTGTCCTTAAAGTGACGATACAGTTCCCCGCTCTTTGGCATTGTGTCTATTCTTTCTGCTTCCATATGCATCTTCTTATTCTTTCCTTTCTTTGCCCGTCTATCGCTGTCCGTCTTAAATTTCCGCCGGAAGCTCATAGCTGTTGAGCATTTCAACGCCCTCCGCGACAAAATCACGCTCGAAGCTCAAATCCGCCTGATACCCCATAATCATAAGATCGTCGATCTCCCGCATCAGTTCGCTTGTTCCTTCGATGTCTATTGCATTTACAAGTGTCTGTGCACCGTCGAGCATCTGCCTCTCAAGTTCGTCCTGCTCGTTCTCACGCACATTTGCCGCCGCACGCGTCAGGATATCATTGGACTGCGCCTGGTGCGGACGCGTCTGCTGGCTCGTGCGCCCTCCTCCCTGGCTCTGCTGTCCCCTCCACTGCGCAAGACGCTGCCCGACGCCTCTCTGCTGTGCTCCTTTGCTATTTTGCCTTGCCCCATATGCCTGCCCGCCATTCTGCTGCGGTCTGGCATAGGTCGGCTGCGCCGCCTGATATGCCTGCTGCGGCATCTGATATCCCTGCGCCGGACGCGCCTGCTGCGGCATCCGATATCCCTGTGCCGGACGCGCCTGCTGCGTCTGATACCCTTGCGCCGGACGCGCCTGCTGCGGCATCCGATATCCCTGTGCCGGACGCGCCTGCTGCGGACGATTTTGCTGCCGCGGCACATTGGGGCGCGTTCCCTGCCTCTGCTGCGCCAGCTTCGCCCTTCTGACAATCACCCATATGATTAAAATTAGAACTAAAATTTCCACTCTGCTTCACCTCATGCTTCTCTCGTTAAAATCCTGCTCAAAAAGTTTTGCTCTATGTACAAACACACTTAATCATATTATAATGATTTAGAATTCGTTTCACAACATAAAAATTTTTCTATTCTTATTTGGAGGGAACAAACTACCCATGCTGCAAAAACATTTTAAGAATCTTTCCGGCATGCAGCTCATTGCCATCGGCTTTTTCCTGCTGATTATGACCGGAACTTTTCTTCTGATGCTCCCCGTCTCGTCAAGGGACGGAACATTCACGCCGTTTATGACGGCGCTCTTTACTGCGACCAGCGCATCCTGCGTGACCGGACTGATTCTGGTCGATACCTACACACACTGGTCCTTGTTCGGACAGCTCGTGCTGCTCGCTCTGATTCAGATCGGCGGACTTGGTTTTATTACGATCGGCACCGCCGTCTCGCTTATCCTGCGCCGGAAGATCGGCTTAAAAGAGCGCGGCTGGATCAAAGAAAGCTTTAACGTGCTCGATATCGGCGGCGTTGTCCGGCTGATTCGTCTGGTACTGAAAGGAACGCTGCTCTTCGAGGGCGTGGGCGCTCTGCTTTTATTTATCCGTTTTTACCCCCGCATGGGATTTGCGAAAGGTCTTTACTACGGCATCTGGCACGCAATTTCCGCGTTCTGCAACGCCGGCTTTGACCTGATGGGCTATGACGAGCCTTACTCCTCGTTCACCGCCTACTATGACGACCCCGTCGTTTCCTTTACCCTATGCGGTCTTATTTTAATCGGCGGGCTCGGTTTTATCGTGTGGAGCGATATCGCACAGCACAAATGGCATTTTCGCAAGTATGCCCTGCAGACCAAGATGGTCCTTAGCGTAAGCGCCGTTCTCGTTTTCGGCGGCGCGCTGCTGTTCTATCTGCTTGAAGGAAACCGGCTCTATGCAGATATGTCCCCCATGGGGAAATTCTGCAGTTCGTTTTTCAACGCGATTACGCCGCGTACGGCCGGTTTCAACACGACCGACACGGGCGCGCTCTCGGAAGGCGGCAAGCTTCTGACGATCATCCTGATGTTTATCGGCGGCGGCTCCGGCTCGACCGCCGGAGGCGTTAAGATGGCAACTATTTTCGTGCTGCTGCTTCATCTTCGTTCCACACTGCTGCGCACGAACGGAACCAACATTTTCGGCAGACGCATTGAGAATGATACCGTAACAAAAGCGTCCGCGCTGTTATGCACATACCTTGTCTGCAGCCTCGCGGCAACGCTCGCGATTACAGGCATGCAGGATTTCGCCATCGGCGACACGCTCTTTGAGGTCGTATCTGCCATCTGTACGGTAGGCATGACGGCGGGCATTACCGGACAGTTGAATGTCATCTCACAGGCAATCATTGTATTTCTAATGTACATCGGTCGTCTCGGAAGCCTCTCGTTTGCGCTTTCTTTCACAGACCACAAGAAACTGACGCACATCATGCAGCCAGTAGAACGCATCAATATTGGTTAGAAAACAAGGAGGCAAATCCTGCACAGCTTGCTGGGCGTTGCTCCATGCATAGGGCATACGCCATGCAGGCATGGCAGACATTTCCTTCGGAAAACAAGGAGGATTTATGAAATCAATCTTAATTATCGGAATCGGACGTTTTGGCTCACATCTCTGCATGAATCTCTCGAGGCTCGACAATGAAATTATGATCGTCGATCAGGATGAAGCGAAGCTCGAGGATCTGCTGCCCTTCGTGGTCAGCGCCAAGATCGGTGACTGCACGAACGAAAAAGTATTAAAGAGCCTCGGTGTCGGCAACTTTGATCTCTGCTTTGTCTGCATCGGTAACAATTTCCAGAGCAGCCTTGAGATCACCAGCCAGCTTAGAGAGCTCGGCGCTAAGTACATCGTGAGCAAGGCGAACCGCGATATCCATGCAAAGTTTCTCTTAAAAAACGGCGCCGATGAAGTCATTTACCCCGACCGCGATATCGCCGAAAAAGTCGCCGTACGTTTCTCCGCCAATCAGGTCTTTGATTATGTGGAACTTGGAAGCGGCTACTCCATCTACGAAATTTCGCCGCTGTCGGAATGGATCGGACATTCCATCAAGGATATTAATTTCCGCGCCGTGTATAACGCAAATATCATCGGTGTGAAAGCGGACGGCAACATGAAGCTCATGCCCGGTCCTGACTATGTCTTCCAGAAGGAGGAGCATCTTATGGTCATCGGACATCAGCACGATATCGAGAAAATTGTAAAGAAACTATAAAAAAGCTGCCGTACAGGAAACGGCTTTACGTATGCTCCTCCTGTACGGCAGCTTTCCTCTTCTCTTATACAAATTCCTGACGCGTCGGTGTAAAAATATCCAACAGAATTCCCTCCTCCAGACACACGCACCCATGCTCTATCGAATTCTGCTTAAGCAGCGCATCCCCCGGATTCACGACCCGTCTCACGCCGTCGATCTCGAACTCGAACCGTCCCGATACCACATAAGTTATCTGTGTGTGCGGATGATGGTGCAGCGCGCCGATCGCCCCTTTCTTAAAATGATTCTCGACGCACATCAGCTCATCCCCATAAGCTAAAACCTTGCGTTGCACTCCTTCTGCGCAATTCTCTGCTTCGATTTTCTCATTAAAATTCCATATCTGATTCTTCCCTGTTTTCATCCCGCCTCGCACTCCTTTCTGTGCTGTCCGCCGACATAGGTTACCAGCCCGACGATACATACCATATCAATAAACACAACTGCCACGATCGAGCTCATTCCGAAAAAGATACCGGAAGTCTCCGCTATTTTTCCGATAATCGACGGCATCACGATCGAGCCGATGCTCGCAGCCGTTAAAATAAAGCTCCACGCAAGCGGATACTTCTCAATGAGCGCACCCGAAAAAGAAACCGTCGTCGGATAGATGCCCGCCATGCTGTAGCCAAATCCCATAATTCCGATTATAATCCAGAGCGTACTCCTGCTAAAGAGAAGCAAAAAGAAAAACAATACCAGTCCGATTCCCATGACAAGCAGCAGACGCTCTTTCGGCATCTTCGTCGAAAGCCACGCCGTGGTAAGTCTTCCCGCAAGAATCATGATCCAGAGCACACTCGCCGTGATCTGTGACAGGGATGCCGGCAAAAAGCCTGTGTCCTTAAAGTATGTGATCATCCATCCGATCACTCCCTGCTCTGCGCAAAGGTAAAAAAACAGCGTCGCGGTGCACAGATAAAAAAGCGGCTCCTTAAAAAAGCCGAAACTGCCGCCCGCATCCCGCTTTCCCGCCTTGTCATCATCCACCGGTATCAGGAAATAGAGAATCCAGCTCAAAATTCCCATACCGAGCATAAAATAACAGGCATATATCCAGTTCTCTGTATCTGTCATCGTAAGCAATGTCAGAAAAATCGGAAACAAAAATGCTCCAATCGAGAACATCGCATGCAGTCCGTTGATAATCCATGCTTTTCCCGGCGCCAGACTGTTGATCGCCGTATTGCAGAAATTGCTTGTCGCGCCGCGCGCAAGCCCCGTCATGAAAAATGCCAGCGCCACACATAGATTTCCCTGTCCCAGAATAATCAAAAGATAGGCGACCGCAAAAAATGCATTGAACAGCAGAATACTCTTCTTTCTGCCGATCGCCACAGGCAGCATCCCCGCTGCAAAGCTTGAAACCAGGTTTCCCACGGAATGTAAACTAACGATCAGACCGCAGAACGCATAGTCCAAACCTCTTGCATCCCGGATAAACGGGAGCAGCGAGCCAATGGACAGCGCCAGCATACCGTTGATAATAAACACGCCGTAGCTGCACAGAAATTGCTTCTTCTTCCTGTCATCCTTCAAAAAATCCATCTATTTCAATCCACCTTCTTATTATTGTTTACTTTCCCGCGCAATACTTCTGCAATGTGCGCCGGACTGCGCCCGCTTCTGCGTTCAGCTCCTTAAAATATGCCTCCACGCGCTCTCCAAGCCCCGCATCATAAAGATTCACTCCGAAAATGCTTCCATTGGAAAGAATTTCTTTTATTCCCTCAAGATGCTCCTGCTCCCCAAGGGAAATCTTCTCCATAACCGGGCACAACTCGCCAAGTAACGGGTCCGGGCTGAGTTCGAACTTTTCTCCCTTATCGTCCACGCCCATAAGATAGCGCAGCCATCCGGCAAATACCAGCGGTATTATTCTCAAATCCGTGACATCAAGATTCTCCGCTCTCTGATATGCCTTGATCGTCTCCCCGAACCGGATTGCGAGCTTCTGAGATGTATCCGTCGCAATACGCTGCGGCGTATCCGGCATAAACGGATTCGGAATACGCTTTTCTACGACCTCGTCAATAAATTGCCTCGGCGAAAGAATCCCCGGATCAACGACCACCGGAAGCCCTTCCTGATACCCGATGATCTGCACCAGTCTCCTTAACTCTGCGTCCTGCATCTCCGCAGAAATCAGATCGTAACCCAACAGGCAGCCAAATATCGCCAGCGCCGTATGCAGCGGATTCAGGCAGGTGCACACTTTCATCTTCTCCACCTTGTCCACCGTCTCTCTGTCTGTAAAGATAAAGCCTCCCTGCTCCAATGCCTCTCTCCCGTTCGGGAAATCATCTTCGATTACCAGATATTCGCATTCCTCGGCGTTTACAAAGGGCGCTACATAAGTATTTTTTCCGGTGACGATCGGGTGCAGCTCCTCCCCCCAGTCTGCCACAAGAATTTCTTCCACCTTCTTATCCGGCCGCGGCGTAATCTTATCGATCATTGTCCACGGGAAACTCACCTTTTTCTTATCTTCCACATAGCCTAAGAAATCGCCCTCCACCAGTCCGTTATTCTGCCATCCCTCTGCAAAGGCATGGATCGCCGCATACAGCTTATCTCCGTTGTGGGAACAGTTGTCCATACTCACCATGGCGATCGGATGCGCGCCCTTCTTATATCTCTGATACAAAAGAGCCGCCACCTTCCCGATATAACTCTCCGGTCCATCCGGTCCCTCTTTCATATCCTTTGCCACCGCCGCAAGCCGCTCCCCTTTTCCGTCCACTAAGCTGTAGCCCTTCTCTGTGATGGTAAAAGTTGCCATCTGCAGCGATTCCTTTCCGAATATCTCCTTTAATCGAGTGTACTCCTTTTTGCTGCCGCTGTCCAGACAAAGGGACTCCACCACACTGCCGATAATATTCTTCTCAATACTTCCGTCCGCTTTCAGTGTCACTGCAATTCCAAGGTCGTCATGCGGACGGTTCACCTTCTCAATAATCTCATAATCGTAACCCTCCGCCACAATAAGTCCACGGTCAAGCTTCCCTTCGTTTAACAGACTCTGTACTACACTTGCCTGAAATGCCCGGAAAATATTTCCGGCGCCAAAATGAATCCAAAAAGGCTGCTCTATTGTGCGTGCCCTCACAGCTTCCCTGTCATACTCCGGCACACCGTATCCCTTTTCTTTCCAGTTCCCCGTTCTGATTCCTTCTTCTGATAACTTCATACGGCACTCCTTTCTACCTCGTATAAACCTGTCCGGCTTACTTTCTCTCCTCCGATTTCACGATTGCTTCCCAAAGACCATTTAAGTAGGCTGCCCCTAACGCCCTGTCATACAGTCCATATCCGGGCATCGCCACCTCGCCCCAGATCATCCTTCCATGATCCGGGCGGATCGGTCCGTCGAAACCGATCTCGTAGAGCGCCTTCATGATCTCATACATGTCAAACGTCCCGTCGGAAGACAGATGCGCCGCCTCCTCGAAATCGGTCGGTGAATTGAATTTCAGATTTCTCACGTGCGCAAAATGAATTCTGCCCTTTAAGGAGCGAATCATATCCGGCAGATCATTTTCCAGATTCGTTCCGTACGAGCCGGAACAGAAAGTCACGCCGTTATGGGGATTATCCACCATCTCCATCATGCGCAGAATATTCTTCTTGTTGATAATGATACGCGGCAGCCCGAATACGCTCCATGCAGGATCGTCCGGGTGAATCGCCATATTGATATCGTATTTGTCGCAGACCGGCATAATGCGCTCTAAGAAGTATTTCAGATTCGCGAACAGCTTCTCGTCATCCACATCCCGGTACATTGCAAAAAGCTCCTTCACCCGCGCCATACGCTCCGGCTCCCAGCCCGGCATCACAAAGCCGTTCGTGTCCTTCCCGATGGATGCAAACATTTCCTCCGGTTTTATCGCATCCACCGCCTCCTGCGTATATGCAAGCACGGTGGAACCGTCCGGTCTTCTTCTTGCAAGCTCCGTCCTCGTCCAGTCGAACACCGGCATAAAATTATAACATACCATATGGATGCCTGCTTTTCCCAGGCGTTCTAACGTAGTGATATAATTATCTATGTACGTTTCCCGCTCCGGCAGACCGATCTTGATCGCGTCGTGGATATTCACGCTCTCGATCCCGCTCACATGAAGCCCCGCCGCTTCCACCTCTGCGATCATCGCCGCGATATCCTCCTCGCTCCATGCCTCCCCCGGCATAGAATCATAAAGCGTTGTGATAACGCCGGTCACTCCCGGAATCTGCCTGATCTGCTCTAACGTAACAGAATCATGCTTACTCCCATACCACCTCAATGTCATTTCCATATTATCTCCCTGCCTTTCCGCTTCTTCTTACTCTACTCTGTGCCTTCCTCTGTAAATACTTCCTGCTGCCCATTTTCCTCTGCGGCTCCCCCCTCGTCAATAATCCTCTCGATCACATCCATCTGGTCGCCGCAATATTTCTCATATACACCCATAACGGCGTTCTGAAACCGCTTTTTCTCCTCCGGCGAGAGCTCCACGACCTGCGTTCCATGCTCTGTCGCAATGCGTCTGGATTCCGCCTCGCGCTCCGTCCAGAGTTTTCGCTCATACAGCGCCGATTCCCATGCACATTCACGGATGATCTGCCTGTCCTCCTCCGAGAGCTTCTCCCACGTATGTTCGGAGCAGATCTGCATCTCCGGTACTCTTGTATGCTCGTCCACCGTATAGTACTGCGCCACCTCATAATGGCTCATCGCCTCATAGGACGGCCAGTTATTTTCCGCCCCGTCGACAATCCCGCGCTCTATGCTCGAATATACGTCCGCATATCCCGTCGGAACCGCCGTAGCGCCCAACGCCTCGACCATGTCCGCCATCATCTCCGATTCCTGCACACGGATTTTCATTCCCTCGATGTCCTCAAGACAGGAAATGGGCTGCCTGGAATTGTAAAAATTTCTTGCTCCTGCGTCATACCACGACAGCCCGACCAGCTCATTCCCGCTTACTTTCTCAAGAAACATATCTCCGATCTCGCCGTCGAGCACTCTCCACATATGTGCGGAATCCGTATACAGATAGGGCATCTGGAGCACATTCAATTCAGGGATATATTCCGCCAACTGCGAAAGAGAAACTCTTGCAAAATCAATTCCGCCGTACTGCATCTGCTCAATGACATCATGCTCCGTTCCCATCACTCCCTCTGCCTGAACAAGAATCCGTATCCGCCCGTCTGTCCGCTCCTCCACAAGCTCCGCAAACTTCTGCGCGCCAAGCGTCGTGGGATAATCTTCCGTCTGATTCTCTGCGTAGGAAAAAACAAATTCCGGCTCTTTTTGCCTGGGTGCGGCACAGTGCCATGCCACAATACCTCCTGTCACCGCAGCCGCCGCCAAAAGTACGGCGGCTGCCTTCGCTCTCTTACTCATCCTGCTTCCCCTGACTATCCTTGTTTCCTGCTGCCCGCAGCACCTGCATCCGGTATTCTGTCGGGGTCGTTCCCACTACCCGCTTAAACACTTTTGCAAAATAATTCGAATCCCGGTAACCGACGCTCGCGCTGATATTCTTCACATTATTAACTACATCCGCAAGCAGCTGTTTCGCCTTCTCCACCCGGTACTCCGAGAGATACACGATAAAGCTCTTATCAAAGCACTGTTTAAAAATCTTACAAAAATACGCCTCCGAATAATTCATCGCGCCCGCCGCCGTCTGCAGGGAAATATCTTCCATGTAGTGCGTGTCGATGTATTCCCGGATGCCTTCCGCAACTGCGGTCATCCGCACATTCTCTGTGGACTGTTCCCAATTTTCGTTTTCCTCCTGCGCAATGTTTCTCTCCGACTCTGTGTTTCTCTGTGCGCCATTCTCCTCCGTGCGCTGCTCATTCTCCTTTGCGATCTGTATTGCCTCCTCCAGCACCGCTATCAGCTCCTCATCCGCACCCGGCTTTAACAGATAATCCAGCGCGTGCACACAGATTGCCCGCTTCGCATAACCGAATTCGTCAAATGCCGTCAGGAATACAATGCTGCACTCCTTATCGTTCTCTCTGATTCTTTCTGCCGCCTCCAATCCGTTTATGCCCGGCATCTCGATATCCAGCAGCGCGATCTGGCACTCCTTCTCAAAGAAAAGCTGCACCGCCTCCCTGCCGTTGACCGCCTCCACGACCTCAAGCTGCCCTTTAAAATATTTTTGAATTGTCTTATTTACTACCGTTCTCTCAATCGGTTCATCATCTGCTACCAGTACACGGTACATAAGCCTCCCTCATTTTCTATTCCCTCGGAATCTCAATTTTAATCACAGTCCCCGCATTCTTTCTGCTGTAGACCTCCACGCTGCCACCGGGATACATTGCCCGGATTCTCTTATATATATTTCCCAGCCCGATTCCCCTGTTTTCTTCACATTCCAACTGCTCTTTCAGTCTTCTAAGACGCTCCTCATCCATTCCCGCTCCGTTATCCCCGACGGTGATTATAAGCCGCTCCTCTCTCTGCCAGATACGCAGCCGGATTTGCCCGCCCTCCTCCTTTGGAGCCAGTCCGTGTATGATGGCGTTCTCCACCAGCGGCTGAAAAGTAAAGGTAGGCACGAGGATGAGTTCCTCGTTTACCAGACAGGTGATCTCATAGGAAATCCGGCTCCCGAAACGCATCTTTTGCAGATACATATAGTCCGCCACGACCTTCAGTTCCTGCGCCAGCGGCATTTCCATTTCCGGCGTCTTTAAGTTATAGCGGAACAGCGAACTAAGAGCTTTTATCATCTTCTCCGTCGTATCCGCACCCTCCAGGTTCGCCATCCCTCCAATCACATTCAGCGTGTTAAAAAGGAAATGCGGATGAACCTGACTCTTTAACAGCTCCAGCTTGATCGTTTCCAGACGCTTTTCCGCCTCCAGCTTCTCCAGCTCCTCCTCGTGCAGAAGGTCGAGCGTTTTCCGTTTCTCCTCCAACGCAAGAATATACTCTCCGGTCGCATATTTCATCTTATTGAACGCCCGGACAAGCTCTCCCAACTCGTCCTCGTTCTCCGCCTCCACGTCCTCCGAGAAAAAATCATTCGCCGCGATGCGCTGTGACGCTTTCACCAGCTGCATGACCGGAAGGATAATCGTGCGGTTCATCAGGGCTGCACACTCCACCATTGCGCACAGCAAAATGAGTGCAAACACCACGACCACAAACGGCACGCTGACCAATCCCGGAACCTTCTCCTTGTAGACGGCGTCGCCGTCCTGTATCGTATAAGTCACAAGTATTCTGGCATACTCGCATAAATAATCCTGCATATCATACACTTCGTACAGACGGTTGATGTAATTCACGTCATACTCGCTCATTGTAAGCACCGCATCCCGCTTCGTACAATACACTTCATAGCTGTTGCGGATGGACCATGTCTTCGCATAGCGCGCCTCCCCGATCTTCCCGTATTCAAAAGGAAGATCCGCAAGTGCATTCTTCGTCCGCTTTATCGCCGCGTCCAACAGTTCCCTATCTTCTTCTTTGTCATTCTTCATGTAGCTTTCAAACAACTGGCTCTCCTGCTCCATCGCTTCCAGAAATCCGCTGCTTTTCGCGTTATCCTGCAGAATCGCATTGAAATCCAGCAATGAAAACTTCACGACCCATACCTCGAAAATGACGGACAGCATAATAATCAAAAATACCGTTCCTGTAAACGTCGCTATTTTCTTTCTGATCGTAAGCGATTGCCATGTCTGTCTTAACCTTTTCCTCACCCCGCCGCTCCTGTCATCTTCGAAGTACCGCTATTTTCTCCTCTGCAAATGCAAAGAATTCTTCCTTTTCCTTTCCCATAACACGATTCGTCAGCATATAGCCATGCTTCGCGTCGGAGAAAACAATAATCATATCGGGCTGCTTTACGACCCGTATCCGTTTCCACGGAATATCCTCTTTCTGTCCGCCGACCCTCACATGAAGCCCTTCATCATCAAAGCCCAGTTCCATATCCTCCGGCAGTGTGCGCGCCTGCGCCTTCGCCCTGAAATAGATTCCGATCGGCTGAAACACCGGAAATAAAAGACAGGCAAACAGCAGCAGTACCTGAACCAGATCCCCGGACCGTTCCCAGAACTTTACGGTAAGCAGAATCATTGCGGCCGTAAAGATCACATTGCACATCCCCGCTACGGAATGATATGTCTGCCGCATGGACATCCGAAAAAAGTCCGCCGCCCTCACACTGCTTTTATACTGATATGTCATACGCCCAGCCCTTTCTATGTAAAACTACAGTTATCATGACCCAAACAACATCGGCAGGCCAAGACTGATTTCCGGAATAAAGGTAAGTAACAGAAGAACTACGATCATGCACAGATAGAACGGAAGCGTTGCCTTTACCACGCGCTCCATCTTCACACCACTGACCGCAGAGCCAATGAACAACACTGCGCCTACCGGCGGTGTCAAAAGACCAATTCCGCAGTTCAATACCATAATAATACCGAACTGAATCGGATCAATACCGATCGAGGTTGCAATCGGAAGCAAAATCGGTGTCGCGATCAGAATGATCGGCGCCATATCCATAATACATCCAAGGAACAGCAGAATCAAGTCGATTAACAGCGCTATCACAATGGGATTACTGGAAAATCCGATAATCGCCTGGGCTGCCAGATCCGGCACATGAAGCGTCGTCAGGCAGTAGCCAAAAATGCTTGAGGTCGAAATCAGAATCAGTACGATCGATAATGTATCGATACAGGATTCCAGGCTCTTCCATACACCTTTCCATGTCAGTCCCTTATAGATATATACACTGACGATCAGGCTGTAAAATACGGCAATCGCCGCGGATTCCGTTGCCGTGAACCACCCGGCGACAACGCCGACTACGACAATCACAACTGCCGCGAGCGCCCAGATGGAAGTTCCAAGCTGTCTTAGCAGCCTCATAAAACTGAATTTCTCGCCTTTTGGGTAATTTCTTTTCTTTGAAATAATATAAGAACCGATCATCAGGGAGACTGCAAGCAGCGCCCCCGGTACATATCCGGCGAGGAACAGACTTCCTACAGAAATGCCGCCTGCGGACATCGCATAGATGACCATGTTGTGGCTGGGCGGAACGAGAAGTCCCTCGCAGGAGGATGTGATCGTAACCGCCGTGGAAAAGTCATCGTCATACCCCTGATCTACCATCATCGGAATCATGATACTTCCGATGGATGCAGTATCTGCCGACGCAGAACCGGAAATTCCGCCGAAAAAGTAGGACGCCACAATATTTACCATCGCCATGCCTCCGGTCATCCAGCCGACACAGGCATTTGCAAGCGCTATCAGCTTCTCTGAGATACCGCCGCTTCCCATTAAAACGCCCATCGTAATAAAGAACGGAACCGCCATCAGGCTAAACGAGTTGATTCCCTTTACCATCTGCTGGCAGATCGTCGTCAGCGGCAGCCCCTGCGACAACAGGCAGAGAAGGGACGACAGCGCAACTGCATACGCGATTGGAAATCTTAATAAAATCATGACAATAAAGCTTACAAGCAATACTGCGATTGCTACACTCTGTACGCTCATTATTTCTCCGCCTCCTTTACAAAAATACTCTTTAAATGGTTATACAATGATTCGAGTTCAAATACGACCATCGCGATTCCCGCAACCGGAATCGGCAGATACATCCAGAACTTTGACAGCCACGGCATACTTACATAACTTGCCTTTGCCCCTATGCCGCCTGCGTAACTGAATCCGACTACAATCATGACGATCGCGAGGATCATCACGGCAACGTCGGCGAGAATATCCAAAAACTTGATCACGCCCTTCGGCAGGTATGCGTCAAATGCAGTCATTCGAATATGCGCATTTCTGCGGATAGCAAGCGCCGCGGACAACACCGCCATATACGACATCAACGTCAATACGACCTCCTCGCTCCATGCCGGGTCGGGCACGAAAGGAACATATCTTCCGACCACACAGACAGTGGTGATAACAATGTCCGCCGTCAAAAGCATTTTACAGATGAACAATACAAACTTATACGCAGCGTCATATGCCGGTTTTATTTTATCTAACGTTTCAAAAAACTTTGGCATTTTTCTTCCCCCTTAAAAATTGGGGGCACAGAGGGCAGCAACTCCCTCTGTGCCCCTGAAAACGCACTTACATTATTGCGGGTTTTCCATACTTACTGCATGTCAACAATCTGCTGATACAGCTCTGCATTGTCCTTGGTTGCCTCCTCGATGACATCCTTGCAGGCATCCTGCCACGGTGTGATATCGTCTACCTCGATTACGTTGCATCCTGCCGCCTTTAACTCTTCAAGGATTGCATCCTCTTTCTCCTGGGAAATCTGACGGTTGTACTGGGACGCATACTCTCCTGCCTCTGTCAGCACCGCCTGCTGCTCCGGCGTCAGGGAATCCCATGCCTCGTCTGTGATAACGACCTGAATCGCTCCGAGCGTATGTCCGTCAAGAATGATATTGTTCGCAACCTCCGGGAACGCGTTCGCCTGATAATTCGCAATCGGCTGCTCCGCAGCGTCAACAACGCCTGTCTGTAATGCGGAGTACAACTCACCCATAGAGACAACTGTCGGGTTCGCTCCAAGCGCTTCTACCATACCTGTCATAATCGGGTCATTGGATACACGGATCTTCATACCTGCAAGATCTTCCATTCCGGTAATCGGCTCAACGGTAAAGAAATGGCGGAAGCCTTCCTCTCCGTAGAAAAGACCGCGGATTCCGCTACCGTTCTCATGCGGCTCAAGCAGAAACTCCTGTGCCAGATCGGATGTTGCAAAATTCCAGAAATGATCACGGTTTACGAATGTGAACGGTACGGATAAGAGACTTGACTTCTCTCCGCCGTAGCTTGTGAGTGCAAATGCGGAAATACGCGCCATATCGATCGTTCCGCCGCCGCCGAGCATGGTGTCAAGAACATCCTGCTCTGCTCCAAGCACACCGTTCGCCTGAATATCAATGGTAATGCTTCCGCCGGAAAGTTCCTCGACTTTCTGCTTAAATACCGTCGCCGTCTCGCCGACAATCGTTCCCTCAAGCGGATTTACCTCTGCGTATACAAGTGTGACCGCCGGACCTACCGGTTCTGTTCCGGATGCATCCGAACTCTCAGTCGCCGCATCGTCTACGGCTGCATTGCCGTCTGTTGCCGCACTCTCCGCCGCCGTTCCTTTGTCGGAGTTCGACGATGTATCCGGCTCCTTCACTCCGCATGCTGTCATGGACACTACCATCGCTGCGCATAAAAGCGCTGACAAAACTTTTTTCTTCATGTAAAATCCTCCTTTTACCCTTTGCCATAGGACGCATTCTGCTTCATACTGTGCTGCATCCGCGCCCTTGTTTTTATGCTTTTATTATAATTAAGAATATGCATACTGAAAACCGTACAATCTTATTAATGTTAGCAATTTCTTAACACATTTGAGATGCATTTTATTATTTTCTTATCGTAAATGACATGGTTTATTCTATTTTTCCTTTCTTTTCGTTTAAACTGCACAAAAAAAGAGAACTATGCGGCAAGTCCTCCGTCTCACGAGAAATTGCCTCATAGCTCTCTTTATGTATAAATATTGATTTATAGTGTTTTATTATGCAAATGTCTCCGACACTTTCACAAGCAGCTCCCGAATCTGTAAATGCTGCGGACATTGCGCTTCACACTTGCCGCAGCGAATGCAGTCGTCCGCTTTTCCAGCGTCCGCCGTATGGCGCGCATAGCTTCCGCGGTTCGTCTCATTGATACCGAACTGCACCGTCATGTTATAGTCCTCGAACACCTCCGGTATTGCAATCTTCTTTGGACATCCCGCCACGCAGTAACGGCACTTCGTACAGGCGATCGTCGGCATCTTGGAAAGCTCCTCCACCACCTTTGAAATCGCTGCCTCTTCCTGCCCGGAGAGCGGCACGAAATCTTTCATATAAGAAGTATTATCCATAAGCTGCGCCTCGTTCGACATACCGCTTAAGACAAGCATGACGTTGGGAAGCGACGCTGCATAACGGATCGCATAGGAAGCATAGGACACATTCCCGTCAAGCTCCTTTAGGATGCGCGCAGGCTCCCCTGTCATATTGGCAAGCGTGCCGCCTTTGACAGGCTCCATGACAATGACCGGTATACCGTACTTCTCCGCTACTTCATAACATTTGCGCGACTGCACATTTTCAGACTCCCAGTCATAGTAGTTGATCTGAAGCTGTACAAATTCCATTTCCGGATGATTCTTCAAAATCTCCTCGAGGGCATCCGCGCTGTCGTGGAAAGAAAATCCGATGTGACGGATGCGCCCCTCGGTCTTCATCCTCTGCACAAAATCAAAACCGCCCGTCGCCTCCGTCTCCGCTGCACGCGTCCTGTTCATCGCATGAAGCAGATAGAAATCAAAATATTCCACGCCGCAGCGCGCAAGCTGCGTATCGAAAAGCTTCTGATAATCCGCCGTCTCCTTCGCGAGCCAGACGGGCATCTTATCCGCTAAGAAAAACTGATCCCTGCGATAACGCTCTACCAGACAGCGGCGCACCGCCTCCTCGGACTTCTGGTTATGGTACGGATACGCCGTATCAAAATACAAGAACCCCCGCTCAATATAAGCGTCGATCATTCTGCAAAACGCCGCGTCATCAATCTCCTCTGTGTTACCGTTTACGACCGGAAGACGCATACAGCCAAACCCCAGCTTCTTCGGCATCAGTTTCTTTAGATCCTCCATACTTTTCTCCCCCTTCTAATTCAAAAAGTGTTCTGACGTCAGTCTGACTGTCAGAACACTTTTATTATAGCACGTCTTTTATTTCTGGTAAATATGTATAAAATTCTCCACTACCTCAATCAATTTCTCGTAAGTCATGGATGTCGTATCGAGACAGAAATTGTAATTTCTCGCATCATTCCAGTCTCTTCCCGTGTAGTAGCGGTAATAGTCCGCCCGGTATTTATCCGTCTTCTCGATCTTCTTTACCGCTTCCTTTTCCGACAGACCGTTCTGGTTCATGACTCTGGTCACGCAGTCCGGCAGCGGCGCATAAAAGTAAAGCCGTATCACGTCCGGGTCGTCACGCAGTACATAATCCGCGCATCTGCCGATGATAATGCAGGATTCCTGTGCGGCAAGCTCCTGTATCACCTTCGCCTGATAGTTGAACAGATTGTCGTCCGATACAAAGTCCGCGCTCTCCGGCGGGAGTACCCCTCCCTTATAAGGATTCTTCTTAAGAATTGCAAGCAGCGGCGACTTCTTTAGCTTCTCGTCCGCCTGACCGAACAGCGCCTCGTTAATGCCGCTTTCATCGGAAGCCATCCGAAGAATCTCCCTGTCGTAGCAGTTGATTCCCAGCTTCTCACCAAGAAGCTTTCCCAGGGTACGTCCACCGCTTCCGTAGCTTCTCGCAATCGTAATGACTGTCTTTTTCATAATTAATTCTGTCCTTTCTCGTCTTCATGAAATCTTCACTCCGAAGTGCCCCTTCGGAAAGCAAAGCTTTCCTCATGTCCGGCTTTCGCCGAATCAGATTTTCTCCGCAGTGCACGCTCGATTCCGCTCCGCTGCATCTCGCTGTCGGCTTTCGCCGAATCAGACCTCACCAGAAGAAAACGATCTGCAAGCAGCCCGTTTCTTCTGCCCTCGCTCTGGCACTGCTCATTGCTTTTACACTTACTCGCCCAGGTATGCTTTCTTAATGGAGTCGTTGTTCATCATTTCCTTCGCGTCGCCGGAAAGCGCGATCCTGCCCGTCTCAAGCACATACGCGCGGTCTGCGATCGCAAGCGCCTTCTTCGCATTCTGTTCCACCAGAAGTACGGTCGTACCGCCTGCGGAAATCTCACGGATAATATTGAAAATCTCCTCTACCAGAATCGGCGAAAGTCCCATAGACGGCTCATCCATAAGGATAATCTTCGGTCTGGACATCAGCGCCCTGCCCATTGCAAGCATCTGCTGCTCACCGCCGCTCAGCGTTCCCGCAAGCTGATTTTTGCGCTCCTCCAGTCTCGGGAAGCTTTTGTATACACGCGCCAGAGACTCTGCAATCTCCGCCTTGTCTTTTCTCGTGTAAGCGCCGAGCTTTAAGTTCTCATACACCGAAAGCTCCGCAAAGACGCGTCTGCCCTCCGGTACATGCGCCATTCCCATAGACACGATCTTATGTCCCGGAACTTTTACAATATCCTGCCCGCCGAAGAGGATTTCTCCCGCGGACGGTTTGAGCATCCCGGTGATCGTCTGTAATGTGGTCGTCTTGCCCGCGCCGTTCGCCCCGATCAGTGCAATGACCTCGCCCTCGTTTACTTCAAAGGAAATTCCTTTAATTGCCTGAATGACACCGTAGTGCACCTCTAGATTTTTTACTTCCAACATTGCCATAACGCTTCATTCCCTTTCTATTGTATGCAGCTTATGCCTGGCATTCGCTATGCTAATTTACTCCGCAGTGCCCATTATTCGCCCAAGTATGCTTTGATTACCTGCGGGTTATTGAGCACGTCGCTCGTTGCGCCCTCCGCTAAGACCTGACCGAAGTTGAGCACGGTCAGCTTTTCGCAGATACCGGAAACCAGCTTCATATCATGCTCGATCAGAAGGATCGTCATATCGAATTCATCCCGCACGAAATGAATCGTCTCCATCAGCTCCTTTGTCTCATTCGGGTTCATGCCCGCCGCAGGCTCGTCGAGGAGTAAAAGCTTCGGGTCCGTGGCGAGTGCACGCGCGATTTCAAGTTTTCTCTGCTTACCGTAGGGAAGGTTGGAGGACAGATAATCCGCCTCCTTCTCAAGATCAAAGACCTTGAGGAGTTCCATGGCTTTTTCGTCCATCTCCTTTTCTACCTTGCGGTATTTCGGCAGACGCAGGATTCCTGTCAGCGTTGAATAAGTCATTTCATTATGCAAACCAATTTTCACATTGTCTAAAACAGTCTGCTCCTTGAACAGACGAATGTTCTGGAAGGTTCTGGCAATACCCGCCTTGTTGATATCGATCGTCTTTTTCCCCGTGATGTCCGCTCCATCCAGAGTAATCGTACCGTCGTCCGGCGTATACACCCCGGTCAGCATATTAAAGACCGTCGTCTTTCCCGCGCCGTTCGGTCCGATCAGTCCGTAAAGCTGCCCTTTTTCTATGGAAATATGAAATCCATCCACTGCGCGAAGTCCGCCGAAGGAGATTCCAAGATTCTTTACCTCTAACAATGCCATCTCTATACCGCCTCCTTCTCTGTATTTCTGCGGAATTTCGCCGCAATCTTCTGTCTCCACTCGATACACTTCGGCGCCCAGTTAAAGAGCATCATGACGATCAATACGATCGAATAGATCAGCATACGGTAGTCTGCAAGACCGCGCAGCACCTCCGGCAGAAGTGTGAGCAGCACCGCTGCAATGATCGAACCGCGGAAGCTTCCCATACCGCCGAGAACGACAAACACCAGAATCATAATGGACATATTGTAACCGAAGTTCGCAGGGGTCGCCGTGACCGTGGAGAGATTGTGCGCGTAGAGCACGCCGCCCGCACCCGCGATCGCCGCAGAAATCGTGAACGCCATCAGCTTGAACTTTGTGATATTGATGCCGACGGATTCGGCTGCGATACGGTTATCACGGATTGCCATGATTGCGCGCCCGCTTCTGGAATTTACCAGATTATACACGACGAACAATGCGATCAGAATCAGTATCACGCCGGCCGTAAAGCTGGAAAGATGCGGAATTTTCACGATTCCCTTCGCTCCGTTGATGAGCCACATGCCCTCGTCGGAAAGCTTGATCGCATTTCCATTGGAAATTGCAAAATGAAAACCGTCCGTGTCCTTCGCGATATACAGTACATTGATAATATTCTTGATGATCTCACCAAACGCAAGCGTCACGATTGCAAGATAATCGCCGCGCAGACGAAGCACCGGAATTCCGATAAGAAATCCGAACAACGCCGCCATAAGCACGCCGACGACAAGCGAGATGATAAACAACAGAATTTCGCTCGTGACCGTGCCCTCAAGCAGCTTTGTCACAAATGCGCTGGAAAATGCCCCGACGCACATAAATCCCGCATGACCGATGGAAAGTTCCCCAAGATAACCGACACAGAGGTTCAGTCCGATCGCAACGATCGAGTAAGTGCACATCGGCACAAGAAGTCCCTGCATCAGCGAGGACATGGAGCCGGAGGCAACAAGAATCTGGACAACGATATAGACCACGATGACCATTGCAAATTTGATGATCTGGTCGCGCGTGCCTTTTTTGATGGATTTTATATTTAACTTTGCCATAATGTCTCTTCCTTCCTCATTATACTTTCTCGTGAATCTTCTTTCCGAGGATTCCGGTCGGCTTCACTAAGAGCACAACGATCAGAACCGCGAAAACGATTGCATCCGACAACTGTGAGGATATGTACGCACGTCCGAGAATCTCAATAATTCCAAGCAGGATTCCTCCGATCAACGCGCCCGGAATCGAACCGATACCGCCGAATACCGCTGCAGTAAACGCCTTGATACCCGGCATGGAACCCGTGTACGGCGTAAGCGTCGGGTATGCGGAACAGAAAAGCACGCCTGCGATTGCCGCCAGACCGGAACCGATCGCAAATGTCAGGGAAATCGTCGCGTTGACATTGACTCCCATCAACTGCGCCGCGTCCTTATCCTCCGAGACGGCGAGCATCGCCTGCCCTGCCTTCGTCTTCTTGATAAACAACATCAGCGCCGCCATAATAACGATACACGCGACGATCGTAACGATCGTTGTACCGGAAATCGTGAGTGCGCCGTCTGCGAGCTTCAACGCCGGAAGCGTCACGACAGAGCTAAAGGATTTCGTATCTGCACCGAAGAGGAGCAGAGCCGCATTCTGCAGAAAATAACTGACGCCGATCGCCGTAATGAGCACCGCGAGCGGGGTCGCTCTTCGCAGCGGCTTGTAAGCGATTTTCTCCACTGCAATTCCGAGCAGCGTACAAACGATAATCGAAAAAACGACCGCCACAAGCGGATGCATACCCTGACCGCTCATAGTAAGAAATGTCACATAACAGCCGATCATAATAACATCACCGTGCGCAAAATTCAGCATTTTGGCAATTCCATACACCATGGTGTAACCCAATGCAATAATCGCGTACACACTTCCCAGACTGATGCCATTGATCAGATAGGATAAGAAATTCATAACAACACCTCTGTCTTTCCTTATTTAACACGTTAAAACGTCAATAATTTTCCTTATTATAGCACGTAACATACTTGTATACAATCAAGAAGTTTAAAATTCATCTGAAATGAAAAGGAGCCGGCAGGACGATGCATCAGGCACCGTCGCGCCAACCCCTTTATTGACTGCCTTTTCTGACGGATTACATTGCTGCGTAAGCTCCGTCCTTAATTACAACTGCCTTCGGCGCCTTGCTTACCTCTCCGGTTGCCTGCCATGTCATACCCTCGCCGGTCAGACCGTCTACGGAAATAGAAGTCATTGCACCGCTTAACGCTGCACCCAGATCAGCCGCGCTCATATCCGGTGTAACGCCTGCCTGCTCTATCGCTGCCTTGATGATGTAAATTGCATCGTAAGCGTCTGCTGCGAACTGGTTCGGAACATCACCGTAAGCTTCCTGATATTTGGAAACGAACGCCTTTGTCTTCTCGTCATCAGCGTCCGCTGCGAACGGTGTTAAGAGCATAACGCCCTCCGCCAGTTCCGTATTGAAGTTCTCAACGCCGAGAATACCATCCATACCGTCTACACCGAAGAATACAGGATCATAGCCCATGCCGTCCGCCTGTGTTAAGATGATGGACGCCTCCGTATAGTAGATCGGAAGGAATACAAGCTCTGCGCCTGCACTCTGCGCCTTCTGTAACTGTGTGGAGAAGTCGGTCTTGGAATCTGCGGTGAACGCTTCCTCCGCCACGATCTCGATTCCCTGGTTCGCCGCCTCCTCAACGAAGGTTGCCTCGATACCGGAAGAATATACGCTGGAGCTGTCATAGATGACCGCTACCTTGGTCGCAAGGGAATTCTCTGCGATATACTGTGCAGAAGCGGTTCCCTGGTTCGGGTCTGTGAAGCATGCCTGGAATACATTATCATTTACAATTACATCCGTGGATGATGCTGACGGTGTAAGCTGGAACATGCCGTCCTCCGCCGTCTTATCTGCAACCGCCACACACGGAGTTGTCGTTACGGTTCCCATGAGTATCTGCATTCCCCAGTCCTTTAAGGAGTTGTATGCATTTACGGATTTCTCCGCGTCACTCTGGTCATCCTCATATTTGAACTCGATCGGATAGCCGTTGATACCGCCTGCCGCGTTAATCTCGTCAACTGCGATCTGCGCAGCATTCATAACTGCCGTACCGTAGATCGCTGCGTCTCCGGTTGTCGGTCCGATTGCGCCGATCTTAAATACCGCGCCGTCTGCCGCCGCTGCGTCGGATGTGCCTGCTGCGCTCTCCGTGCCTGCTGCCGCCACGTCGGATGCGCCTGCCGCCGCATTGCCGTCTGCTGTGGAATCACCGCAGCCAGCCATCAGTGTTGCCATCATTGCTGCCGTTAATACTACACTCAATGCTTTCTTCATAATAGATCCTCCATTTGAAAAGGCGTTCACCAAACTTCGGAACGCCTTTATTCTTTCTGCAATAATAGCAAAATTCTGTCGATTTCTCAATATTCAGAATCCACTAAATTCTTGATTTATTTTATTGCTCAATTATGCAATTTGACTCTTTCTATAACTTATAGTTATTGTTTTTATTCTGCACCGTCATATTATGGCAAAATATGTCTTACGCCCCCACATTCTCTCTTAGCGCATCATAGACACGAAGGATCTCGCCGACGCTCCACGCCTGCGCAAAGCACCCCTTCGAGCTGACCGGATTTCCCCCGTCATAGATTTCGGGGAGCTGTCCGACGCAGCCCTCGCGCAATGCAGATTCCAGCACCCCAAGCTGCTCTGTCACATACGTCTTCGCCTCGTCTGAATAATCGTTCACTTTCAGATAAGCCAGATAATAGGCTCCCATCGGGAACGTCCACACCGTTCCCTGATGATACGCAAGATCGCGGTCCAACTGCGCCCCGCCGTAGAACGGATGGAACTGCGGGTCTGCCGGGTCTAAGGTGCGCAGCCCATACGGTGTATACAGCTTCCGGTATACCGTCTCTACAACCGCGCGCTCCTTCTCCCTCGGAAGCAGTGAAAATGGAAGCGATACCGCCCAGATCTGGTTGCAGCGGATCTGATCATCCGCCGCCGTATGCGAAATCACATCCCGCAGGCAGTCCGCCTCATCATTCCAGAAAATTTTCCCGAAGCTGTCGTATACCTTCTGCGCCATCGCACCGTAGTCCGTCTCATCCTCCGGCTGTTCTTTCTGAAAAATCTCCATGATCCGGAGTGCGTTATACCAGTATGCATTAATTTCCACAGGCTTCCCGTGTCTCGGCGTCGGAAGAATATCCTCAACGCGCACGTCCATCCATGTGACCTGATCGTAGCCGCTTCCCGCCTCAATCAGTCCGTCCTCGTCCATGCGGATCGCAAAATCCGTTCCTTTCCGGTACCACTCAATAATCTCCTTCATCGTACCGTACGCGCTTTTGACGAATACGCCGTCCTTCGTCCGTCTATAATACTCATACACGGAGAGAATGAACAGCAGCGACGCATCCACCGTATTGTACCCCGGCTTCTCCGTTCCCTCCGGAAACAGATTCGGCATCAGCCCCTTCCTGCAATATGCCATAAAAGTTTGCAGAATACTCTTAGCCGTATCGTACTGCCCTGTCGCCAGGCATAAGCCCGGCAGCGCGATCATCGTGTCTCTTCCCCAGTCCTCGAAGAAAGGGAATCCTGCAAGAATCGTCTGCCCAGCCGTCGAGGTTCGGTAGGAAATGAACTGACCCGCAGCAGCCGCAAGCGTCTGCGCTACAGGCTCCTTATACCCCGCCTGTGCGCTTCTCGCCTCCCTGTACTCCGTCACATTTTTCACAATATCAGCAAACGGGGGAAAGTCCGCATCCGTACTGTATACGATTTCCAGCGTATCTGTCTCCCCCGCAGGCACCCGGTATGTAATCTCGTGATTGACGCGTGAGCGTCCGAGTGCCATCTTTCCGTCCTTCACATCATCCGCATAATAGAGCGTTTCGACAAACTGCGGTGCGGTCTGCACGCACACGCCGTTCGTACGGTAATGCAGATTCATTCCGTTTGCACTGATCTTCCCGTCCGTCACGGTAAATACCTGCTCTCTGGAAAGACGCCCTCCCTTCGGCATGAACTGCAAATGCGGCATTACCTTCAATGAGATATCCTTTCCCGAACGATTGCGAAGCCGGTAGGAAATCCCGACCGTATTGCTCCCCTGCATCAGCACAATAGTGCGGATCACTTCTACCCCCTCCGCGAGATATGTCCACTGTGGATAATCTTCATAGGAAAACCCTGTCTGATAACGGTATCCGTCCTCTGCGCCTATATGATCCGCCGTCTCCTGGCTGGAAAGGAAATACTCTTTTTGGGCCACGCAGAGCACCTCGGTAAACCTGTGAATCATGTTATATCTGTGATTCGGCGAATGCAGACATGCCATGAGCACCGCCTGATCGTTTCTGCTGCAGGATGCGATCATGCTGAGGGAAGAAAAGCCGCCCAGACCGTTTGTCATCAGATAGCAGTTTTCTTCTCCGCGCTCCAGTGTCTTCCAGTCCTGCTTGCCATATACAAATTTCATAGATACCTCCATTCCAAAGTGCTTTCGCCCTCTCCTATTTTGCGAGAATCATGCCGCTGTGCGCAGGAACCGCCAGAATCCGTGTAATCCCCCGCTCCGGCTCTTCCCCGCAATCTGCCTGTCTCCGGCTCTCCGGTTCTTCCCCTTGGTCCGCCTGTCTCCGGTTCTCCGGTTCTTCCCTGTACTCCGGCTGCTTCCTGCAGTCCGCTTCCATGCCGTCCGCAAGCACCGTCCAATCCCCCGCCGGAAGTGAAAGCTCTACCCCATTGTCGGAAGCATTGTACACAACGAACAACCGCTCCCAGCTTTCCTCCGCCGACATTTCCGTCGTCCCCGGCTGTTCTATGCTCTCCGCTTTGGCATCTCGTCCAAAGACACCGTCCGGTCTGCATCCCGCTTTGTCTTCTCCGGCATTTCTCCGATTATCCACCGCAAAGGACACGACGCCCGGGCCGTGGACTTTCTTTGCCGCAATGCGCCCCGCGGCGTCCGCCGACTTATCGCACAGCCCCGGCAGCTTCTTGCGCAAGCGGATCAGTCCCTTGTAATAAGCGAGCAAGTCGGCGTATTCCACTGTCCGGCTCCACTTTAACATATTAAGCCCCGGCGCAGAACAATAGCTGTTCCCGTCGCCAAGCTTCGTCCTTGCGAACTCCTCGCCCGCCTGTAAGAACAGATGCCCCTGAAATGTAAAATACATGAGCGCCGCCAGCTTATTCGCTGCTACGACGTCCTCATACCTCTTTAAAAATACGGTTTCGTCATACGGTTCGGACGACGCCTCGCGATATTCGTTGTTCTTCCCGACCGCGTCATGCATCGAGATCACCAGCTTATCCCACAGTGTAAAATTGTCGTGTGCCGAGATATAATTGACCACCTGCGAGCAGCTTTTGGGCGCAATTTCGCCCTTGTCCGGCTTCTGTCCGCACCAGCCGGCGACTGCCTTTAATACCTTCTTCTCCAGTCCGGTTCCGCCGTTTACAAAGCCCGGTTCCTTCTCATCGAACACATGCCCCTTGATGACGTCACGCGAGCCGTCGGAAAACACAGCGACCCCTTCATCGAGATACGCCACATTTTCTTTTAACGCAGGTCTTGTTCCCGTTTCCATCGGGGATTCATCCGCACACCACGGCTCGCCGTATAAAAGCTTCTCCCCCGCGCCGTATACGTCGTCAAGCTCTCTCCTTATACGGTTCATAAGTTCGACCGTCAAAAGACCCATCAAATCAAAACGAAAGCCGTCAATATGATACTCTCTCGCCCAGTAAAGTACCGATTGCACAATATAGTTATCCACCATCCGTCTGCCCGCAGCAAGATCGCTTCCGCAGCAGGAACCGTTCGCCAGCGTCCCGTCCGCCAGACGGCGATTATAATATCCCGGCACGGTCCGTTCCAGCCAGGAATCCGGCTGATAAGTATGATTGTACACCACGTCCATCACGACACGGATGCCGCTTTCGTGCAGCGCCTGCACCATTTCCTTGAACTCGCGGATTCTCACTGTACCGTCGTGCGGGTCCGTCGCATACGAACCCTCCGGCACATTATAATTGAGCGGATCATAGCCCCAGTTGAATTGATCGTCTGCGCCGCTCTCATCGACCGAACCAAAATCATACGAGGGCAGAAGATGCACATGTGTGATCCCAAGCTCCTTTAGATAGTCCATGCAAGTAGGATATTCATCGTTCGTCCCGAAACAAGTAAACGCCTTATATTTTCCGCGATACGCCTCCGGTACGCCGCTCTCCTTATCGTAGGAAAAGTCCTTGATATGAAGTTCATAGATAATGTTTTCCGGCTGGCGCTCCGGCGCCCTGTCCTCACCAAAGCCCTCCGGGTCCGTCCTCACCAGGTCGACCGCCATGCTGCGCACGCCGTTGCAGCCGCACGCCGTTGCATAAGGATCGGCGGTCGTTACCGCCCCCCCGCCGCGGTACACTGTATAATCATAGTAGACGCCATGAAGATATTCCTTCGTCTCCCAGCAGAAAACACCGTTCCCTTCCTTCTTTAATTCACAGGTCTGATAAGCCTGTGAATCGGCGGTCGTATAGAGATGAATCTCTACTTTGTCAGCAAGAGGGCTCCATACCTTAAATATGGTGCCCTCCTTTGTACAGTTTACGCCCAAATCTCCGCCGTCATATCCATATTTTTTGTCAAACGCTTTGTCGTATTGAATGTAATTTCCCGTTTCCACAGCATCTCCCCAATAATCAGTATTTTAGATCAGCCCTTTACTGCTCCGGCAACGCCCTCAACATAGCACTTCTGCGTCAGCATGAACAGTATTGCGATCGGTATGGATATCATAACACATCCGGCATAGAATTGTGTATAGTAATATTCCACATATTCCTTTTCCAGCATCGTCCACAGACCGATGGCAATCGTGTAGTACTTCGTATCATTTCCCATGATAATCTTCGCGAAAATGTAGTCGACCCACGGTCCCATAAACGTCGTAATCAGCGTGTAGGTAATAATCGGCTTCGACATCGGAATCGTCACATGAATAAAGGTGTCCCACTTCGTCGCTCCGTCAATATATGCTGCCTCGTCAATGCTCATCGGGATCGTGTCGAAAAAGCCCTTCGCCATATAAAAGCCAAGCCCGGCGCCTCCCGAATACACCATAACGAGCGCGATCTGTTTTAATACTCCCGTCTCTAAAAAGCCCATACCCTTTAAGATATAGTAAACTGCGATCATCGACATAAATCCCGGGAACATACCGAGAATCAATGCTATGTTGAGCAGCGGTTTTCTCATCTTAAAACGCAGCCGGCTCATAACATAAGATACGCACAGCACGAAAAATGCTGAAATAATTGTGCTGAAAATAGCAATTATAAGCGTATTCATGAACCATCTGGTAAAATTGATGTTGCTCTCCCCCTTGAACAGGTTAATGTAATTGTCTAACGTAAAGCCCCTCGGCCAGATATAACTCTTATAGGATCCTCCCTCTTTCCTAAACGAAGTCAGAATGACATAGAAAATCGGAAGTACCCAGATAAAACTAAGAACCGCCAACAGCAGATGGCACGCGGAATTGACAATAAATTTCTTTTTCTTCATTATTGAAACGCCCCCTCATCCTTGTATGATCCGGTGTTCCGGTAAGTCACCAGCGAGACAACCGCTAAGACAATAAAGGTCATAATACCGATGACCGCGCCAAAGCTGTAGTCCTTCTGTGTAATCGTCAAACGGTACAGCCAGGTAACGAGCAAATCCGTCTTTCCCGCGAAATAATATTCCAGGGTATCCGGACCTCCTCCCGACAGCAGGAAGATAACGTTAAAGTTATTGATATTTCCGGTGAAGGAAGTGATCAGGTTCGGCGTCATGACAAAGATCATATACGGAAGCGTGATCTTCCGAAAAATTGTAAATGCATTCGCGCCGTCAATCTTTGCCGCCTCATATAGCTCCCCAGGAATATTCTGCAAAATACCGGTCGTAGACAGCATCGTATACGGAATACCGATCCAGAGATTAACGAGAATAATCGTAAGCTTCGCCAACGTAGCGTCCGTGAAAAACGGAATCGACTCCGTCGCGCCGAGGAATCCGAAGGTGCGGAGCAATACATTCACAGGTCCGTTCGTATTAAAAATGGTTCTCATGCTTAGCAGAGATACGAACTGCGGCACCGCGATGGACAGAACAAACATAAAACGCCAGAAGCCTTTGAATCTGGTTCCCTTTCGGTTGATCAGAAGCGCAAGCAGAAGTCCCAATATGTAGCAGGAAAATGTCGCCACAGTTGCCCAAATCAGAGTCCATCCCAGAATCGGCCAGAAGGTCGCCGCCAGCTTGCTTCCATGTGAAAACATTGCCACAAAATTATCGAGTCCGACCCAGTCAAAGAGCTTTCCGGGCGGCTGATGATCCCTGTCGTAATTCGTAAATGCAATCAGAATCATGAACACAAGGGGAACCACTGTAAACGTGATAATTCCGAGAATCGGAAGGCTCAGAAGAAGGCTGTGCAGATTCTCTTCCTTCAGAGAACGCAGATCGTCCCGAAAGCCCGGCACCGCCATTCCCTTCTCTTTACGAACCTGTGTGCTGTAGGCACTTTTTACGGACATACACGCGGCAAACAACATCGCGGCTGTCAGAAAAATCGTAACAACGCCGTACAGCAGACACAGCATGGAATTATCGCCTGTGGAATACTCGTAGATCCCAAGCGCTTCATTGTACACCTGTCCCTGCTCCGTTGTACCGAGCGTCACAAAATTCCCCATCGCGCTGATACCGAACGAAATCATGTACATCAGATACAATACTTCCAGCGCAAGAAAGGCCAGTCCTCTGACAAGCTGCTTATTTACAATATTTCCAAGACCACAGATCAGGAAAGAAAGCCTCGTTATTATATTTCCTTTCCGAAATGCCTCGCTGACATTCGCGTCCGACGGTCTTGTATAATGAGTCTCTTTTTTCTTCCTTCGAATACTCATGAAAAACCTCCTACTTTTCTATCGGCAGTTTTCCCTGCAAATCCCCTTTTCCTGGACAACTACCATAAAACAGGGATACCAGCAGACGGTATCCCTGTTTTCTTTCAGAACGTTACTTACTCTGCAGTCATTGAAGCTACAAACTCATCCAGCTTTGCCTGAACGTTATCTTTGGTGATCTCACCGCTTCTGATTTCAGTCGGGATAGCATTTGCATAAGTCCAGTATCTCTCACTGAATACGGAGTTCGACGGCTGCGCTACGCTTGCCGTGTTCGCCTCCTCCACGATAACTGCTGCCAACGGATCAGCCTTTACCGCCTCGTTCTCGCCAGCGTTAATATTTGCCGGAATCTGTGCGGACTTCTCATAGCGGAGAAGCTGATTCTCTTCATTGCCGAGGAAAGCCGCGAATGCAACGGCTGCCGCCATGTTCTGTGACTGTGCGTTGACGCCAATGCACTTAGAACCATAGAAACCCTTGAGCTGATAATCTGTTCCATCCAGATTAAAGGTCGGAATCACGGCAATTCCCATATCGTCGCCCAGAACAGCCTTGTACATATCATAGTTCCAGGAACCGTCGAACCAAGCGCCTAATCTGTGATCCTCAATCAGCTCGGAAACCGCGATCTCGCCATCGTATGCACATTTCGGGTTGTTAATTAAATCAATCAGGTAATTTGTTACCGCCACGCCCGTCTCGTTGTTCCAGTCTACACCTGCGGACAGGTCTTTGCCCTCCGGACCGAATACGCTTAAGCCTGCTCCGTAATAGTAAGCGCCAAGCTTCCAGCCGCCTGCGGACTCAAAGTAGAAGTTGTATACATCATCGCCTGTCTCTTTTGCCATGATGCTCTCCAGAGAAGTGATATCCGACTCGTCCAGGAGCGTCTTGTCATAGAACATAAAGAATGTATTGTGTGTAAACGGAATTGCATAAAGCGCATCGTCGATGCACGCGGTTGCCAATACGGACTCCGCTGTATTCTCTCTTACATAAGTCTCTGTCTCACCGCCAAGTCTTGCGATTGCACCGGCGTCAACCAACGACGAAAGCTGATCGCTCGCGAAGAAAAATACGTCCGCCGCTGCTCCGACGTCCTTTAATACAGACTCCTGTGCCTTATCCTCACCGACAATCTCAGTCGTCCATGTAATATTCCACTCCGGATGCGCCTCGGCAAATGCTGCCTGCTGCTCCTCCATGATTCCGGTATCCACCTGATTCTGCGGACACCATACCTTAAGAGTGATATCCTGTGTCTCGCCGGAAGCCGCTACATTGGATGCCGCCGCCTCTGTTCCTGCTGCTCCGCCTGCAGATGTGTTTTCATCCCCGCCGCATCCTGCGAGCAGTGATACAGACATCATGACTGCTAAAGCGCTTGCTACCGCTTTTTTCATAATCTTATCCTCCTTTAGTCCAGCGTTTTGTTTCGCTAAGTTTCGCTTTTCCACAGGATATCATTCATTTTGGCAGGAGTCAAGCACGCATTTGTGAGTTTCGCACAGTTTCCTTCTTTTTCTGCTTCATTTTTGTGCACTTTGTATTCTATTTCGAAATTTCAGGGATTGGAGGTTTCGAAACTTTATTTTGATTTTTTTCGAAAAATTCCGAAACAAACTTCCATAGCTTCAAGCTTTATCCAGCTTCTGCCCTTCCTGATACGGTCCATAGTTTAGGCGCCGCCTTGTTTTTTTCATTCCCCCTTGCTATAATCATAATGCATGAAAATTTTTTCTCTGTCATTTTGTACAAAATTTGGAGGAACTTATGACTACTATAAATGATATCGCTGCCAGATTAGGAATTTCCAAAAGTACTGTTTCCAAGGCGCTGAACCACGCAACAGACGTCAGCGATGATATGCGCAAGAAAATTCTGGAAACCGCAGTTGAGATGGGTTATGTGAATAAGCGTTTGCAGAAACGGGAACAGAAGATTTGTATTCTGATTGCAAATATGGACTACGAGACGCCGAACCAGTTTGGTCACGATATTGTACTGGGCTTTAAGCAGATGGCAGAGCCGGAAGGCTTTACCGTAGATATTGTTCCGTTGACAAAGGAAATACAGCGCATAACGCCTTACGGGGTATTCATGATGGAGCATGACTATCGGGCATCCTTTGTCCTCGGCTTTTCACTTCTCGACCCATGGATACAGGAGTTCCCCTCCACCCCCATTCCGACTGTCCTCTACGATAATTACATCAAGAATAATCCCTGTGTGGCATCCATCGGCTGCGACAGCCAGGAGGGCTTTGACCTTGCCGTGCGCCATCTGGTCAAACAGGGACACAAGAAAATCGGCCTGATTTCCGGTCCTCTGGATTCTTATATCCTAAAGGCTCGCTATAAGGCTTATCTGAACGCCATGGATAAGTATGGTCTGGAAATTAACGAGAATTATATTGGACTTGGCTACTATGTATCGGAGTCCACAAGAACCTATATTCCAAAGCTTTTAGATCAGGGCGTTACCGCGATCCTGTTCTCCCACGACATCCGCGCCATCTCCGCTCTCACGGAATGCCACGACCGCGGTGTTGCGGTTCCGGGGGACGTAAGCATTATCGGCTTCGACGATCTCCCGATGGCAGCCTACACACAACCGCCGCTCACCACCATAAGGCAAGATCGGATCGCGCTCGGCAAATGCGGCTACTATGCCATGAGCTGTCTGCTAAATCAGATTCCGATCGGCTCGATTCTGCTGCGTGCCCCGCTGATTGTGCGGGAATCGACCGGATCGGTTCCTGAATAACAGGATAAGAGACAACCAGCCTAAAGGCATTAGCAAATATACCTCTCCATCATCCCCTGTACCCGTTCCGTCACCCCGGCTTTCGCGCACTCCTCCATGAACGCGTCCAGGAAATGTTCCTTACAGTAAGCCGCCACATATGTATTGCGCTGCTCATTCTCCATCTCCTTTAAGGATGCCCGTTCTTCATGCCCGAGATAATAGCCCAGCGCAAAGAAATCCGGCGCGCCCCAGCCCGCCGCATCATCAAGCACCGCAGCGACATTCTCAAGCTCGCTCCGAAGCAGTATGGACGCAAAGGTATTTCCGGCTACAGTCTGCGCCTTCGCAGTGCTGTCCGCATATTCCTCCACCATCTGCTTTAAGCTCGTCATGGTAGATCTAAAATCAAGATCGTCCTCCCGGATCGAACAGTCATGATAGACCTCTCCCAGTTCCGCAACCAGATTCTTAAGCCGCTCCTTCACCTCCGAAACCGGGCTTTCCGCCATACAGTCTAACAGCTTTCGAATCGCTCCTCTCGCATTCTCCAAATGCCCCCGTGCGTTCTCATAGTCGTCGCGCGCGGCACCTCCCGCATCCAACGCATCGTCAAATTCCTTTAAATGAGCTGTCACCCGCGCCTTATCACAGCCCCCGGACAGCATTGTCTTCTTCAATTCCTTCAGCTCTGCCTTCCGCTCCTTCGCCCGCTTTGCCCGTTCCGATCTGTCAAAAAACATCCTGCTACCTCCCCGCCATATACTTACACATGTCTCAAAAAGAAAAACCAGATGACCAGCAAGAATATGCCAAGCACCAAAAGCAGCGTCGGAATGAATACGATAAACGCCGCAATAATCATCGCAGGTCTGTCTTTCTTGTCCAACTCCACGCCTTCCATACGCTCCTCAAATTCTTCTTCCGCTTTCTCCACATCGATGACGCGCTTTACCTTCTTATCGAACAACATGCTTACTGCTCCTTTTTGCATATCACAGGTACCTGTTGTTCATGTCTTCACAGATACCGCCACTATTTCTATTGTCTCACAATTTCTTCCAAAATAAAACAGGTAACAGTGAAATTTTGCAGAATTACGCAAACAAAAAAGACGCCTGCCACACACAACTTTCCATGCGTAGCAAACGTCTTTTCACCTCAAATCCCAGACTCCATTTCAGAGTCCCGCCTCTGTCCTGATGCCCCGGCAGTATCTTTTACTTTGTCAGCGGATAATGACAGGCCACCAGATGTCCGTTCCCCATATCTGTAAGCTTGGGCACCTCGTGCTTACATTTCTCCTGGCACTGATAACATCTCGTGTGGAACTTACAGCCTGAAGGCGGATTCACCGGGCTCGGAATATCGCCCTCCAGGAGAATACGCTCACGCTTCTTATCATCCACATCCGTGGTTGGAATTGCGGAGAGCAGCGCGTTCGTATACGGATGCATCGTCCGCTCGAACAAATCCTCCGTCGTCGACAGTTCGACCAGATTACCGAGGTACATAACCCCGATGCGGTCGCTGATATACTTCACAACGCTAAGGTCATGCGTGATGAACAGATAGGTCAGATGCGCCTCCTCCTTCAAGTCGGAAAGAAGATTCAAGACCTGTGACTGAATCGACACGTCAAGTGCGGATACCGCCTCATCGCAGACAACAAACCGCGGTTTTAACGCCAGACTTCTTGCGATTCCGATACGCTGACGCTGTCCGCCGGAAAACTGGTGCGGATAACGTCCGAACATATAGTCGTCCAGACCGCACTTCTTCATCACATCCATGACATAATCGCGGAGCGCCGGGTCGCCCTTCTTGTACACGCCGTGCGCCACAAGTCCCTCGCCGATGATCTGTCCCGCAGTCATCCGCGGATTTAAGGAAGAGTACGGATCCTGGAAAATAAGCTGCAGCTCTTTCCGTAGCTCGCGCATCTTCTCCGCAGGCTGCTCCTTCAGATTGATCATCTGTCCATCCTTCTCATAGAGGATGTCTCCGTGCGTCTGCGGATAAAGCTGTAAGATGGTACGCCCAAATGTAGACTTTCCGCATCCCGACTCTCCTACCAGACCTAACGTCTCTCCCTCGTAAATATCAATGGAAATACCGTCGTTTGCCTTTACATATTTCTGCTCCTCACGGAAGCTTGTCTTCTTGATTGGGAAATACTGCTTCTCATCACGGATGGAAAGCAGTACCTTCTTATTCTCAGTCTGCATTCGAATTTCTCACCGCCTTCTCTGCATAATGGCATCTCACCTGATGCTTCGGCTCTACCTCAACCAACTCCGGTTCTTCCTCCATACACCGCTCCTTGCAATACTTACAGCGCGGCGCAAATTTACAGCCCCTCGGCAGATAAAGCGGATTCGGAACCGCCCCCGGAATCGGATCTAACTTCTCGCCCTTTGGCGTGTCAAGTCTCGGAATGGAAATCATCAGCCCTTCCGTGTACGGGTGGGAGTACGCACCATTCGTAAAAATGGTCTTTGCATCCGCCATCTCCACGACCTGACCGCAGTACATGACTGCGACTTTATCCGCCATCTCATTGATAACACCGAGATCATGCGTGATGAACAGAATCGATGTCCCAAGCTTCTCCTTCATATCGTTCATCAGCTTCAGAATCTGCGCCTGAATCGTCACATCGAGCGCCGTCGTCGGCTCATCCGCAATCAGAAGCTTCGGCTTACACGCAAGCGCCATCGCGATCATGACACGCTGGCGCATGCCGCCGGAAAGCTGGAACGGATACTGCTTTGCCACGCGCTCCGGATTCGGAATCTTCACCTCGGCAAGCATACGCACCGCCTCTGCCGCCGCCTGCTTCTTATCCATGCCCTGATGCACACGGAATACCTCACCGATCTGTTTCTCAATCGTAAAGACCGGATTTAAGGAAGTCATCGGCTCCTGAAAAATAACCGAAATCTCATTTCCGCGAATCTCGTACATTTCTTTATTGGAACAGGAAATAACATCTCTTCCGTCAAATGTGATCTCGCCGCTCTCGATATAGCCGTTGCCGTCGAGCAGCTTGATAATACTCATAGCGGAAACACTCTTACCGCTTCCACTCTCACCTACAATTCCCAATGTCTCGCCTGCTTCCAGGGAATAGGTCACATCGTTTACCGCTTTTACGATACCGCGCTTTGTCTTAAAAAACGTGTGTAAATGCTTAACTTCAAGCAAACTCATCCAGTCTTACCTACCTTTCCTTGGATTTCGGATCGATGGCGTCACGAAGACCATCGCCGATACAGTTAATACTGATCGTACTGATTGCCAGCACAAGCGCCGGAAATGCCCAACGCCACCAATAGCTCTCAATCACCGTCGCGCTGCGGGCGCTGTTTAACATATTCCCCCATGTCGCATTCGGCTCGGCGACGCCGAAACCGATGAAGGACAGGGAAGACTCTGTCAGCATACAGGTTGCAAAATCAAGCGTCGCATTTACGATAATGACTGTGATAACGTTCGGCAGAATATGGCGGAAAATAATGCCCCACTCCTTCACGCCGAGCGCCTTAGCAGCCGTAACGAATTCCTGCTCTCTCTCCGCTAACACGCTGCCCCGCACGAGACGCGCGATACCCGGCCAGGAGAGCAGACCTAAAATTACCATAATCATGATAATTCGCTGCGTCTCAGAGATCGAGTTTCCGATAATCGCCGAGAGGATAATCGCAAACGGCAAAAACGGCAGCGAAGACACAATCTCTGTCAATCGCATCAGAATGTTATCAATCCTGCCTCCCTTATAACCGGAGACACCGCCGACAATCACGCCAATGAGCGTCGAGATAATAACCGCAATCGCTCCGACTGTCATCGTCATACGACCGCCCTTTAACAGACGGCGGAAAATATCTCGTCCGAAATCATCCGTACCCATCAGATATCCGTCAAGTCCCCAGCTATATACCTTATCATTCTCATCGATTGCATAGCTTCCGTAATATCCGGCAACGATCGTCTTGACCGGAACACTGACAGAGGGAACCCTTGCCTGTCCAAATGCATCGTCTCCCCACGCCTGTATGGAGCCGTCGTCCAAGGTCACGACATAGTGATAACGTCCGCCCTCGATTGCTGTCACATGCCCCAGAATCTCCTCGGGAAGATTCTGGCTCTTCTTGATATTATTTCCCCAGGTATAGACCATACCGTCGTCAGTCACCGCTGCAACGCTCTCGTCGCTGACCGCAATATCAACAACGTGTCCCTGGATTTCTTCTGGGATTGCCGTATATGCGTTGCTCTTACCGGTCAGGGCCGCAACTCTGCCGTCCTTTGTCATGACCATGACAATATCCGTATTTGCGTCAAACTTCGCGATATTGCCCTGCACGCCCTCAGGGAACTTCATGTCCACAAGATAACTGTTTCCCCAGTTATAAAGCGTACCGTCCTCTGCCAGCGCCAGCGAGAACTGATAGCCCGCGTAGACCTCCACAATCTTTTCACCCATACGGACTTCCATCGGGATCGCAGAAAGTCCCATACGGTCATTTCCCCAGGTTACGACCTCGCCGTCCTCATTCAGCGCTACCACATGGTCAAGCCCCGCCGAAATCTGCGTAATCTTCCCCATATCGGTCGGAAGCTTCTTAAGCTTATTCGTCGGGAAACGTCCCCACTCGTATACATTTCCTTCCTCGTCGATCCCCACCGAGAATGTACTTCCGATTGCGATCTGCTTCGCACTGCCCTGCAGACCACTTGGCACCTTTAACATGCCAAAGCCCGGCGCAACATTCGCCTGCGTTACATCCTGATAATACATATCAATCGGCATGAAAAACGGTACGATCACGCAGCAAAGGAAAATGAACAGGAAACAGAGCACTCCCGCCATCGCTACCTTATCGTGCACAAAACTCCGGAATACCATCTGCATCGGAGTCAAAACCGCCTCCTGCTCCTCCGTCATCGTTCCGCCACCGAGGATCATTCTCTTTGCTGCCGTCCGAGCGGTAGAATTCTTTTTCTTTTTATTCTTTTCTGCCATGACTCCTCCTAGTTTTCCAGCCTTACTCTAGGGTCAACCAGTGTATAGGCGATATCCATAATGACATTTCCAAGCAAAGACAAAATCACGTAGAACATCTGCATTGCCAGCACTACAGAAAAATCTCTTTGATTTAAACCATTGATCATCATCTTTCCAAGCCCGTCCCACAGGAAAATCGTCTCAATGACAATCGAGCCGCCGAACAATCCGATCAGCCACCATGTAGTTACTGTTACAATGGGAATCAGCGCGTTGCGGAATGCGTGCACATAAATAACTACCTTCTCGCGCAGACCTTTGGAACGGGCTGTTTTTATATAGTCCATGCGGAGTGAATCGATCATGGAAGCTCTGACATACCTTGCAATGCTTCCGATACCTCCGACGGACATGACAAGTACCGGCAATACCATATGCTTCGCCATATCAAAAAATGCTGCCACACCTGTTCCCTCAAAGCCTGCGGTCTTGACACCGCTGATTGGGAAAATCGGAATCTTTATGGCGAACACATAGATGGCAAGCAGAGCAATGACAAAACTCGGCACACTGTATCCGACAATCGTTACAACCTGAACTATCTTATCAAATATACTGTTTTTCTTTACCGCCTGGGTAATGCCCAGCGGCACCGCAATCAAAAATACTACTATCATGGAAAACAGGTTCAGAAGAACCGTATTCCGCATCGGCACTCCGATAACTTCCTTTACCGCCTTGCGGTATTCGGTCGAGTAACCAAAATCTCCCCGAAGCATGTTCGTGATCCACTTCACATACTGCACCGGTATTGGGTCATCCAAGCCCAATTGTCTGCGAATCGTATCATACTGCTGCTGATAGACCTCCGGCTTTACATTATCACTCATCATCATCCTGACGGGATCTCCCGGCAGCGCTTTGTAGATTGCAAACATCAATATCGATATAATAAAAAATACAAACACAATATAAATTAATCTCTTAACAAGCCATCTTCCCTTGCGCATCTCTTCGAAGGACCTCCTAACCCAGCCAATCAGGCAATCTTACGTTTCCTGCGGCTGTTCATGCCCACAGAAACCTTTACGCTTATATACCAATTTTTCACTCTCTGGCAGGAAAATTCTGGGCGGAATGCTCCGCCCAGACTCTTTCCTCCACTATCACAGCGCAAGCTGCAATCAGATTACTCGGTTACCCATGCATCAATAATTGCACTGGACCACTCCCAAATGGAAGTCGTATCCCATCCCTGCAATTTGTTGCTGTAGAAATCATGGTACTCATCGGAGTACAGTGGGATATCCGGAAGTTCCTCGTTCCATGTAAGTACAAACTGCTGCCAGTTCTCAAGCCATGTTTCCTTGTCATCATAAGGAATATTCCTCATCGTAGCGGTTACCCCTGCAAGGTCATCGTTAAGAATCCAGTTGCTGTTGTAGCCTGCACCCATGTACTGCTCATCCTTTGAGTAGTAGTACCACGGTGAATATGCAGTAGCAAATCCAGAACCAAGGTTATACATATTGTAAATCTTGTCACCCTGATGATCGATCGCTGCCGATAATGTCGGGAAGTCAACACTGGTAGCCTTAAGCTCCATTCCTGCCTCTTCCATTGCTTCCGGAAGCATGGTTGCAAGAAGCTCGGAAACCGGGTTACCCTCTGTGTTACACCACTCGATTACCAACGGCTTTAACTCGCCGTCAACCTCCTTGTAACGTGTACCGTCGCCATCCTTATACTCCTCACCGCTCTCGTTCAGATTCCAGCCGTCTGCTGCAAGGATTTCTTTTGCTGTCTCGATGTTCTTATCGTAAGTATTTAAATTCTGGTCAATCCAGTCCTTAGACTCCGAATACTCCCACTGAGCCAGACCATATGCTGAGTGAACGATTGTAGCATAGCCGCCGCTGTACTGTCTTGCAAACTCATTACGGTCTAAGCAGTAAGCGATCGCCTGACGTACACTCTTGGAATCGGTCGGGAACTGTGAGCAGTCAAACTGAATCTTTCCATAACCGTTTCTAAAGAAAGTATGCTTCTGTGCTACGCCCTCGTCTACCAGGTCAAGACCTGCTTCGATATCTGTACCACCGGAAATCTGGAATAACAGATCTACCGTACCAGCCTTTAACTCGTTAATCTGTGTATCAGCAGAAACCGTCTTGATGATAACCTTCTCGATTGCCGGCTTAACACCACGATAATCGCCCGCAAACTTATCATTGACAACATAGGTTGCCTGTCTGCTGGCTGCGTCATAGCTCTCAAGCTTGTACGGTCCACATGTTACCTGCGGGTTATAGCGATATCCCGTATCCGTGTTATTGATCGTCTCAAGCAGCAATTCTGTTGTAAAGTCACCGGAAATGGATGCACCATCTTCGGAATCCACTACATCACATTCCGGAGCGATAACTGCCAACGGTCTCGGCATAACACCCGCATAGTAAATATCATAGTGAAACGGAAGCTCATCTGCCGCTACTGTAATGGAGAAGGTCTTGTCATCAATCAGATGCATACCCTTTAAGTTCTCAGTAGCGCCACTGTTATAATCATCCCAGCCGTCAATTTGTGTGTAAGCTGTTGCAGAATAATTGTCAACGCCCATCATCTCCGGAGAGGACTCTAACAGTGTTGCAAATACATAATCCTTTGCAGTTACCGGAGAACCGTCCGACCATAACAGTCCATCGTTTAATGTGATGGTGTAGGTCTTGGTGCCGTCCTCATTATCTGTCGCGTCACAGTTTGCAACTACGGTAGGATCTAACTCAAACATTCCTTCCTTCGTATAAGTAACCGTGTTGTAACCGTGAATCAGATCGTATGCCTTGTAATTGGTAGCATTGTTGTTGAAATCCGGATCATAGAAATCACCTTCCATATCTGTCACAGAACCGATAATAAGCTGACCCATCGGCGTCTCCGGTCTTTCACTTGTCGCCGCCACTTCCGTGCCTTCCTCTACGGTCTCTGTCGCAGGGGCTGCATTCGCGTCGTTCGCGTTGTTGGTAACTGCACCGTCATCACCGCCGCAGGCTGTAAGAGATACAGTCATCGCTGCAACTAATAAAGCTGACAGCAATCTCTTCTTTTTCATAATACAATCCTCCTTGTTTTCCGAAGGAAAATGATCCTCAACTTGTTGAGGCTCTGCCTTTTGCATGGAGCAACGCCCAGCAAGCTGTGCGGGATTTTCCTCCTGTATAAATTTTTTCAACTGCATTTCTCTATTGTTGCATTGCGTTATCATGCTAAAATATTTTTTTGCAACAAAATAAAGTGCCTACAAGCCTCATTGCTCATCGCACTTTAGAAATACAATTGTATGCTGTACACGTACAACATGTTTATAATTATACATGTAACGCCCGATTTGTCAATATTATACGCTATACAATTTGTGGAAAATGTAATAATTCCGCACTTTATAGGAGTCATCACTGCCATACATTGTAGCAACACGGTATTTTCCTATAGCGTAAGAACTCCCCGAAACCGACGTTTCCGTCAGTCCCGGGGAGTTTCCCTTCTTCTGCTATAAATTTATCCGTAAATCAAATTCCGGATTAAGCAGTCTTTGTTGCGTACATGAAGTACTTCATACCGTATACAGTCGCATAAACGCCGTCTACGTTAGACTTCTGCATGTATACATCGTTATAGTAGTAAAGCGGAACAACCGACCATGTCTCCATAAGCATATCCTCAGCCTGGTGCATTAAGTCGACACGTGCCGCAAAGTCTGCGGTGGTTCTGATCTGGTCGATCAGCGCATTGTACTCATCCCACTTCGGAGAAGAAGATACCGGTGTACCTTTACCTAACTGCATATCGTTGTTACCGGAAGCAGAGGTAAAGATCTCTAACATGTTGACCGGGTCGTTGTAATCTGCAAGCCATCCCTCACGTGCAATGGTGAAGTTACCGTTCTTACGATCCTCAAGGAATACGTTCCAGTCCTCAGACTTGATTTCCATGGAGATGCCAAGTAACGCAAGATCCTGCTGTACAGATTCAGCAACTGCGATGTGTCCTGTACCGTCGTTTGTTAAGTACGTCATAGAGATTGCCGGGTCAACTGCGTAGGTGCCGTCGCCGTTATCTGTGAAGGTATATCCTGCCTCCTCAAGCAAGGTCTTTGCCTGCTCTACATTTGCTGCTCCTGTAGTAGTTGCATCATAGTAAGATGTATCCGCCTGCTTGAAGACGCCTCCGTTACCGTCAGCCATTCCGACCGGAACAAATGAGTCTGCCGGAATCTGGCCTGTCTGACCCACATTCTCAACAATAAACTGACGATCGATCAGCAAGCTCATTGCCTCACGCATCTTAGCAGCCTCTTCCTCCGTCTTTCCGTCGAAAAGCGGATCGTTTACGTTGAAGCCGATATAGTAAGTTCCAAGGTTATCAAGAACACCAAACTCCGGATTAATACCGTTTAAGGAAGAAATCTCATCGTTCGGTACAGTGTCGATGTAATCAACATCACCGCTGTTGTATGCAGCGTAGATTGCTGTATCATCGGCGCTTAACATAAAGTGAAGCTCATCCATCGTTACGTTTGCCGCGTCATAGTAGTTCGGGTTCTTCACGTAAACCATGCTCTCGTTGTGGTTCCATGTCTGTAAGGTATAAGCGCCGTTGCACACAAAGCCTGCCTCCTGCGCCCACTTGCCCGGAACTGTACCATCCGGATTCGCAGCCTCTACAGAAGCCTGATGTACCGGGAAGAACGTCGGGAATGCGAGAAGGTCGTTGAAGTACGGGCACGGACTGTTCAAGGTGATAACCAGTGTGTACTCATCCGGCATCTCTACTGCAAGAGAACCGTCGTCAGCTCTTGCGATGACATCGAACAGATATGCATAGTCTGCAGCGGTCTCCTCTGCGATGACACGATTCCAGCTATATACGAAATCTGCTGCCTTTAAGTCGTCTCCATTGCTCCACTTGGACTCGATCATGTGAACGGTATATACTGTTCCGTCCTCAGATACCTCCGGCATATCGGTTGCAAGCTGCGGAATCAGATTGCCGTCCTTGTCGTAGGTGTAAAGACCTGCGAAAGAGTTTACCGCCAGACAGCCGCCGTCCACGGAACTGTTTAACGCCGGGTCAAGATAATCCGGCTCACTTCCCAAGTTGATGCTTAAAATGTTAGTGTCTGTGTTGGTTGTCGATGCCCCTGCCGGTGCAGCCGCACTCTCCGTGCCCTCTGCCACTGCAGCGCCGCCGTTTCCTGCATCGCCCGTGCCGCCGTTGTTATTGCCGCACGCTATAAGCCCAAGGCTCATAGAAGCAACCAGTAATGATGCTGCTAATTTCTTCATAATAGAATCCTCCTTGTTTTCCGAAGGAAAATGCGACTGCCTTTGCATGGAACAACGCCCAGCAAGCTGTGCAGGATTTTCCTCCTTGTAAAATGATCTATGTTCCACGCACCTTTGTGGTGACGCTGAAACCAAAATTATTTATTCCAGCAGGCAACGAAATGCCCGTTGCCCCTGTCGGTAAGCTGCGGCATTTCCGCCGCGCACTTCTTCGTCGCGTACTTGCATCTGGTACGGAACGGACAGCCCGTCGGCATCTTAAGCGGGCTCGGAACATCGCCCTCGAGCACGATACGTTTGCTTTTTCTCGCCGTCTCCGGATCGGGAATCGGCACAGCCGACAACAGACTTAAAGTATACGGATGAATCGGATTGCCATTGAGCTCATCCGCCTCCGCAATCTCCATCATCTTGCCCAGATACATGACCGCAATACGGTCGGATATATGATGCACGACCAGAAGATCGTGCGCAATAAACAAATACGCCACGCCGAGCTTATCCTGGAGTTCCTCGAACATGTTGACCACCTGTGCCTGAATCGATACGTCAAGCGCGGATACCGGCTCATCACAGACGATGAACTTCGGATTTACCGCAAGCGCTCTCGCGATACCGATTCGCTGTCTCTGTCCGCCGGAGAACTCATGCGCATAACGCATCGCGTGTTCGGCATTCAATCCGACAAGTTCCATAAGGTTTAAGATCTTCTCGCGGCGCTCCTTCTTATTACTGTAAAGCTTATGTACATCCAGCGGCTCTCCGATGATATCCTCGACTGTCATACGCGGATTCAGGGAAGAATACGGGTCCTGAAATACCATCTGCATCTGCCTGCGATACGGAAGCATATCCACATCGACTTTCTTGTTAAGTACAGGCTTGCCGTCCGCTCCGACAATCAACTGCCCGCTCTCATCGTACTGCTCGCCGCTGTCGAAAAGCACATTTCCGTCAAATACGATACGTCCCGACGTCGGCTGGTACAACCGGAGCAGTGTACGTCCTACGGTCGTCTTGCCACATCCCGACTCACCTACAAGTCCGAGCGTCTCGCCCGGCTTGATTGCGAACGAAATATCATCCACCGCCTTAAGCGGAATCGTCTTAAATCCCTGCCGCACAGGAAAATATTGTTTTAAATGACTTACCTCAAGAAGGTTCTTCTCTTCACTCATCTACTTCGCTTCCTCCTGTGCTTCATATAACTCTTTGACGTTCATCCAGCAACTCGCCAGATGGCTGTCGCTGATGCGAAGCTCGTCCGGCTTTTGTGTCAGACAGATTTTCATCGCCGCGTCACAGCGCGGACAGAACGCGCAGCCCTCCGGCATCTGCAGAAGATTGATCGGCGTCCCTCCGATCGGTACAAGCTTCTCGTTCATGTTGTCCGCCTTCGGAATCGAACGCAGCAACCCTTTCGTATATTCATGCGCCGGACGGTAGAAAATATCATCCGCCGTTCCACGCTCGCAGACACGTCCGCCGTACATGACAAGAATCTCGTCACACATACTCGCAATAACACCGAGATCATGCGTCACCATGATAATCGCCATACCAAGCTTCTTCTGCAGATCCTGCATCAATTCCAGAATCTGTGCCTGAATCGTCACGTCAAGCGCCGTCGTCGGCTCGTCCGCGATCAGAATGTCCGGTTCACAGGCAAGCGCCATCGCGATCATGACACGCTGACGCATACCACCGGACAACTCGTGCGGGTACTGCTTCATACGGCTCTCTGGCTCATTCACGCCGACTAAGGTCAACATCTCGACCGCACGCGCCCACGCCTGCTTCTTGTCTTTATCCGTGTGCAGAAGCACTGCCTCTGTGAGCTGGCTTCCCACGGTAAATACCGGGTTAAGGCTCGTCATCGGGTCCTGAAAGATAATAGAGCATTTCTCTCCGCGGAACTTCTGCATCTGCTTGCCGTCCCACTTCGTGATATCCTCGCCGTGGAACTTCACCTCGCCTGCGGTGATTTTTCCTGTCTCCGCCAGAATCTGCATGATGGAATACGCCGTTACGGATTTGCCGGAACCCGACTCACCTACGATACCAAGCGTTTTGCCCGGCTCCAGACGAAAGGAAATACCGTTGACCGCCTGCACCTCACCCGCATCCGTAAAGAAGCTGGTATGGAGGTCGTTTACCTCTAAAATATATTTATTCTCTTCGCTCATATCGTTATCTCCTTAATTCAGTTTCGAGTCAAATGCGTCGCGGAGACCGTCGCCCAGTAAATTCAGCGCAAGTACGATCAGACAGATTGCAACCGCAGGAATGACCAGTCTAAGCGGATAGGACTGCATACCGGCCCTGGCGTCATTCGCCAGACTTCCCAGAGAAGTAAGCGGTGAAGCCACGCCCAGTCCAAGGAAGCTTAAATAGCTCTCAGTAAAGATCGCACTCGGCACCTGCAGTGCTGTCGTGATGATGATAACCGACAGGCAGTTCGGCAGGATATGCTTTCTTAAAATTCTGCCGTTCTTCGTACCGATACACCGCGCCGCGAGCACATACTCATTATTCTTGATGGAAAGAATCTGTCCGCGGATCAGACGCGCCATACTTACCCAGTACAGAAGCCCGAATACGATGAACATGGAAATCATATTCGTTCCGAGCGACTCAAGTGCAGTTCCGGCAATCAGCGGCTTTAATGTCTCGTTGAACACCACGGAGAGCAGAATGATAATCAGCATATCCGGCAGCGAATAGATAATATCAACGATACGCATCATGATAAGATCGACAATCCCTCCAAAATATCCGGCAATCGATCCGTAGATCAGTCCGATGATAAGCACCATGATCGACGCTACAACGCCGACGGAAAGGCTGACTCTCGTTCCGTAGATCACACGGATAAAATAGTCACGGCTTAAACTGTCTGTTCCGAAAATGTGCGGAAACAGTTTTTCCCCTGTCTCTTCCATATACTTTGTCTCAAGCTTTGAATACTCGAACGGTCCGAGATTCGCCGCCGTCTTGTCACGCACACCGTTTACCGAGATGATCTCAGAGTACTTATACGGCACAATGTGCGGCGCAATAATGATCGTCAGAAGAATCAGTACCAATACGACAATACTTCCCATGGCAAGCGGGTTCTTGCGCAGACGGCGCATACCGTCCTTAAAGAAGGTCGTAGACTCGCCCATAACGTCCTGCTGCTTCTTCTCCTCGTCTGTCGCCAGTTCGAAATTTGCGGCATTAAATTTACTCAAATCGACCTGTGCCGATAAAATCTGTCTGTTTTTGTATTGTGGATTTTCATTTCCCTGCATGCTATCTATCCGTCCTTTCCGTTCTTTACTCGAATGTAATACGCGGGTCAACAAACTTATACGCGATATCCGTCAGCAGGTTCGCAACCACCATCAGAATCGCAAGAAAGATCGTAGTCGCCATAATCATCGTATAATCACGGTTCGTGATACTCGTTACGAAGGACGTTCCAAGACCTCCGATCGTGAAAATGTTCTCAACGACCATAGAACCTGTCAGAATATAAGCCACCATCGGTCCCACATAAGTAATGACCGGAATCAGCGCGTTGCGCAGCGCATGTTTGAAAATGACCTTGAGCGTCGGAACTCCCTTTGCGCGCGCCGTGCGGATATAGTCCTGATTGAGCGCGTCAAGCATACTCGTCTTCGTCAGACGCGTAATATATGCCATCGGATAGATGGACAGCGCAATGATCGGCAGCACATAGTTCGGGTTGGACGACGACCACACCGGAAACCACCCCAGCTTCAAACAAAATACCAAAAGAAGCAGCGTCGCCAGAACAAAGGACGGCATTGCCGTTCCAAGGGTTGTGAAAAAGACGATCAGACGGTCCGGCAGACGGTTTCTTGTCAGCGCCGCAATACTTCCCAGCACAAGACCGATGACAATCGCAACCAGCGCCGCCATGCCCCCAAGCTTTGCAGACACCTTGAACTTGGACGTAAGTTCGCCCCAGATATCGCGTCCGCTATGTAAGGAAACGCCCCAGTCACCATGCAGCAGATTGTTCATATAAAGAACATACTGCTCAGGAACCGGCTTATCCAGATTATATCTCTCTTCCAGAACCTGCTGTGCCTCTTTGCTCGTCGCCTTCTCCTTGTTGAACGGTCCGCCCGGAATCGCGTTCATGACAAAGAATGTAATGGCGCTGACAATCAGAATCGATAAAATTGCCAGTAATACTCGTTTTACGATATACTTTCCCACTGTTTTCTCTCCTGCTTCTGTTAATTTCTTTCCAATCAAAAGGGCGATGCCGCGGCAGCCATATTCTCTGCCTCCATGCTCTGATAATGTACCCTTTTAATAGTTTGTTCCAATACCGCTATGATACTTTAGTATGTTAAAACTAATATATACGCATTATACCACCTCGATTCCATCTGTCAATTAGTAATGTATACAAAAATACACGGGTACTCCTCACGGACAATCCCTTCTGTATTTTTCCCGCCGTTTCTGTTATACTTTCTATAGACTTTACCACCTATATATTTGCTGCTTATATATTACGCTTATATATTACGCTTATATATTTACTGTTTATATATTTACTGTTTATATATCTGATGCTTATACATTTACTACTATATAAAAGGTGTTATATATGATTACAAACGACGATATTCTCAACATGAACTTCTACAAGAAAGAACAATTCACCGGAAGCTACCAGGGCATGCGCTATCTTATTAAGAAGGATGCCGTTCCTGCGGAGCCTTCTTCAAATACGGCTTCGTCCGCCTCCGCTTCTGATTCCGTGGATGCCCCGGCGGCCGAGACTGTCATGACGGACGTTTTTTGCGTCACGATCTGGCCCGGTCCTTACAACTTCGCCTCCACGGACGATAGCGAAAAGACCTCCGCCACCTTTCCTTTCACACCGGAAGGCAAGGATGCCGTCGTCGCATGGCTGAACGAACAATGGCAGAACCGCAGATCCGAGTGGCGCACGCTGTAGACTTTCTTCACCACTGCGCCACACCAAAGCATCAAAAAAAGCGATACACAAAGTATACGCCTTTGTATATCGCTTTCCGTATTCATTTCCTGTAACAGCAGAAATCTTCTGATGTTTTACTGCGGGTAACAGGACTTGAACCTGCACGGTCTCCCACTAGAACCTAAATCTAGCGCGTCTGCCAATTCCGCCATACCCGCGTTTACTGCTCCCGTAGGAAGCCACCGGTATATTATAGCGTGGCAATGCAAAAATTGCAACCATTTTTTGACCGCACCAAAACTTCAAACGTCCGCTCGATTCATCTGCGAATCTCTATGCAAGTCCCTCTGGCTTCTCGTAGCGTAACCAGATCTTATCCGCACCGCACACATGCTTCGTGCCGTCCTCCTGCGAGATAATGTAATCTCCCTCCCCGATAAACGTGCGCCCTCTGCGGTGCTTGATGTACGGGCAGATGATCGTACCGTCTTCTCTCTTGACCTTGACCAGTGAATCCGTGACGATCCATCCCTTTGTCACCACATCGGAAAGCGGTTCAAACCCGTCCTCCATACCCTTGCCCGGCTCGTATTTCTCAATATTGGATTCCAATGGAATTCTTCGGCTCTTCATTCAATCCCTCCGTTCTGTATACCCTCGCATATACTCTTTCTCCCTATTGTCATTATACCATAAATGGGGGAATTTTCAAACCTTTTGCATACCGGAACTTATCTTCCTCGTTTTCTTAATCTCCTGTTTGGGCAAGCTCTATTTCCAACTGTGCTAATCGCTCCATAGCCACCTGCAGTTCCATTTCTTTCCGGTCGAGTTCTTCGTCTTTACGATTCAGTTCTTCGTCTTTCTGTTGTAACTGTTCCTTATACGAATCGATCTCTTTCTGCTGTTCTTCGATCATATACTTCACCGTATTACGGTCCAAGATCCGCAGTTCTTCTGAAAACATCCTCATCACCCTCTCCGTATTCCGACACATCTCATACAGCGTCGCGTACATTCCCTGAAACTCCGGATAAGCCGTAATCAGTTCGATCACTTTCTCCGGTCTGTCCTCACCGAGAAATGTCAGCCACGCCTCCAACGGTGTTTCTATAGGTTTATTGTGCATTTGGGCACGGAAAATGTCAAGGGGTATCATGACAAACTCCTGTAGCAGATTGATCTGTAAACCGCTGTCGAACACCTGTCTCGCACGATGGTGATAGACCTCCGGAAACTCCCTGAATTCTTTGGGGCTGTTCTCATAAATCACAATTAGATAGACATTCTTAATATCCCGATAGGAAAAATCATCCCCCTGCCTGGAGCGTACTCTCCTATACTGGCGCAAGAGCATGTCCGCCGAATAGCATGCGCTCCGCTCCCCGGGGAATCCATAACCGATCTTCTGAACCTCAACATTTGCAAGCGCACCATCCTCAAGTTCCACAACAATATCCGTAATCAGAAGCGAACCTTCATCCGAAATACGTGTAGAATCATTGGGAAGCACCCGCAGAATCCTTACTTTTCGTTTCAGCACCGCACATAAGAATCCCTCCAGGCGCTCCGGCGCATACTCGGGGTTCATGACCTCTTTGAAAAAGGAATCGTAAAGAATCTTCATCCCCCGCACGCCCGTGCAGAAATCCAAGATATGTATTTTAGCACATTCAAACTACATTCACAAGTGGAAATATTGCTTTTATAAAACGGAGCAAAACACGTAGCGCTGCTTTGACTCACACGAAGTCGAGAGGCGTAATGCCTCTTTAACTCACGCCAAATCAAAAAGACGTGGTGCCCAAAAGGCACATCACGTCTTTTTAATCATTCCAAATTTCACAAATATTTTCTATGCAGGCTAACCCTTTATTTTCGGCTATTCACTGACCGTGCGCGGCGAACGATCTCAAATGCCCCGATGCTCTCGAGCGCCTTTGCTGTCAAATAGAAAATAACAGAATCAATCGGCCACATAATCAGATTCTTCAATGCCCGAAGTGGAATAATCTCCATGAATACCTGACCGTACAACACGGAAAGGCAAAGCGTGTTCAAAAAGACATTGCACACAAGCATGACGATAAATTTCGCCGCAAGCACTCTCGGCAGCGTAATCTTCTTCTTATAATACATGCAGCCATACAGAACGCCCGCAAGGATCGTCACAAGCGTAAGCTGCGGACAGAACGGTCCGGTCGGCTTTAAGATGTACTTTAAGATGTCAAGCGCGCCTGCAAAGATACCGCCCACGGTCGGGCCGAACAGGTACGCTACAATGCCGTTCGGAATGCTCGAAAATCCGATTCGGATAAACTGTCCGTATTCAATAGAAAACATACCAAGGATTACAGCGAGCGCGGCAAGCATTGCCATGGTAGTGATGGTTCTTACCGACTTGAATTCACGGTAAGAATCGGTGAACAAAGTAACGAATTTTTTCATAAAAAAAATACCTCCTTTGCAGACCTCATCATACTACAACTGGAGATAATATTCTATCTTCGGATGCAGCGGGATGCGACTCATGTACCGCAAGAAATTCTTTTCGTCCGGCTGACAACTCCCTGTTCAACCGGCACTTAACGCACATGGGTCTACTCTGCGATGCTATTTGATTGTACAGCAGACGGCAATTTGCCCTATCTTAGAAAAAATTGTCATCTGCTGTCTGTAACTTCATCAGTATATCACAGTATATGGAAAATACAATGGTACTTTTGTTCTATTTTACATCTTTCTACCCAACTGCCTATGATACCTGAAATTCAACCGTTTCCTTTTCCACTCCGTCCACGGAGATTACGAGTTTTCCTTCCCCGGATGCCGCCCCCGGTCTTACGACCGCCATAAGATAACCGTGGTAGGTTTCCCATGTGCAGGAATCATAAGCTGTTGTCGCCTGTGGATTGGCATTTCCTACAGCGAGAAGCTCAATATCCCCCTCCGCTGCAACCACAACACTTCTTTGCTCCATCAGATTTTCCATGCCGTTCTCATCCACCAGTGAAATCGTCACGTAGGACAGTTCATCCGAGTCGGCGGAAAGCTTTGTTCTGGAAGCTTCTGCACGCACATGGATCTCCTCTCCACAGGTCGCAAGTTCACAGCATCCTGAAGACACGCCATCCGTATAACTGACAGCTTTTAGTGTTCCCGGCTCATATACATGCGCAAAAGTCGCCGTGAACCCATTTTCCCTTCCCGCAGGCTTCCGCCCAAGCGACACACCGTTTAGGAAAAGCTCCACCTCCTCATCCGCCGAATACACATCAATGACCGCTGGCTTTCCTTCAAACCCGCGCCATGTCCAGCTTGCAATATTATCCTTTAGCATCCATGGAGTCTTTGAATGTGGCATTTTGTACCTGTCAACTCTCTCGACCGCAATATACGGTTCGCGGCGGAATCCGTAGACGATCTCGCGGAGATAGCTGATTGGTCTGCGGTATCCCACCAGATCAATATCCCCGATATATGCCAGACGATCCGGATAATGACTGCCGAAATTGGATTTCCCATCGTAGTAGAAAATCCCGCAGCCTGCCTCACCGAGATAATCATACCCCGTCCAGGTAAAGTCTCCCAGAACCTGCGGCGAGGCATTTACCGTCTCCCATAATCTTGCAATATCCGCCGGAAATGTCTCTGTTGGGAGCACGCATTTATTCGGATAACGCCTTGCATCCTCCAGATGCCTTCCGGCGAGATAATTCAGCCCGATAATATCCATGGAACCGCTGCTCTCACGCAGCACCTCCGTAATCAACGGATGCTTCGCAAACGCTTCGCCTGCCTCACCGTCCATCAGACGCATAAAGCTATTGATCCCGTTACTGCCGGAATTGTCATTCGTTCCTGCATTCTGTTCATCCTTCTGCAAAAGCGGCGCAAGCTCCTGCATAATCGGATACATCTTCGCGCCTGCTGCATTTAATGCATTCATACCGTTCGTCGTATAGCGCGTGGCATCCTTTTCCCGCAGATAATTGCACAGTATCCGGTTGATTTCCGCGCCCCGCTCCGTCCCGATTTCCTGAATCTCATTTCCTACCGAATACAGGATTACACACGGGTGATTATAGTCCTTTGCAATCATTGCATCCGCAATATTCCGCCACTCCTCAAGAAATGAATCGGCAAAATCATGATCATTTTTATGTACTGTCCACATATCGCACAGTTCGTCCATGACAAGCAGTCCCAGCCTGTCACACGCGTCGAGAAGCGCCTTGCCCGCCGGATGATGTGCGCTCCTTATGCTATTAAAACCTGCTTTCTTTATCAATTCACACTTCCGATACTCCGCCTCCGCGAAGGTCGCCGCCCCTAAAATACCATTGTCGTGATGCACACAGGTTCCTCGCAATTTTATCTGTTTTCCGTTGATCCGAAGCCCTCGCGCCGCATCAAGCGTAAGTTTACGGATTCCAAAAGGAAAAGCGCTCTCATCAAATACGCGCTCCCCGCAAAGAAGCTTCACGCTGCACCGATAAAGTTCCGGCGAGTCGCAGCTCCACAGCCTCGGATTTCGTATGGTAAGCATCTGACGAACCTGATTATCCGAATTTCCGAAACTCGTCAGCTTCACTCTATCACAAAAGCTTTTTCCTTCCACGTCCGTCAGTTCCACCAGAACCTCAAGCGTCTCCTTTTTTCTCGTCAGATTCCGCACTTTAGTCACGATTTCCACGACAGCGACTTCCGCATCCGTATCAATTGTCGTTGCCCTCACTCCATTTACCGGAATCTGTATCAGATTTCCGACAAACAGATTGACTCCCCGATAGATTCCGCTCCCCGAATACCATCTGCTGTTTTGCTCTGAGGAATTGTCTGCGATTACCTTAATCTCATTTTCCTCTCCGTATTTCAGATAGCGGTCCAGTGAAACGTAGAAATCCGAATAGCCGCAGCGGTTCGTCGCGGCAAGCACACCGTTTACATATACCATCGCCTTCTCATAGACGCCTTCAAATTCGAGTGTGACCGTTTTTTCCTGCCATTCCTCAGGTGCAAAAATCGTCTTAAAATACGTATAGACCCCTCCCGGATAGAATCCGGTCGCCCCGCCGTTTTTCGTGTTTTCACAGGGTGCTTCATGAATCATTGCATCATGTGGAAGCCGGATTGTCTCGGCTTCCCTTCCATACATTGCAAGCACCCGAAGCGACGGGATGCATCCCTTTACAAATTTCCAATCGCGATTTAATGTCGTTCCTATCATAAGATCACCTATGCTCCTATATTGTGCTGTTTATCCCACTCCTTGTTCGCTTTTTCCACATTAAGCATTCCAAGGATAATTGTGATAATAATGCCAAATATAATCGGCAGCGTAACATACATGTGAAATATTGTATTGATCGCGCCTTCCGTCTGCGTAGCCGCCGTGCCGACATAGCCTCCAAGATCAAGCAGCCAGCCGACTGCCGCCGTACCGATTCCGCCGCCGACCTTCACGCCGAGTGAAGAACAGCTAAACATGGTGCCGTCCATATGTACCTTTTTCGTCCGGTAGGTGTAACCGCTGATTTCAGCGATAAGTGCATTCAACGTTCCCGTTAATGTTCCCGCAAAAATACCCTTTACAAACATGAACACCAACATAAGCGTTACATTTCGCTGCATCGCAAAATAGAAGAAGAAGATACTCAGAATACAGTTGACCACATAACCCCAGAAATTAACCTTCTGCATACTTCCTGTCTTCTTTACAAGAAGCGGCGTGAAAATCAACGCTATAATGACGGGGAACATCTTCATCATAGAAAACATTCCAAGCAGCGAGCCGTCCCCAAGTACATAGGTGGTGAAATAAATGCCGCTTCCGGTCGTAAGATTGCTCATGATGTAGTACACGATATAGAGCACAACGATCATCACATAATATTTGTTGGAGAGTAAAAGCTTAATGGTCTGCCAGAAGCTTAATTTATTCTCCTGCACCTGCCCTGTCTCCGCCGAAGCTGCTTCCGCCTCCGGCATATCCTCATCCGGCACTTCCTTTACGGCAAGACAGCTAATCGTATTGACAACAAGTCCGATGATTGCACAGATAAGCGCCACCATCCGCCAGCCCTTCGCACCGCCGCCAAACGACTCTACCGCACCTGTCACTGAAAAACCCATTACGATATTGGTCACAACCGCAAACATAAAGCGGATCGAGCCAAGCTGCACACGCTCCTGTGAATTCTTCGTAATCAGCGCCGAAAGCGTAGCATATGCCACACCGTTCGCAGTGTAGAAAATCGCGTTCAGGCAGGTATAGAATACGAAGAAATACGCGTACTGCGCTGTCTCACCCATCCTTGGCATAGAAAACAGAAGCAGCAGGCATAAGGATACGCCAATCTGTGCATAGAGCATCCACGGTCTTGCTTTGCCAAGCCTGCTCTTCGTCTTGTCAATCATGTTCCCGAAAAATACGTCGGTCACACCGTCTAAGACCTTGGACAGAAGCATCAGTGTTCCGATGATTCCCGTATTCATTCCCATCGTATCTGACAGATATAGCAGCAAAAAGCTTGAAACCAGTCCGTAACTACAATTCGATGCCAGATCCCCCGATCCATATGCAATCTTTTGATACCATTTTAAATACTTTTTATCGTTCATTCGTCCCTCCAAATATTCTCATGTCTGATACATTCATTTTCCCCATTCGAATGAAACCGGAAGTACGGCGCAGTGAATGTTTCATATCCGTCTCCTGCCTTGATTCCGTGTAATTACATGATTATAATAGCATTTCCCTTTCCTGATATTCAATGCTATAATAAGACATAACAGGGTACATTTTGTAACATATTCGCGATTATTTGAAAGGAGTATTTTTGATGGGCACAAAACAGAATGACTCCATTGAGGCACTGAAATCCAATTTTTTTGAAATACACAATGCAGACAGTACCTTTAACCAGTATTACCATATGTCTGCACCTTTTTCCGCCGTAATAGAAACATACCGTTCCGATCTTCCCAGGAATTATTTTAAAATTGTGACTTTCTCTCCGGATACAGTGTCTCACGCTTTACTCGACGATGAAGTACTGCTATCTGCTATGCGGCACCGTCCGCTGCATCAGCACGACTTTTTTGAATTCATGTTTGTGCTGCAAGGAGAAGCGATTGTCAAAATCGAGAATACAGAACGTGTCTATCCCGCCGGAACCGGTTGTATCGTAAACTGTAATCTCCGCCATGTAGAACTGCTCTCTAATGATTTCCGCATTTTCTTCTTAAATTTGTCAAAGGAATATGTGCGCTCTCTTATTCAATCGCCAAATGTTTTTCATTTTACGATTGAGGATAAGGCTTCGCTGCACACCGTGTTTCATTTTTTATATGAGAATGCCACACAGGAGAACCCTGTGAAAAAAGAATATCTTGATTTTTTTCCGGTATTTCAGAATCTGGATTCCTACAAGACCGTCTATGCTCTCGAAGAAAAAATCGTACAGACGATTCTCTCCCCAACAATTGGCGCGACCTTCCTCATCAACGGATGGATCTGCCAGCTATTTGACCTGCTCTCCTCCGAGGAGCTGTTCCACATTTCCACGGTCGATATTGATTACAGCAACGACTTTCTGCTGTTTACGAAGCTGACGCATCTTCTGGAGGATTCCAACGGACAGCTATCAAGACATGAACTTTCTGCACTTTTGAATTACAGCGGCGATTATCTGAACCGCATTTCCAAGAAATATACTGGAATGACTTTGTTCGAATACGGAATGACATTCTGCCTTCACAAAGCGGAATACTACCTTCTGAAGACAGACGCTTCCATCTCCGAAATCGTAGCGATGCTTGGCTTTACGAACCGCTCTCACTTCTACCGCCTGTTCGCGGCAAAGCATCATATGACGCCGAAGGAGTACCGGATGAAACATCGGGCGTAGGGACTTACTGTGTCCTTTTCAATGGCTCAATCTTTAACGTGTATCCTAATGGGGTCAGAATCTTAAGGAGGCTGTCAATTTGCGGAGAATGAACCGCTTTTTCCATTCGGGCTATAACAGGCTGTTTCACATTACACATTTCTGCTAATTGTGCTTGAGATAGCCCCTGCTCCTCACGAATTTTGACCATTGTCCTTATTAAGTCCTTTTCTAATGCTATAATTGCCTCATCTTCTGGACTTATATTTAATTCGCTTCGTACATCCTTCCATGTTGCAGCCATATCACTCAACATTCCTTTCCCGGTAATCCTTTAAATTTCTAATTGCCTGTTCTAGCTCTCTTTTCGGTGTTTTCCTTGTTGTCTTTATAAAATGGTGCAGAAGTATAAATTTATTATCCTCATAATATGCGTAGAGAATACGATTGTTCAAAGGTCTTAATTCCCAAATCTCAGCATCCGCTTTTTCCCTCAACTTCAAAAGATGTTCTTCTATCTCTTTTCTCCCGTTTTTGTCCTCGTAAAATATGACATCATACAAAATATCTGCCCCCTCCTGGCTATAGGATACCATATGCCGTAAAAAAGTTCAATATCAAATTTGTTATCGTTTTATTGCCGCATCACTGTCATTTTCTACTCTCCAAACTCAATATCATACCGCGTTCCATTCGAAAACAGCACGCCGTCTGTCAACCGAATGCACAGAATACACGTATTCGGATCCTCTTCATTTACATGACCGTTATCATACCACTCCGCAAAAACCGCCCGCAATTTATCTGCAATCTCCTTATTCTTCTCGTCGCGTATGTAGCCCATATTTTCCCCGACGCCATGTGCGGTAAACCACTCACCACAGATTGCAACGACCGGGTTCTTCTCAATCTGTTTCATTTTATTGGAGAGCGCATAAGTAATCACATAAAACGCGCCATCCTCATAATAACTGTTGACCGCGCGGACATAGGGCGTATTATCTCCCGTTGTTGCAAGCGCAATCAGCGCGTCGCATGAAAATCTGGCATCCATGATCTCCTGTGCTTCTTTTGGAAAGTTTTCACTCATCAAGTTCAATCCTTTCTGTAAGATAATCTGCAATTCCATCATCATCATTCGTTCTAATCACTACATCTGCAATCTGTTTTACATCCTGTACTGCATTTCCCATTGCGACTCCAACGCCGCATAATTCGAGCATCCCTATATCAACAATGTCATCGCCAAACGCAATAATATTCTCAGGTGTAAATCCACATGCATGACAGATTTCTGTAATTGCCCGTTCTTTTGTGACCCCTTTTTTCGTAAACTTATACCAACAGCCATCCGAAAACCTCACGCAGTCACAATCTGTCAGAACATTCTTAAGCTTCTCAGCTTTATCCCCGTCAAATATTTCTGCACATATTTTCAGGGATGCCTGATGAAAGTCTGTAAAATCTGTGTATATACTGTCTCCCCAGCTCTGATCTTGCTTTTTCGGATCAATTCTATAATTCCAATAATGATTTTCCAGTGTGTCGACCGTTATTTCACAATCCGTCCCGCACGCTTCCCTGATTGTCCGAATCATATCCCTGGTTTCTTCTGCCGAAAATTCCGCTTTATAAATATAGTCTCCGTTGTATTTTACCAACGCGCCTCCGCTGGAAATCAGTATATCCGGGCGAAGCTCCGACAAGAAACTCATGGAATTCTGCTCGCTTCTGGACGTAGATATGCCTATGAGCAGTCCCTTCTCTCTGCAATCATTCAAGACAGAGATCGTGTACGGCGATATCGTCTTATCGCTTTTTAGCAACGTCCCGTCCAAATCGAAAAGAAGAAGCTTATCTGTAATCATTCGTCTACCGCCTCCAACAAAAAAGTGACGGGTCTTACGCCGTCCGGACAGCAGGCAAACGTAACTCCGTCCCGCTTCTGCCATGGGGTATAAGTCGCACCCGCCGCCAATGCCGCCGCCTTAGGATAAACACTGATCCAAGCCCACGGGCAGAAACCTGTCGGCATTTCGGCGCCGCCGGTATAGAGGAAAGTATCCCCTTCTTCATAATAATCGCATTCTATATCCTTCCCGTCCGTAAGATATTCTTCCGCGATATCCTCGTACAATTGCTTGCGCAGAACGGTAATTTTTACATTTTTCATATCCAATCCCCTCGTATCCCTCAAATTCATTAACGCAATTATATCACAGGATCGTATCTTAAGATACATATATTACTCGTAAAAATATAAGTGGTTACAAGTCAGATATTCAGAAAGCATCTCTTTTGCACACTGTCTGAATTTTGAAATTATAATGCAAGCCGCCAAATGTCATGATATAATTTGGCTCATAAATGTCCCAACCATAGGTTGAGTTCCCTAATTCAACCGATCGTTCGTGTATATCGCCAACAAAAAAGTGTATTGTCTGAGATGAAAGGAGACACGACAATGAACCAGGAAGAAATTGGAAAATTTATCGCCAAGTGCCGGAAAGGGAAAAATTTAACTCAGGCACAGTTAGCGGAAAAGTTAAACATTACTGACAGGGCCGTTTCCAAATGGGAAAACGGAGTTTCCCAAAGTTAAAGATACCACATCAATCCCACGCGGACTTTTGCTCAACCGATACAGCCGGAGGGCTGGATAACAAGAAAAGGCGGTATGCGCCCCGTGGAGGGGTAGCGTACCGCCTTTTCTTGTGGGGGTTTCCAAAGGGGGCAACGCC
>JAETOE010000022.1 GCA_021771815.1 Roseburia hominis
ACCACTGTAAATCGTCCTGACCGCCTGCCTCGCTCCATACCGCGAACGATACCTTTCCACCAAGAGCTCCAACATTCTCTGCCGTTATATTGCACACTGTTTCATCTCCGGATAGCAATACCTTCAAGCTTGCCTGCGGCTGATTTACTGTCGCCTCAGTTTGTCCAACAAACATAAGGTTTCCATATCCTGTCGTTATATAAGCATGTATTGTGTATGCACCATAAGCGTACTTATGATTCTTTATATCCACATGTGCGATGTAACTGCCATCTCCCTGTTTCACCGCAGTATACCAGTGTATATTGTCCTGATTGTTCCCACTCCATACCGGTATCTGCACTGCACTTACTCCACTCGTTGCAGTTGCACCCGTTATTACAACATCAAATGTTCCCTTCTTATTATTTATATTTTTAACATAAATAGAAGATATTGATGCGTTTTCATCTATATTTTTCGTCAGCCCATAATATGACGCAATCGCGGTTGCATCCGCAACACCAAGCATTTTTAGCTTTTCATCACTTGCCAGGAAATTATTGACATCACTATTATTTGTCAAAAATGCATGTTCGATAATAATTGCAGGGATACCTGCCAACTTGCTGTTACGGATAACGCCATAATAGTCCGCTGCAGATCCATCCGGATACTTGTCCTGCTGCGCATCTTTAATCTTAATTCCCCGATTATAAAGTCCTAATGCAACCAAATGATTTTCAACTACCTGGGCAAGCCCCTGACCTGTAGCACCAATCCACGGATTATAATTCGCATTCGGATAATATACTTCTGCGCCCTGTGCAGATGTACTTGATGCCGAGTTGTTATGTATACTTACATAAATATCAGCGCCGACACTTTTGGCATATGCAACACGCTGCTGGTTACATCCTCCAGAAGTTGTTCCCGGATACGGACAACTTCCGTCTAATGCTCTGACCATATAGACTTTTACCCCTTGGTACTGTTCTAATTCCTCTTTACAATATGCTGCTATCTTAAGATTGAGTGTCTCCTCCTTCAGTCCATTTGCCTGGGCTCCTGCATGGGTATTATCGTGTCCCGGATCCAGCACCACGACAACATCCTTTACCCTATCCAGACTGTAAGTAGAAATGCCGTTTTCACCATCATACAAGCTATAAGAAGATATCTGTCCGGCATTTGCATTGTCAATTGCCTCTTCCACTGATGTCTCTGATATTGTATCACCATTTTCATCAATCCTGACCACATCAATGTCAATCGGTATTTCATCCTCATCTGTACCATCATCAACCACAGCATCCGGATTCGACTCAACATCCTGCTCCACGCCAAAGACAGCCTCTATCCCCGCCGTTGCAAAATTCTCTGTGTATTCTTTTCCATCAACTGTAAATACTACAGCCTCTAATTGATATGCTCCAATCTGGCTCTCATTTTCAAAGATCATTTCAAAAAGAATTGCATTATCAATTATTTCCGTAGAATACTGTTCATATATTTCTCCGGTATTCTGATTCCGGTACTGCAAAACGGCGGATTCGATTTCTTTTTCGCATCCAATTCCCAAAACAATCTGCTGTTTCTGATTAAGTGTAACATTCGGCTCATTTACCAACAAATACTGAATTAAATGCTCTAAGCCGTTTTCTTCCTCTTCCGTATCTTCTACACTCTCTGTCGACTCCTCTGTATCTTCTTCCTGTTCTGTATTCCCCTTCTCTGAATCTTCTATGGACCCTGTCTCTAACTCCGTCGACTTTTCTGTATCTTCTGTTGTTTCTGTTGTCTCTGTTGTTTCTGTTGTCTCTGTTGTTTCTGTCGTCTCTGTTGTTTCTGTTGTTTCTGTTGTTTCTGTTGTTTCTGTTGTCTCTGTTGTTTCTGTTGTTTCTGTTGTCTCTGTTGTTTCTGTTGTTTCTGTGACCGTATCACTGTTCTGCGTCAACTCCGTACTCAACTCCTGCCCATTCTGTGCCGGAATATTTTCTGTCGAAATTGATGTCAAAATTGTTGTAGCCACCATGAATATGGCTAATGTTCTTTTAAATTTCTTCATCTGTCCCTCATCACTCTTTCCCTACTTTTACCTACAAAATATACATGTTACCGCTCTTGCACCGTCCATATTTTAACAGACGCGCATAACTTTATCTACAGGAAAACATTTCTTTTTTATATTATATTGAAACACATAGTGCCCCGGCAATAATCAGCATTACTCCAACTACTTTTTTCCTGGTAATATTTTCCTTTAATATCAAATAGGACAAAACCATCGTCCATACATATGAAAAAGAAGTAAGCGGAAGAACAACGGAATAATCTAAATATCTCAGAATATAAATATTTAATACCGCTGATGCCAAATAAAGAAATCCACCCAGATATAAATTTGCATTTTTTATCAATGCAACCAGACCATCTGCTCCGGAAGCCTTCTTCAAAAACAATGATGCAACTGACCCCAAAAGTGTCATGATAAGCAGGGTAATTATGTAAATCGTCATTCTTCATCACCTCCTGCAATCATAGTAACACCTGCAATAATCACTAATACCCCAATACATTTAAGAATAGTCACTTTTTCCTTAAGCACCAGCACCGCCAAAATAATACTCAGCACATAATTCAAGCTAAGCATTGGTTGAAGGACGGATAATTTTCCAAAACGATATGCTATGATCATTACTAATGCCCCTACTCCATAAAAACAGAATCCAGCAAGCATTACAAGGATCCCCTGTTCTGTCGATATTTTCCAAAGAAGCTGCCCCACACAAACACAGACAGATGACAACAGCATTAGTAATATTCCCTTTTTATTTTTCCGAAACGATTCTAACATCCAATCACTCTTTTCTATCTCGGCTTATACGCTCCAAAGAGATTTTTAAACAAAATCTTCATCAATTCACTGTTCCCTTTGAAAAAACTGATTTTAGTTGGAGTTTTTCCAGTCTTCGGATACGCTCTGGTAACCGGAATCTCACAAGCTCTATATCCAATCTGCGTTGCCCGCACAGATAGATAAGCGAGCAGCTCATATGTCATGAAGATATCCCTTAAAGGCTGCACCCGTTCATCCCGAAGATATCTCGCAGAATATGCTCTGTAAGCGTTTGTAGTATCTGTAAATCTCTGATGTGCAGTCAATGAAATAACTGGTGCATGTATCAATTTCACGGATGCGCTCCTAATAAACGGAGTATTAATGGCTTTACCGCCCTTAACAAACCTGGAACCCTGAACCAGATCATATCCCTCTTTCAGTTTCTCAATAAAATGTGGAACATCTTCTATACTATCCTTATTATTACCATCAATAGTAATAATCCCTTTATACCCTCGCTCCAATGCCCACCAGATTCCCATGCGAAGCTGTGCCCCCTGCTTACCGGTATCCTGCTTTACTAAAAGTGTATTGACCTGCAATTTCCGAAGTGCAGACTCCTCCGTACAGCCATCGTTCGAGCCCCCATCACAAATGACGATATCTGCATACTCAGACACATGATATTTATATGCCCGTTTCAGTTCCTTGATAATTCTGTCACCCTCATTGATAATTGGAATCAAAACCACATAATCTTTTGCTTTTTCGCTGTATTCAGTACACTCGAATTTGGGTACCCCAGGCTGCTTTTTATAAATCATCCGTTTTCTCCTTTTCTGTCAATCAAAATTTGTGCTGCTCACTCCCAAATATACTCTTTATATACTGCATTTTTTCTTCTATTATCGGAAGTTCACTCACCTTTCCCATTTCAATAGAAATATATCCCGCATACTCTTCTTCTTTCAGCAACCGCATGAGTTCCTGGTGTAATTGTCGCTGCTCTATTGTCTTTAATCCTGGTTCACTAATATGAACATGGTTCACCAATTCTATATTTCCCGCTAACTCATTTGGCGATTCTCCATTCTGAATCATAGTTCCCACATCCAGATTCAGGCGAAATCCCGTTGAATCAACCTCCTTTATAAGTTCCAACACAGAAATCGTATCATTCATATAATTTGTATTATAAATGGGTGGATTCGCTTCCATTCCAATACAAGTACCTTTACTCGCTGCGTAATCTCCCAGATCTCTGAAAAAGGCTATGGCAATTTCCGGATCAGCTCCGTCCGGCATATTCCGGTTTCTCGGACAACCAAACACAAGATTTCTGCAACCAATCGCAACAGCAAAATCAATCGCCTTTCTCGTATAGCCGAGTAATGCTCTTCGTTCTTCATCCGAACCAAAAATATTTTCCTTGCGTCCAAACCATATTGACTGCATAGATGGAACAACAAATCCGTAGTCATCCTTTAATTTACTACTCCAGTCAGCAGCCTCCGAAAGTTTGTCGTAAGGGTTCTCCGGAAATATTCTCGTCGGTGCGATTTCCAGACCTGTATAATCATTTTTTTTCATTAATTCGTATACATAGGAATCATCTGTAAATTCCCAAGCAATATTGGAGATTGACAACTGCATCGTTTTTCCTCCCTCGTCATATTTCAATTTGTCCATAACTTAAAGCGAATATCCTGATCCACCCTTTCTTTGTTATCCAAATATAATTTACCATCAGGGTACGCATCGTCTTGTGTAATATAGGCGGCAAGCGGTTTGTTTTCCCCATTATCTATTGTAAAACTTAGCAAAAGCATGCTGTCTTTTTTAACTTCTATTGGTCTATCAAAATATATCTCAGCATATTTATCATTCACAACATCTTCGATATATTGATTTCCGTCTGTAACAACGTTTCCGCCAATGTCAGTTATTCTGTAATTCACAGAAGCATCATAATCCGTATCATTGTAAGTTCCAAGCTGTATCTCAAATCCAATAACCAGTCCATCTTCTTTTATGCTTATCTCCTGAGCTACCTCTTGTCCTTCAATATTTTCAATAATAGTTATATCCCCCTCCGTATTGTATGAATTGCTTTCATACAATTCTCCCAGTCTAACAATATTAGACTCAACAAACTTTGCATCAATCTTTTTTCTTAAGATCAGATAAACATATTCCCCTTCATTCCGTATATTTTGAATAATACTTTCTTGATCGCCCAAAATGACATGTCGCCCAATTAATAATTTATAATTAGAACCATCCTGTGCTACCAGCAGGTATTCACCACCTCTGGCAACTCCATGATTCCAATTCTTATCTACAATATCTTCCATTCCAATTTGAGAAACACCAACCCCATATAAGCCCTGATTCTTAAATACTTTATCTGTAAAAGTTATCAGATTCCTTGTTACTCCAATCGCCGCAACAGCAATCAGAATAAAGTAAACATATTTTCTGATTCTTTCTTCGCCTTCTTCGAATTCAATTAATAATAATATAACAATTACAATACAAGGTGCGTAAAAATATCTTCCCCGAACACTACATAGCTTTGTAGAGATCGTTCCTGCCACTAAGCAAACTGCTGCAAATACCAATAGCATCGCACATCCAAAATGAATCGCATCCCGCTTATTCATCCCATTTATTTCATGTCTGTAAATCTTTTTTAACACAGCAGCAGATGAGACGAGTGCATTAACAACAAGAAAAATGACAATAATTAAAAAACTCCCCAGCCAAAATTTTTCTCCATAAGAATATGCAACTTCTTCACCCGAAAAAAAAGTATAGGGTAAAATATTAAAAAACGCATCAAACAAATCAACGCCTTTTCCCTCCGGATTTGCAATCGGAAGTACATACTCAAGGTGCTTGCCCATTGCAGTAAGGCTTCCATACCTATTATAATTAAATGCAAACCACGGAAATGTACATACTCCTCCAACCACCACAGGTATGATTGCTTCTTTAATTTTCTTCTGATACAACACGATCATCCCGAATAAAGCATATACATAAATTGCCGTATTCTTCGTCAGAAAAAGTGAAACACATATAAATGACAAGATCCAATAGTACTTTTTGCAATACCCCTCTGCTATACATCTTACAGAAAAATATAGTAATGCTGCCATCAAAATGCATACTAACATCTCGTTGTTCAATCTTGATGCCCTATACAAATATCCCGGATTAAAAATTGTGAGAACCAACGCCATCCTATACACAAAAAAATCAATTTGTATCAGTCCCTTACTTTGCATATAAGAAATCGTCCTGTTTACCAGGCCAAACACAATTAATGCCGACAGCAGTGAAATAACTCTCAAGACATGGAAGCGAATATACGCGTTTGTTATAGCTCCGCCAATCACTGCCATCACTATATAATACAATGGTGCCTGAACAGCCTCATAATTTATTGCTGTTTCTGGAATTTCATTAAAGCCATTGTTCGCAGCATTCAAATAGGAATAATCTACAGCATCATCAAACGTTGGCAGTTCAAGAAATTCTATAATATGGTTAATATATTCAAAATTCATTGTTTCATCGGTTGGGCTATATGAAACATCTGCAAAGGACAACCATACAAAAAAAGAAAACAAAATTATAATATAAGCAATAAAGCACTTTCTTGATTTAAGCGCACAAAAAATAATACAGCCTACAATCAGCATAATTAAATAATACAGCTTTTTTGACGTTACAATGCCTGAAGATAATGTCATCATTGCATTCCGGCAAGCAAAATAAATCAGAATTGCCAACACAATTCCGCTTATACATCCTACTGCCAAACACTTTTTATTTTCTCTCATAAACTCACCTGTTCGTTCACAAAATCCTTAATGTTCTTTAGTACACTCTCCTTATGACAAATATATCCATCCGTACCGCCAAACATTTCCGCATGAACTGTTTTATAGTCATAATCCGCAGGCGCACCATTTAACTCATTTACAAATTCTTTTCCTGCTAAATACTTGTATATTTCGCCAGCAGACACCGGTTCTGTAGCGGGATGCCAAAGTTTGATATCTGCTGCAAGACATTTCTGAATGTCCACCCACAAATTACTTAAGTTATAGAATTGGTATATACTTCTGCTGTCAGTGAAATTTAGGGCACTGAAATTCAGTTCCTTAAACTTTTCCTTTAAAATACCGGTTTCACTTTTATTCAACTGTCTGACTTTATAAAAACCATTATCCTGTAAATCGTAATAATCTTTTATATCTTGATCATATATGGACAATTCCTCCATTTTCTGCTCTTTAAGCATAAAGGGAATGACATTGATGTAATCATAAATAAAGTTCTTTTTAATGTTTTTCCCATACAGCCCCGGAAGCCGGATAATCAGCGCATCCGGATAATGTTCTCTTACCCATACTTCCATCTGATATCTATTATATCCATAGGCATGAAGATTTTCCGTGTCGATTTCTGAATCCTCATCCACTCCTTTCGGAATCTTAAAAACGTCTATCGTAGAAATCAGTACAAGCCGCTTAGGATTAATTTGTTCAATATTTTTCTCAGCCTGCACAATTTGCTCCATATCTTTTTCCGGTGCGTTGTTTGCCAGATATTTTTCTGCCCTAAGTCCCGCATATATAAGGAGATCCGGACTCGATCCAAATGCCTCTTCAATATTCTTTGAATTATATACCGCATCAAATTGTCCTGCAGCATAAATGTTACTGCCAACAAATCCCGTATAACCCACTAATGCTTTCATTATTTATCTCTCCATTACTATTTTGTTAATTTTTCAATGCCTTCAAAGCTGTAATGTTTTCTCTTGAATACCAAATTCACCAAAAGCTGCAGGTATTTGATAATTACTGTAAGCACACCAAATAGCCCAAAGAAAGCAACAGACAGAAAAAGAATCGTCGTTGTCCATCCTTCTACCGGATGTCCGAACAGGTATGTCATCAAAGAATACACCGCCATAAAAATAGACATCAAAATCATAACTACAGTCATGGCAATAGAAAACTTGTACCCAATCTCGGTAAATAATATTAATGAATCAACCGCAAGACCCACCCTATAACTCTTTTCTTTTTTATCAACACAATTTGCCTCTGTTTTTACGACATCATACTTAATTACATCTGTTTTTAAACCGCAACTTGCATAAACAAACTTTCTGTACGGAACAGTCTTATTCATGGAACTGATTCTATTAATCACGCGGCGGCTTAGAACTCGGAAGCTTTCCGTCGTCATTTTATATGACAGTTCTGTAAAACGGTCAAAAACCTTATAGAACAACTTTGAAGAAGCTTTTTCCTTTAAATTTGCAGATGCACTTACGATATCGTAACCTTCAAGTGATCTCCGGTATATTTTCATAATCTCATCTTTATGAAAATCCAAAACCGTCTTATCGAATTCAAAGACAAAATCTCCGATAGCCAAATCGATACCCGCATTCATTGCCGATTCAAGTCCATGGAAATAACTCATATTAATAACAGTGACACTTGTTGTTGTATCTTTTTCCGCTATTGTCTCTTTTATCTTGTTCAAGCTTCCATCATCTGAACTGTCATTTACACAGATAATCTCAGAGTGTTCGAAATTCTCTTGCATGACATCAATAATTGTCTCCAAAAACTTTTCTATCCTGCGCTCTGCATTATGCACATAAATTACTGCAGACACAAAATTTTTCTCTTTATTTGTCATCACTAAGCACCTCATCCAAGTCATAGACTGTATTTATCTTTCCAGACAACACACTCACGAATGTTGGTTTCTTCGAGTATGTCCTGATTACCGTTGGTCTTGAATCGTCAATTTCAGAGCTCATCAAAATCGGTTTCATCGAGAACAGCGAACTTTTATATTCAAAGCCATATTCGTCTCTCAAATATTTTCTTGCCAGATTGGCCATATAAGGAAATGCTGTTACGGGCTTTGACGGACAATCATTACAATTTCCAAGATGGAATGCCGAACAATATCCGCCACTCTTTTCCTGACATGCAAATGTCGGCACATCATCATAGCTGGTAGTATGCGGTGTAAACGTAACCGATGTCAAAGAATGAAGTCCTGTTTTTCCAAATGGCATGATTGAGAAAAACGGACCATCCATTACAGTAAATCCATATTCCTTTAGCTTTTCATTCACATCACACAAAATAATCTCGCATAGTTCATATTTGATACCAAACTTCTCATAACCTACCATATCTAATATCTGATTCGTGCCTGCATAAGTGGCGTTTAAAATGAACTCACTTGAATATACTTTGCCATCATCCGTATATATTGTATAGAAGTCTTGCTGTTTCTCAATCCTCTGAATATTTACTCCGTATTGAATTTGCACTGTTTTATAATTTGACAGTTCATTCAACATATATTCTTTCAGTATCATTGCGTCATATGTGTATTCTCTGGTAAGGAAAGCCCCATCACACATTTCATCCTTAAAAAATCTCTCTGGATGCAATTCCTCACACGGAATATTCGCCGCCTTACAGAAACGCTTGAATTGTTCTCCATCAGACCATGAATATGTCCTCGATGTTGCGTACACCTTCTGAAACTCTCTGTTAATACAAAATCCATAATCTTTATTAAAACGCTCGAAATATCCGGCAGATTTCATAGCCGTAGATATAGATCTGGGATAATGATAGCCCTGATGTACTCGTGCCTGATTAATATATGTCGCTCGTCCAAATGCCCGGGAATCACATTCCAAAACCAGAACATTCTCCCCTCTCTTGCAAGAGAATAAAGATGCATACAACCCATATAATCCTGCTCCTATAATAATTTTGTCAAAACGTTCCATTCTCTCATCTCCCACCTGACATATTCGCAATGCAAATATAGCATAATGCCCAAGCCGACATCATTATATCAAGCCAGACCTATCTTTTCAACATTTATCCTACGCGATTTATCACAAAATACGAATCCCCTTAATAATCTCGTCCCATCCGTCTTTGCCATTATAATAATCGCTATCCATATCGACCCTGCCTTCAGTTTCATCCTGACAAATCTGCACCAATGTTCTGGCTATATTCGCGCTGGAGCAATTCTTTAAGGAAACAATGTTGTCACTAAAGCTACTCAGATCTTTGCTTCCATATGCGTTCGTTATTACTTTTATACCAAAGGTTGCCATCTCAAGCGGCGGATAACTCGGATGCGGGGACACCATCAGTGAAATTGCCGCCTTTGTCTCAAGCATGGTAGTGGCATACTCTTCCAGCGACATCTTCCCCACCGCCTCAATCCGCATACCATTTCCCAGATCAATATCGTCAAACTTTTCTCCGGCGGAAATGATACGCCATTCAGCCACATCCGGCTGCATAGTAACCCATTTCTGCAAGGACTCCACTATAAGTTCGAATGCATTTCTCTGCGTAGACGGCCTGCCGTACAGCATAATCTGTTTCCTTCTTGGAACCGTTCCTTTCTTGTTCTGCAATACCGCCTTCAAGCTGTCATTCAGCACCGGATCAAAGAAATATTCCTGATCAAACACATAGCCGTTGGCTTTAAAGAAATCATAAAGTAATTTTGAATTAAATATGGCAATTGTAGGTATCTCATTGCGATAGGTACTGTCTGCCATCAGATATCTGGAAGACCATGGATAGAATCCCGGCTCATAGTCCTGTATAAAATAAATGATCTTCTTCATATCCTGCTGATAAGTCTTTTCCTGCCACTTCACTATGTCAGCGATGATATAGGTTGTCCACCATCCTGTTGTCATAAAGATATCATTCTCCGCTACCGGCAGCGTCTTTCCATAGCGGTCTGCCACTCCCACAATCTGTCGTGGTTCTACCGCATCATCCGCAGCGTTCACAATACGGTATCCCGGCAAGTCAACCATACTATAGCGATCCACAGAGCTGTCTGTGACAATAATTCTCCGATCCACCTGCAAATGCTCACACAATTTATCATAAAATTTCAGTGCAGTGGCGATTCCTCCAAATACGTGCTTTATATCCACAGAGGGCACAAGGATATTAAGACGTTTCTTCGAATACCCTTCTAACGCTCTCGGCGTAATCGGAAGCGTTTCTCCTACCGTATACTGATTTACGCTCTGCACCCGGCTTTCCTCTGCGGTATCATCCTTAGCATCCCGCCAATTAATCTGCACATACTGAATAATTTGGCTCTTTTTCTTCTTATTCGCAGCAAGCATCGGTGACGTACTGTTCATATCCAGATTGAAATTGTAGAAAGGATCACCATATTCCCGGTATTTCTTATAGTATTGATAACACAACTGGAAATCAACTTCCGGAATGTAAGAATCCCTGCTCTTTGACTCCAAATGATACAATCTTACGTTTGCATTATAAATGTTATTATATCCGCTCTGAAATGCATTCAGGCATAATTCTACATCACTTCCACAGATAATAAACTCTTCCTTGAACTTCCCCAATTCAAGAAATCTTTCTTTTGAGACTGCCATACATGCTCCGGTCACTGCAGTGACGTTCCGTGTTACCACCCGGGACACAAACGGCGCTCCATAATGAACCGGCTCCTGCCCTTTATAGATATGATCTGCCCATCCGCCAATTCCTACCACAACTCCTGCATGCTGAATTGTTCCGTCTTCATATAACAAAAGCGGGCCTACGACGCCTACATCCTCACGCAATGCATTCTCACACAGACGTTCTATCCAATCTTCTGTAATTACCACAGTATCATTATTCAAAAAGATATATACTTCACCGTTTGCATACCGGGTACCGAAATTATTCAATTTCGACCAGTTAAATTCAAATTCCGCCTCAACCACCCGGACTCTGGAATCCCTTTTCTGCACTCTTTCAAACCACTTTATCGTTTCGACCTTTTCAGAACAATTATTCAAAATGAGTATCTCATAATTCTGATATGTGCTCTTCTCTAAAATACTTTCGACACACTTATCTGAAAATTCGATTCCATCTTTCATCGGTATGATAATAGATACCAACGGTTCATTCTTCATCAAATCATATCTTGTCTCATACACAAATGCATTTTCCGTATGCTCCGCTCTGGCAATTCCCTTGTATTTCCGTGCCAAATGATCCTGTAAAGCGCAGAACCCTGCCGTTTCCGCATATGGCTTCGACTCTTTATTATTAGCAGTAGAAGTCTCAGATTCTCTCCACAAATATAATATCTCCGGAATATGGCAAATTTGATTCGTCACTTCCGAAAAGCGCAGCATCAAATCATAATCCTGACTACCATCAAATTCACTGCGGAATCCACCTACCTCATCAAAAATGCTTCTGCTAAATACAAATAGATGACAGGTATACATCTGAGAACGCAATAAATCAGGGGACCAGTTCGGTTTGTAAAACGGATTTACCCTTTTCCCGTTTTTATCCAAATGCTCCTCATCCGAATACAATACCCTCGCTCCAGTTTTTTGTATTGCAATCGCATTCATTTTTAAGGCATCCGTCAGGTACAAGTCATCATGATCACAAAGCGCTATATATTCCCCCGATGCCATTTCAATGCAAAAATTTGAATTTGCAGCAATGCCCTTATTCTCTATCTGCTGATATTTGACCTTCTCCGGATATTTTTGTACGTAGGACATACAGATTTCCCTGATCTGTTCACAATTTTCATTACTTGCATCCCCTAAACAAAGTTCCCAGTTAGAATATGACTGATTGACTACGGAATCCAGTACTTCCCTCAGATATTTCACCGGCGTGTTGTACAATGGAATAATGACGCTGAATTTTATCGTCTCCTCCACCTCAATTACTTCTTCAGCCTCTGGCTGCTGTCCATTGCCAACACACTTACGCACGATTTTCTTCGCGACATTAGTTGCTTTCCGCAAAGGCTTAGTCGCTTTCCAGAACTCAGAATCTCTTATGGCTTCGTAATTCTGCTTTACCTCCCAATATCCCTGCTCAAACATCTCCTTCTCACTTTTGACATTGGAATAGGCATTTTTTAATTTATTAAATTGCTCTTGAGATGTCAACAGGCGCTCCTGCATTTTCTGATACTCTTTAATATTATCCAAATACAATTTTTCTAAATTATCTAGCAGGGACTCAACCACGCCATCAATACATTTCAGCAGTCCGAACCTTATCTTTAAATTCGTGCACCCCTCCGGTATTGAAATTATAAGCTGCGGATCTGTCGTTGCAAAAATAATCTTATCGCCCAATTTGAAGCCGTTATTCTTTACTACTGTTTCGTCATAGCCGCAAAGAATTTCTATTCTGTCAATAATGCAATATACCCCTTCAACCGGGTCAATACGAACCCGCTTTACATCACCGGCGATTGGTATACTCAGTGAATTTTCGTTCTGCTTATCCGGGGGGTATAAGCTTTTGTCATCTTCTGAAAAACCGTTTCCACGATCGAAGAAACACTGCACCTCCAATTCGTTCTGCGTGCAGTATATCACTCCCTTTTCTCCTGATCCTTTTTCTATATTCTGAATCAAATTCATCTGGGCAACCTGAACCAACTCCTGACTCAGTTCCCAGATTTTCGCGTATTCCGCCTGATTATCACTCTCCATATAAAAAATATTCTGGCAGATTCGGCTATAAAATTCCTCATTTTCAGCATTTTTAAACATAATATAGAAGCTTCTGTAATTAGCCTTTTCTATATCAACCGGATATACATATGTGTCATAATACTCATCAATTTTTTCTCTTAATGGATATAAATGCTCAAACTGTGCACAATAGAAGTGATTCTTCATCATCTTCTCCCATACCTGTACACTTCCATGTGTGAACTCACAAAAATGAAGCTGGTTTCTCCTTAAACATTCTTCTAGCACCTCACGTTTCGGCAGCCCATTTCTGATATGTTCCTCAAGCCAAATATAATCCGTCCCGCATAATGCTCTGAAAAATTCATTCGCCCTTTTTTCTGCCTCTTCATTTTCCTGACTTTTATGAGGGAAACAAACAATTGCCGCATACTTTGCAACCCGGTTAATCTCTGTGATAAAATCCTCCCTTTTTTCCTCGGGAATGTGTTCAAACACATCTGATGCAAGTACAACATCATAAGTATTATCCTCAATCCCGACTAAATTAGTTGCATCTGCCTCAAAGAATTTCGGATTATCCTTTAATTCCTCCGGAAGCGCTAAATCTGTATAGAAGATTTCATCCTCAACCAATATCTTTCCCAGATTTTCCTGGGTATTTGCCCCTACCTCCAGAATCCTTAGTTTCTCGATTCTCATATGTTTTTTGATTTCAATACATATATTGCTCAGTGTCCTGTATCTCTGATATTGATCAAATGCTACTGCCATTTTCCTTCCTCCTACTGAATTACTTCCCAATTGTGCTCCATATATACCTGACCCTCTGAAAAGTATTTATTGGTAACAACAAACTCCTCGATGCTGCCCTTATAATCAAAATTAACGATTCCCTCATTGTTAAAGATTCCTACATCAATTACGTAATCGCCCTTTAACAATGGCAGGCTTTCGATCACATACTTCACTTCATGCTTTCCTGCAGTATTGGGAACCTCAAATTTATCCAGATAAGTATTAGGACCAAAAACATATGTGCTTCTGTCCTTGCTGTATATTGCCACTCCCAGCAAAAAATCGCTGATCACTTCATCAAAGATCTCATATTTCACATCAACCTCTAAGCGCTCAAAAGTATGAAACATCAGTTTATTGATGCTGACCTTGTTTATCGCCGCCGGAATATCCTGAATTGGCTTTTCTTCCCCGAATCTTTCTTCCGTTTCCGATTCCTCACCGGCTGCCTCCTTTGCATCCGTTGGCTCCAATGTTGTTTCAGCCCTTTTTCGCTGTTCTATAATCGCCTTTTCGCCATACTTCATGAAGTTATCGTAAATATCCACGACCTGACTTGCTTCACCGTCTTCAAGAATATGTCCGTCTTTCAGCCAGATTGCCCTGGTACAAAACCGTTTTATCTGCTCGATTGCATGTGAAACAAACAGAATTGTCGTTCCATTATCCTTTAACTCCTTCATCTTGTCGATACATTTTATCTGAAAACGCGTATCACCGACAGACAACGCTTCATCTACAATCAATATATCCGGGCTGACATTGATAGAAACCGCAAACGCCAACCGTGCAAACATACCGCTGGAATAAGTCTTTACCGGCTGGTTGATAAAATCGCCGATATCTGCAAAGTCAATTACTTTCTGCACACGCTCTTTCATCTCTTCGCGTGTATATCCCATCATCATTCCATTCAGATAAATATTCTCTATACCGGTATATTCGGGATTAAATCCTGCTCCAAGTTCCAACAAGGCGGCAATTTTACCGGACACCTTCACAGTTCCCTCACTGGCATTGAGTACCCCTGTAATTATTTTAAGCATCGTTGATTTTCCGGAACCATTTACGCCTACAATTCCTACGGATTCACCGCGTTTTACTTCCAAATCAATTCCCTTTAATACATAATAGTCTTTATGACATTTCCCTTTTGAGATTTTTAAGGCTTCTTTTACCCGATCCATCGGATTATCATACAAGGGATATACTTTTTTTAACCCTTTAATTTCTATCATCGTCTGATCCATAAGACACCTCTTACAATACATCCGCAAAATGCGGTTTCAAGTTTCTAAATACAGTTGTTCCAATCACAAATAACACAGACACAAACGCCCAAAAATATATTGTCAGTCCCGGTCTGTTCCAAAACCACGTCTGAGTCAGTGTTGCATCCCGGTATCCCTGTATGATATAAAAAAGTGGATTCAGTTTTACAAGCAGTTGAAGCTTTCCCTTCAATATCTGATAATTCCACATAATCGGAGTCAGCCATAATCCAATCTGCAGCAGGATATTGATAATCTGTCCAATATCTTTAAAGAATACGATAAATGCACTTGTGCAATAGGAAAGTGCCACTACCAAAACCAGCATACAAATCATATAATATATAATTTGTAAAAGATAAATGCTTGGCCGGTATCCATACCCTAAATATAACACAAACATGAACGCAAGAAAAAATACATTAGAAAACACTGCCGAGACTGTCTTGACCAATGGAAGTAAATCAATATTGAATACAACCTTTTTGACCAGATAACTGTACTCCAACATACAATTCGTCGCTCCAATCCACGCTTCCTGAAAATAAAGCCATGGCACCATACCTATCGTAAGCCAGAGAACAAACGGGTATTCGTCAATCGTCGGTGTTTTGAATCCCACCTGAAAAACGAACCAATACAGCATAATCGTTACGATTGGCTGGACTAATGCCCAAAATACACCAAAATACGATCCTGCAAATTTTGCTTTAAAATCATTTTTCGCCAAGCTCCACAGCATTTCCCGGTTATAATAAATATCACGAATGAAAATAAAAAACTTCTCGTAAAATATAATCAAAAAAATCGCCAGTATGTCTATAGCAACACATCTGATTATATTGCCTCTCCTGGCTTGTTCATACGTGGCCTGCTCCAGTTCTTCGGGAGAAACGACATTAGCCATATTAATCAAAACATACGGATCCCCTGTCTGCAATTCCATTTTCAATTGCTCTGTATCATATGAACTTCGCAATACATCATTCATCAATGCTGCATCCGTCAATGTTTCCAAATCTACATCCCATATATGTTTGTCAAAACTTACATATACCCAATCAATAACGACCTGTTGCGTGTTTCCGTCAAAATCCAACCGCAGCCATTGATTTGCCGTATTAACATCAAAACACAAATCCTGTATTTCTTTCTGGTCTTCATATGCTACAATCTGCGATGCTTCTTCTGTCCATTCATTTAAATTGCCATAAAAAACCTGATAATCTCCCGCATGATCTGCTTTAAGTTCTACATGCAGCTTAGCGTCAACTACCGGATTTCCTTTGGTCGACATCATAACTCCAAAATTAAGCGCAATGGCAGCAATTATAATGATTCCAATGAACATGATTCGTCTCTTTGACATCAGTAAACCTCCATTACCCAGTATCTCAAATCTGCTTACATAATTCAAGATAACGCAACAATCCCCGTCGCTCCTCGGCATTCATATATTCAAAACTCTTTTTTTTCACAAACGGCATTCCCAAAAGCAATAATTGATATGGGTATTCATATGGCAGCATGTAACTTTCCAATTTCTGGCACAGGATGTCCGATTCCTGTATAAACACATCATACCGAAATCCCTCTCTCTTTAGTAAAGGCGTTAATTCGGATTCGTATTTTGCCACAACTTCCTTTAACGTTTCCACTTCCTGCACACTCTCCCAAAATTCCCTAAATGCTGAATTTCTTATAATTTCGTTGTCAAACTCCATAAAGAAAGACTGTACATGTTCCTCAATGCACGTTTTTCCGAGATAACTTCCGTCTGGAAGATATGGAAATTTTGTAAGCCCCCAGAAGTCAACATGCCTGTCTTCCATTTCTGAAATCACTGCTTGCATGTCAAATATAGGACCATACATACTATTGTTTACGAGATACATTTCATCATATGTCTCAAGCGTATCCCATCCAATATCCAGAATTGCATCCCGCCATCCTGCGAAATCGTACCCCTTGTTTTCCCTCAATAGGATATCATGCACATATGACCGTACTTTATCCAGTTCATTTTCATCCAGTGCCGAATTAGAAATAAAAACAATTCTGTCATACACTTCCGCCAAGTTTCCAAGGCATGCCGCATCCTCTTGGGATATTTTATTTTCTTTATCAAAATGAAGATAAAATGCAATCCTTTTCTTAGCATCTGCTATTGTTTCTGGTACAATCACATTCTGTATTTTCCTATAGGTATAATCGCCTTCTTTTACAATATATACCCATGCACGTTCAATAGCATGTGCAAGCGTCGCATTATCCTGTCCCTTCTCTTTGTCAAAATCATCACTTGCAAATCCATAATCAAATAGCTTTTCCGCTGCAAGCGTTCTAACCCAAAACATATTTCCAACAGGAAATACCGGAGTGATATCTAATGGAACGTCAATCCTCAATCGTTTCAAAAGTTCTTTCACATTTGCTCTGTTGCCGCCCCAAACCGCCATCTTCTTGAGCGCCGGATAAGTTTCCGGGAATAGAATTCCCAACCGTTCATCTTTTTCGAAAAAGTCAATTATACGTTTCACATTTTCGCTGCAGCCAAACAGGTTGTGATACAGATATTTTCTCCATGTATCGCCATAGTCAGCCGTCTTAGTCTTTTTCCCGTGGATATGGCAAATATAATCGTATTGTATATAATTCTTCTGCATCTGCAACAGGAACGGCGCCACATCCCTTCCTCTATTCTCATATACCTCGACACATACATGTTCTGCATGGCAGGCATTCTTGAACTTTTCCTCCAATTCCTGTTTCTTCTTTTCATCGCTCGTAGAAATATAGCAGTCAAACCGATACGGAATATAGTTCAGGTTTTCTATGATTTCCTCTGCAAGCTCCGTATAGAACAAATGAACCTGCACCGCTATGCGCACCCGTTCCTTGTCATCAAAGGGCGAAATCTCATTGTCCTGCCCCGTATTGACTACCAAATCGTCCTCAATCCCTATATCATATATTGCGCGTGAAAGAGTATTAATATTAGCATAACCATATTTTTCGTCTGGTTCAAGATAAGTTCCTTCTGCCCATTCGTTCCACGCATTTACGAAAAAATAACGGTTGTCTTCCAGATTTCTTTGTCTTGTGTCATTACATATCTCTGATATCCAACGATAAAAATCTTTGAGCGAGTAAGCAATATAGGTTGTCCACCCATTCTCTCTTCTCGCCGCATTATCCCAGCCCATCATGCAGCCACGATATAACGGCTTTGCCATGTCCACGCCCCGCTGCTGTCTGATGGCATTGATCGCTCCCTTTACCAGCTTATGATAATTAAAGATTCCGGCAGAATATCTGCCCAGTTCCAGATCATTTACTGTAATATTGTCCCACCACATGTTATGCGGCGGGAATTCAACTTCTGCATCTATCGCATCCAATATTCCAAGTCGTTCTGCAGTATTATTTGCAGTCTGACATGTCCATATCTGTATTTCCCCGATCCCCTGTTCTATTGCATATTTTCTCCAGCTATCGAAAACATCTTTCGCATCCGGAATCTGCCCCGGATTATATACAATAACGACTGGTTTACCATCCACACGCACATACCTTGTGTCCATGCAATATTCTTTGATGTCGCAGATAAAATTATATGCGTCCTCCTTTTGATACTTCTGCCGCATTATAACTTCTTTATTTTTTCCATCCCATGCTCTTGTAAAATTCTCATTCGCCCAGCACAGACAATAATTCATATCAATTTCAGGGTGCTCATACAACATACGAATCGGTTTCTCCATCAGCTTATGCCCGGAAAACCAATAATAATAAAAACAAAATGCATAGATTCCATGCTGCTTTGCCAATGTAATTTGTTTCTTCAGCGTCTCAAACTGACTTAAATCATAATATCCAATATCCTCATGCGGCGTACGCGGCTGATAATGCCCCTCAAACTTCGGCACTGCTTTTCTTGTGTTAACCCATTCTGTAAATCCTTTTCCCCACCATTTGTCATTCTCCGGAAATGTATGAAACTGCGGCAGGAAAAACGTAATCGGCTTCACATCGGTGCTGTATTTGCTGAAATCAACATTGTCCTCATATTTACTGTCATACACAACATACTCATCCGTCTTTATCTCCGCCTCATCATCCTCGCCGAACAGTTTCTCCTCTCCCTCGCTTCTCCCCAGATACCAGGATACCCTGCGAAAGGTTGAACCGATTCCTTCCTTCCGCAAAAAGTGCAATCCCCGCGCAAGCAGATGTATCGGCAAAACCGATTCTACGCACTTATCCCATAACTGCCCCAGCTTCCGGATTGGCAGGGTAATTCTCCATGAAATTGTCTTCTCCATGCTGCAAATCCGGGCATCCCGTTCAGCCACTTGACTTTCCAGTTCCTGAATACGAAACTTTAATTCTCTTATCTCTTTTTTATATAAATGTTCTTCCAACTTATTTTCCATAATGTGTTTCTTCCTTCCGTCTACACTAATATACTACAACTTCCCAATCATCACAATTCCACGATAAATCCTGTCATCCATAGGCTTGTTCCGGTATATTTCCTTATTCCGCACCAATCTGACTCTGTTTCCAAAGCCCTTCTGCGAGCGCAGCACCAATTCGATCAGTCTCGCCTGCTCCTCGTCAATGTCTGTATAATTCCTCTGAATCTCCCGAAGCTGCTCATACAATTCTCCTCTTTTTTCAAATAGCTGACCTATTCTGTGTTTCCAAATCTCTTTCTTACTCGTTTTGGCGCCGAATTGGTTATTCCCATGCTGACGGTACTTGATATATGCCTCAGTATCATAACACACACCGCCAAACAATGCAGCACTGATGTAGAACCACCAGTCATGCATGATAATATTCTTCGGGCTTGTCCTGTTTATGATATCGCGCAGACGGTGATTCATCACGGCAGTACAGCCAGTGCAGATATTCTGCACCAGCGCATTTCCAAGCGACGGTCTGGCGCACTTTTCATCCTTTCCTATAACTGCAAGCTCACTGTCGGCAAGATAGGTGTCGCTGCAGTATAGAAGCGGCTGATTACCGCCGCACGCCTGCATTTTTTCAATCGCGCGTTCTATTTTCTCCGGCATCCACTCGTCATCCTGATCGGCAAAGCCGTAATACGCCGCATCGTCATCGCTGCCCCTTAATAACTCCAGGAAGCTTTGTATCACGCTTATATTTTCCCCCTGATAATACGAAACATTGGAATATTCCTCGGAATATGCCCTTAAAATTGCGAGCGTTTCGTCGGTGGAACCGTCATCCCTCACCAGAATGCTAAAATTCGTGTAAGTCTGATTTAAAATGCTATCCAGTTGTGTTTTAAGGTATGACGCTCCATTATAGGTCGACATCAGTATCTGTACTTTTTCCATACCGTAAATAGTTCTCCTCCAGTACTGCCGCCTGCTTTTCAATATCATATGCATCCAGCTTTAAACCACTCTGCCTTGTTCCCATGTTGTGCGCCAGCTCTTCCAGCGCTTCACACCACTGCGCCGTCTCAGCATTCTCTATAAAATATACTTGATCCGTCAGCCTTATCTCCCGCGTCACATTCGCAGATACCAGACACGGCAGCCCCGCCGCCTGCGCCTCCACACAGACCACCGGAAGTCCCTCGTAGAGCGACGGCAGCAGAAATACATCCATTGCGCTCAAATAATTCTCTACATCGTCCACCACTCCGGCAAAGATGACCTTCTCTATAATCCCAAGCTGCTCTGCCTTATTCCTCAGATCTTCTCTCAGCTCACCATCGCCAAGAAGAATCAGTTTTACGTCGAGCTTTTTCTCTGCCGCTGCGAAAATTTCCAGCAGCCTGATCTGATTCTTCTGTTCTACAAATCTTCCCACATTTCCCAGAAGCATTTCCTCCGGTCCGATTCCGCACTGCCGCCTGATCTGTTCCCGACTCTCCTCACGGAAGGCATAACGCTTTAGGTCAATGGCGTTATTTATCACCCAAACCTGATGCTTTTCCATCTTCCTCTTCCCGTACAGATACACGCCCGCCGCCTCGCTGCACGCAAAATACCGATTCGCATACCGTATTCCCCACTTATTCAGCAAGAAATTGCGTACCTTCTTGACCGTGCCGTCCGCGCCCCTGGCATTGTGTGAGTGCAGAATCCGCACCGGAACACCGTATTTCTTTGCGCTTCTTAAAACAGCAAAAGCAGCATTGGGAATATGTATATGTACAACCTCATACTCCCCTACATGCTGCGCAAAAAATTCATCCACTCTTTTTCTGTAATTCAAAATACTTTTTCCGGCAGGCCTCCCGCTCGTATAAATCCTTCCCCCGCACCGGACAATTTCTCTGCTGATTTCATTCTCTTCCTTCTCAAACAGCAAAAAATCACACTGTACCTTATCGCGATCCATGTGTGAAAAATAATTCATCACGACCGCGCTCACACCACTATTATGATTTACATAATCCAGTACCTGCAATACTTTGACCGTCTTCTTCATGACTGCTTCCTGCTTTCTCCCCCAACCACTCCTCCAGCCGTCGGTATAAGCTTTCAAACTCCTCAATTTTCATCAATTCCTGCTTCTTCGCTTTTACGACCACACAGTCCTTTATGGCATATCCAACCGGACGGTCTGGCTTTAGCACTGCAAGCGCAGCCCCAAGCTGCACTTTATCCGCATAGAACTCCTGCACCTTTCTATCCTTCGCCCAGCTTGTGTGTAATCGATCGAACCTCTCATCCATAATCCGGCTCCGGTAATTTCCGGCGCATTCCGCAAGCTCGGGTTCGATTTGCCCCAACATCTGAAGCAGCAATTTTTCCACCGCTCCTTCATCCGTCTGTGGTATCTGATGTATCTTGTAGCAAAGATATAACCCTTCATAAGAAATACTTCCCTTTTTTCTGTCCAGTTCCATTCCGTCTATATCTTCCAAGTCGTCTTCGATCTTCTGACAATTACTCACCTTCGAGGATAAATCCGCGTCGCAGATGATGAATACCCCTTTTTCGACAGAAGCATCATCTCCGGCGCTTAAGACCGCATCCATAACAAGTCCAAGCTTTTTGGCAATCTCTGAAAATCCTTTTGCTGTTTTCACCATGACCGCATTTTCTCCCTTATAATAAAAATGCGGCATATCCTTTGGCACTAATTCTCCCAACTCCCCCGGATACACACCGACCAGCTTCTGCAGACATCCAGGCATATCACCCTTCGTCCGATATTGGCAATACCCCATATACTTCTCCAGAATCGCCTCCGCCAGTGCACAGTCTGTATAGCCTTCCGTCATAATCATATAGATATCCATCTATTTTATCCTCTTATCGTACATCCAGTCCTATCTCTGTTCTAAGGTCTTTTAATTTTGATTCGGAATACCTTCGTGCATTTCCTGTATTTTTACTATTTTCCAACAACCTTCTATAATCTGCACAAAATTTGCCAAAACTCAATTTACAATGTTCTTGCACTGTCTCAATATCCTGTGATTCCGCAATTTCCCTAAAATCTTTCATAGTCAGATTCCGGTCCGCATATCTTTTATCTAATTTTCTCACAAATCTAGTCAAATAATTTTTGGGATAATTGCTTTCCGGATCATTTTTATCTCCCCAGAGCATTTCGCAATCATATGGTATTTTCATATTATTTGAGTGAAACCCATACACTGTTTCTATGGCTTTCTGATCACCCAATATCCAGTTTTCAATCATCCTTAGAGGTATCATCGGAATGCAGTTTGGGTCATCCAGCCCCCGCTTCACTTCCTCGTACTTCTCCTGCCAGCATTTTTCTGCTTCCAATCTACTGCTGTTTTTCGTTCCCTTTTCCCTATCGGTATCACAGTAATAAATTCCATACTCACATTCATTCTTTTTGAACAAACAATAAAATTTTCTGCTCGGTACTCCTTTACCGCTTATTCCGCGCAGCGTTCTTGACTGCACTCTGTAATTTTCCACATCTTTTCTGCTAATCGGCACCAGTTCAATTGATACGCCTTCCTGTTCTGCCACTCGTCGTAAATATACCTCAATTGGTCCCCACAACCATTTTCCTGTTCCATATTCCTCTTTTCCGTAATCAGTAGGTCCCTCTCCTGTTACCGCAATTTTCATATGTTTCTATTCATCTCCCAGTATTTTCTCTACGATTTCTTTTGTTGACATATTCAAAATCACCTCGCCGGGCCACATATAATCAAGCTGTTCCCTAAGCGCTTTATTTTCAAACAATTTTGCAGCTTTCGTCTCTCCCTGCTCATTGCGGTATAAATATACAATGCCATCCTTATCCACGTAATCCAGAAAAACGGTACTGTGCGTTGTAAGTATAAGCTGATGCCCGGACTCCTGATAAATATCATTCAAAACCTTTAACAGATTCTCTGCATAATTTGTATTAATACCATTTTCAATCTCATCCAGCAGCAATACTGCATCTGATTTTTTTATCTCACTAATCGCAATGAACGCCAATACGCGGAGAATCCCATCACTCATCTCTTTTGAATTTACCGTGATTGTCTTATTCTGGTATTTCTCCTGTACATTAATCTGTGTCCATCCGGGTTTTCCTTTTGTGGCAGCATCAATTGTTTCTATCTTATCTCCCAATACAAAACGTAATTTCTCCATAAAACGTTTTTTCTGTTCCTGCGACATCATTTTTATGAAAGACGGGAGATTTTTCCCTGACATACCGATATCATTTGCCTCGCCTCTGCTGCTCAAACGCATCTCCGATGGCGATAGCAATTCGAAAGAGGTAGAATTTATCAAGAATCGCTTTAACAGGCGTATAGGTTCTGCTACGCTCATCATGTTTGATAAAATTTTCAATACAGATGACTGTAATTCAATAGATGACGGCAGAAGTATATCCGGTTGGTTTTTTCCTCCTTTAATAAAACCTCCTTTTCCTGACACATAATGCAAGTATTCTTCCCGGGTGTCCAGATCATATACAAATTCATTTCCTAAATGAAGCTGGTTCTTGCTTATATTCGTAAGCACTGTTACATTCCATGCAATATGCACATCCTGTCCTTTTTCACTTTTAAATACAAATTCACATTGAAAATTAATTCGATTATTCCCCGGAGATGCCAATTTTGATTTGATATTTTCCACCGACCAATTGCGGCGTTCAATAATAATCGGAAAATCCTCCCGTACACTACTGCACAGAAAATCTATTGCCTGCAATATAGCACTCTTTCCCGTCGCATTATTACCAATTACCACCGTTACGGGTTCTAAATCCATATGAAAATCTACCAGTGATTTGAAATTATCAATTTCTAACTTTTTAAGCATCCTATTTTCCACACCATTCTTTTTGAGACCTTGTTCATCCACATTATTTCCATTGTCAGCGATATTTGATATACATTTGTTATTATAACATACTTTCTACCATAATTCAGCAGTCATATGCATTCACCAAAATATATCTCCTTTATCCTCTTATCGTACATCCAGTCCTATCTCTGTTCTAAGATCTTTTAATTTTGATCCGGAATACCTTCTTGCATTTGTTTTCTCCCTTGTATTCCGAATATTATATACCGTCAGGTCATTTACCCTGTCAGCCTGCTGGCAGGACTGCAAGAACAAATCCAATGTCTCAAGGCTGTGCGTCGTAACAAACATTTGAATCTTCTTTTTCTGACACAACTGACCGAGATATCTGACAAATTTTTCAAGCGCTTCCCTGTGGATTCCCGCCTCAATCTCATCGACCAGCAGAATGCCGTTCTCACTGAGCAACGCCGCACTCGCAATGTAGAATGCCTTGTACATACCGTTTCCATAGTCATATACAGATAACGGCGCATTGTCACCATCCCGGATGATCTTGATATCCCGCTCTTCTCCTATAATTTCAAAATTCTGTATACTTTCGTCAAAAATCTGTAACGCTTCTACTAAATCTGCACGCTTTCCCTGCTCCAGGATTTCATCCAGCGCTTTCAGCAGAAAATCCGTTCCGTCAAAACGTGAAAAAGCAACAAACTGACATGGAATCCTCGTCAGCATGTCACTATTCCTTCTTTTCCCTGAACGGATGGTAAGCATCGCTCCCTCCTGTAGGAAATCAATACGGAAGACAGCCGTCTGTTTCTTTCCCGTCTCACTGCAGCATGTATTGTATTCCAGACGCAGAGCCAACCGCCGGAGTTCTTTTATGCCGTCCTCCTGCTGTGTACTTTCTGCTCTCTCCGCACTCACAATCTCTGTGTCTATCTGCACATGTTCCTTTGCGCCTTCATCATACAGACAGTGCTTGAGTCCGATTCTTTTTTTCTCACCATTTATGTCGAACATGGTATTGACCCTGTCTATGCTTACCTTCTGGTATCTTGAGGCAAGGGTGATAATCATCTGCTCTGCATTATCAAACAACCCCGACAACACCATTGCCTCCAGAAGAGAAGTCTTTCCGGAATTGTTCTTTCCCACGAACACATTAATATCTGTAAATTTATCTAATGAAACCTCCTTAAGTCCCCGGTAAGTTTCCACATAAAAGCTGTCCAGCTTCATATTCCACCTCACTGCATACCAAAATAAAGTTACCAAAGATACTCTATTTCAAATGCTCTGTACTTTTGATCAGCGATCTCAAAATAAAACGAAAATTCCATCTTCATTTCACAGCTTTCCACATATTCGTCCTCTCCGTCCCAATGAACATAGGCTCCAACCGTCGCCAACAGTTGGAGCGTTCCGGAAACTGTCCGGCACTCTTCCTCCTTTTCTGTCGTAAACTCCTCTACTTCCAGTTCATCAATGCCCTCCAGATCTCCGTAATCCACCAGCTCATCAAAATGCTCGGACAGATCATACCCATCCATTGACATCACGCTGGTGAGAACTTCATGCTCAATATCATCCATAAAATTGTCTTCTATTATGTGCAAAACTGTTTCGTTATCCAGTAACATTCTGATCTCCCAATTTACAATATTGCCTTTTCTGTTCTAAAGTATAACAGTCTTCCACCTATGTCACAATAAAAAGTTTTGCTCTGATCGCTTCCTCAGCACCCTGCGGTACATGATTTTCCGAATCCATGCCGGCTGTAGGGTCATCCCCGCCGTCAGCGCCAGCGCCGTCACATATTCCCGCGGCTTTAACAGTCCAAGCTCGCGCTGCTTCTTTCTCAACCTGCGGTACTGTCTGAAATAATCCGCACCGCCGCGCCTGCCGTACACCCCGTCGTTCGTGCGCATCCGCACGAGCACGCAGGGAAGGTTATAAAACGTACCGCCCGCCGCCAGCATCCTGCTCCACAGGTAATAGTCCTCGAGCAGCGGAAAATGTTCATAATTCCCCGCGGAAAGAACCGCGGAGCGGCGAAACATTACCGTCATGTGGTTAAGCGGATTGCGGTATCTCGCATATTTCATAAGTTCGGCTCCGCTCTCCGGCATACGTTTGACCTTCGAATACGTTCCTGCATCGTTGAACTCCTCAAGCCAGCCGCCGCAGGCGGCAATCTCCGAATGCTCCTGCATATAGCGGTACTGCTTCTCGAAACGATCCGACACTGCAATGTCGTCCGTGTCCATTCGCGCCACAAGCTCGTTGGAGCAAAGTTCTACGCCCTTTGCCAGTGCGCGTCCGAGCTGCACATTTTCCGCAAAGCGGTATGTCCGAAGCGCGGCATACTGTCTGCCGTATTCTGCAATCACCCGCTCCAACTCCTCCGTCAGCGGACCGTCCTCGATGAGCAAGACCTCGTCCGGCGGAAGCGTCTGCGAAAATACGCTCTTTAACGCCGCATCCAGATATGCGGACTGTTCCTTTTTGTATACTGACATCAATACTGAAAATGGCATAACTGCTCCTTGCACTCAATCAATAGGTTAATTGCTTTGCAAATCTTCCATCAAAATTGATTTCTGTCATCGCATACGCATCTTTGTAAATATATCCCGGCAGCCGTTCCATGAATCCTGGCAGATACTTCTCACCCTTCAATTGATGATTCTTTAACTGTATCACATGCTGTGGGTTCTTAGCTGCACTAAATACCAATACATACGTGACATTCTGCCGCATAAATTCCACCGGATTCTCATAGTCAAATCCATCATATCGAGCTTTTGTTCGTTGCATGGCATAAAGAATATCCAGCACCGCATAAACATTTGAATACGCCTTTTTCAGTACACTCGCTTTCGCATTGCCAAGCTTCGCATCCTTAAACTCAATAAAATACCAGTCATTATCACGATTTATCAAAAAGGCGTCCGCTGTATTAATCGCATCATCCTCAGTCTTTGAATCGGGCAGGATAATCTTTCGATATGCCCTCTTAGCAAATACATCCATATTAATCGCTTTCAACTTGCTTCTGCACAAAGGCGTTTCCTCCTCCGTGCTCTGTGAAAGCTTAGATATATCCGCTTCTAGCTGTACGGCATATCCCCGTTCTTCTAAATATCGATTCATCATATTAGAAAACTGTTCAAAATTAGTCATCTTCTGCTTCTTCCAACTCAGACCTTAATTTATCAAGTAATATGCTCGGTTCAACAAGCTGTGAATAAACTGTCGTTATATCATCCGAAACATCTTTCAATATACAACCGTCATCTTCATTTTTCGAAAGATAATAACTGCATTTTTGTGTCACGCCGTGCTTTTTCGCATATAACTGCAATGCCTCAAGAAAATGCGAACTATGTGTAGTCAGTACAATCGTCAATTCAAATGTCTTTTGAAGGAGAACAATTACTTCTGCATACACCATCTGCCACGCCGGGTGCAGATGAATCTCCGGCTCATCCAGAATCAGTACATCCTTCTCCTTCAGCGCCCCATTCTCCAATAAGGTTTTAATAATTACGAACGATTTCAACCCGGCAGACAAATTATTTATGTTCAGCTTTACCACCGTATTTTTCTCTTTATAGCAATATGAACGTGATTCATCACGCTGTACACTTCCCGGCGAAACCTCGTTTATTTTGTCTAAGACCTCCTGCATTCTGTCCTCAATAAAATTATATTGAACGACATTCTCCATAATATCTGTATTCTTGTGTAACTTGTTTACCGCTGTCCTCTCTATCTGCTCCAGCCCGTTGATACCATTGTTGAGACAATCCAGGATAAACGGATTGTCCAAATAGATTGCCTCGTTTAAAATATTCATTTGTTTCTGCAGTTCAACGCAGCTATTCTCCCGAAACGCAATGTAAATTTCTCTGCCTTTTATCTCTGCTTCAATTACCGCATCTTCATCCGCATGATACACATTATTAATCTCTGAATTAAATATACGGTCAAAATATGCCGAAATCGCAGCCTTTACCAAACGTTCCTCCGGAAGACTCTTAATCCGGTATACCTCTTCCTTAATTTCTGACACATTTTCGTCACTGTACTCTCGCAGCCGCTGGCAAAATTCCTCAATAATCTCCCGCAGCTCGTCTTCCTTCATCTCATGTGCCATCTCTTTTGCATATCGTCTGAGCCTTGCAGGAGAAATCCTTATGCCCGAAAACATCCCATCTTCTTGTACGGACAAATCCTCTGCTTTACGAATAAGCATTTGGTATATCAAATTCTCTTTCTGTGCCGTAATTCTTTCCTCAACATTGACCAGTGAATTGTATATTGAAAATATCGCCTTTCCTACGGTACTCTTTCCCGAATTGTTGTTTCCTGTGATTACTGTGATGCCATTTAACTCCAATTCTGCTGATTTGATTTTAGCCACATTTTGTATCCGTAATTTCATTTTATTCTCCCTTGAAGACCTATGATTTCCAATATCATCTTCATCTTACAACAACCACTCACAAAAATCCAACATATCCATCCGACAATCTTCCTACTTCAGCGCCGTCTGCTGCTCCTCATCCACGCCCTCCGTGTTCTCCTTCTGGAACAGAATCTTAAATGTCAAAAGCATGATCTTTACATCCAGCCAAAATGAATAATTCTCAATATAAGTGATATCCAGCTTGAGCTTATCGTACGGCGTCGTATTATACTTGCCATAGACCTGCGCGTAGCCGGTCAATCCCGCCTTTACCTTGGTTCGGAGCACGAACTCAGGAATTTCCTCTGCGTACTGATCCGAAATGACCTTGCGCTCCGGTCTTGGACCCACCATCGACATATCGCCCTTTAAAATATTAAAGAGCTGTGGAAGCTCGTCAAAATGAATATTTCTGATAATATTGCCGACAGGGGTGACACGCTTGTCCCCCTTCGCAGCGAGTCTCGCGCCGTTCTTCTCCGAATCCACGCTCATACTGCGGAACTTATAGATCATAAACGGTCTGGCGTCCCTCGTCAGACGCTCCTGCTTATAGAGCACCGGACCTCCGTCATACAGTTTGACCGCAAGCGCGATAAGCAGCATAAACGGCGATGCAACGACGATTCCAACCAGGGACAGTACAATATCAGCCGTCCGCTTTATGATGCGCTGGTCGATAGAAAGCCCGTTATTTCGCGACAGCAGTAACGGCGTGTCAAACAGATGGATATCGTCCGCGCCACGGAACAAAATATCCGAGATCTTCGGCGTCACATAGGTACGAACCGACTCCTGGTAGCAGTATTTCATGATCTGGTTTCTAGCCTGTGCCGGAAGATCGCAGAGCACGACCGCATTGTATTCCTTAATCATCGGGTACAGCTTTTCATGTCCGATCTCATAACTCACCGACGCACAGATATTGTACTTGTCCTTTCGCGTATTGATTTTCGCGATCAGCTCGTCCGGCGCGTAGTGCCCGTAGACGACCAGCATCTGCCTCGGCGGATAAAGCTTTGCGTAAAGCTTACGCACAATATAGATCCACGGCAGAATAAAGATGACCTCCACCGCCATCACTCCGATCATTGGTCTCGGTGACACATAATCCCTGGTAATCAGACACAGTTCCAGATAGCCGACAATGCCGCTCAAAAGAATTGCCAGAATATGGGAAAGTGCGATATCGGTAATCCGCATATAGCCGATATTGTATCCGCCAAATACTTTTGTAAAGAAAAAAATCACGAGCACATAGAGTCCTACGACTGCCCAGTTACCACGGCGGAAAAATCCGTATTGCTCCTCATATACCGTGTACCAGATATATGCAAAGCACACGCCCTCCACTAGCAGAGAAATGAAATTTGCCCCATAATTGAGCAAATGCTTATATTGTTCCTTCGCGTTCATCTATATCTATTCCTTTTCTATCCACAAAACATTCATATCATTATGCCATAGACGCACAGCGTCCATGGCATTCGCCGTGGGCGACTTATGCGCACTTCGGCGCGTATAATGCCTCTCGGCATTATACCATATTCTGTGGAATGCCGCAACTTTCTCCTGTACAGGCGCGGTTACTCTCTGATATATACGGCATAGTTCTCCGTTCTCCCGCAGCAGGCAAATCCCGCCTCCTTCATCTGATCCGGGAAATCGTATGTCCGTTTGAGCAGAACGCAGTTGCTTCCATACCGTTCCGCCACGACAAGCTGATAATCAACCGCTTCGGGAACGGCTACAAATGTCCTGCAGTCATCAATGAACTGCTGCTCCTCCTCGTTCTCTGCGATCACTGTATCATTCAAAATCCCTTCAATCAATGCTTCCCCGAACAGCAGCTTTACGCCCGGATTATTTTCCCTGAGATATGCGCAGGCTTCACGCGGTGCGATCACATTTTCCGGCACAATCCCCGTTTCGCGGATGATTCCGTCCACCTCGGCGATCTCGGTCTTCGTCTCCCTCGCCCGCGATACCGCGGCAACGCGGGAGGCATCGATCTCAAAAAAAGCACTCGCGGCAAAAATCCCCACGCAGCAGAGCACCGTCACTGCCCCCTTCCAGATGCTTTTCGAATACAGCGTCAGTTCTGTAACTGCGATCGCTACAAATACTGCCGGAAGCAGTGCCATAAATATTTTCCAGTATTCCTCCATCCAGAAATCGTGAATGATATGATAGCCGAACGGATTTGCGAACAGAATAAAAAATAAAATGCCGTAACCGGTGAGCCGTCTTGCCCCCTCCGCAAAACGATCGCGGGCTGCAACACAAAACAGCATAGCTGTACATACCAGTACCATGCTGATTCCCTCCGTGCCGAAGGTACGAAATTCTTCCCGCAGCGCTTCAAATGCTTCGATCATGCTTCCACCTCCCGATACCTTTCACCAGCCACGCCATGATCCAAAGGAAGGTAATCAGAAACCCGCCCTTTGCATATAACAACTGTCCTGACAGCATACACACCGCATACTGCGCAAACCATCTCGTCTTATTGCAGTTCCGCAGCAGCAGCCAGACCGCCAGCGGCAGCAGTCCCGCAAAAAAAAGCACCTCACCGCTCCAGCAATTTGAAAAAACGTCGAACAGCCCTGCACGGTCGGTAAGCAGAGTACTGCCGTAAAGCAGCCAGACCACGGTCTGAAACACCGCCTTTTTAACTGTGCTTTCAGGGAACAGCGTATCCGCCCACACCTGATACACACCAAAATAGAACGGGAGCAAAAAGAACGGCAGAAGAACGCCGATGAATTTTGCCGGATTCAGCCTGCACACATAACTATTTGCCGCATAATACGCTTCGATTGGAGCTTTCGCCTCCGTCTCCAACTCCGCCTTTTCAAAAGACAGCATTTCATCCTCGTTCCGCCCGGTCGTGGCGTCATACTGATACAAAGCGCCTGTCGCATACATTGTCAACGCCGCCTCCACCGAATGCTCCTTCTGCCTGCTTCCGCCGCACGCCAACGCAAGCGTGCACAACAGAATCAACCCCAACATACCTAAAATCTGCCCCGCATTTCCCTTCTTTTGTTCCGGCATGGCAAAACGCTCCCTTTGAATGCCAAGTGCCGCCGAAAACACAGTCATTGCTGCGAGCAGCGCCAACCATAAAACACAAAGCTTCTGTAGCGTTAGCTGCCTTGCGACCGCCCATTTTGCAATTACAAAAAAGCCCGCCCATTCGCTCAAAAGTCCCATGAGATAGGTCGATACGAACGCATCGTTTATCTTCCTGCCGCCTTCTGTCCACAGGCTTCCCAACAGAACAGGAATTACCAGCCATATACATACTGCAATCAGAATCTTCACAACAATCAGCAACTTCTTATTTCCTCCCTGGCCGTGTATCCTCTAGTTATGCACGCAACGGTACAATTCATAGCCATCCACTTCATCCACATAAACGATATTTAACTGCTGTAGGTACTCCTCGGAATAAAAGTCCGTATTGCGCACAAAGAAATCTGCGTTCCGGCTTTCCATCGCGTGGTTCACCGTCTCCGGCTCAATCTCAACGCCTCTTACGAACATGGATAACGCCGTTCCCTCATCTTCCTTCCGCTCGTCTACATCAATGCTTTCTCCCGGAATCCAGAGATACTTGTCCATCTCTCCGGCATTCACCGCTGCAATGATCGACGCATCGTATTGTCTGATCCAGTAATATAACTCCTCATCATAAAATACAACCGGATTCTCTTTATCGGAAGCCGCTTCAATCATCTCCGCCACTTCAATCACACTGCCATCCAGCTTATATATATTATCGTCAAGTTCTATCTTCGTCGCACTTCCGCCGCACAAAAAGAGCAGGCATACCACGAATACGCCAAGCGCCGCCCTCTCCTGTGCGCGCTTTTGCTTCTCAAGCAGACACGCCAACAGATAGGCGCTTAAAATTTCTACCGGAAGCATCCAGAAAAAACGGCTGTAGCGATCTCTCCAATCCGTCATTTCCAATATGGGCTCCATAAGCAATGGATTAAAAACAGTGAACAGCAAAATCAAAAACGGAGCCACAAATACCTGTTTCATCACATAAGATTTCTGTCTCGCAATATACAGCAAACCTCCCAGATATATCACAAAAAACAGCCCATACCACCAGTAATTTGTAAAAATTGTCTTGTAAAATTCAATATTCCATCCCAATTCCCGCATATCTTCTGATTCCCCATACCCTACAGAAAGAGCCTTATAATTCCCACGACCATACTTGGTATCATGCACAATACTGCGTTTAACAAATATTTTCCTCTGCGCTGATAAATCAAAATGCCAAGCACTCCGCTCCCGATCATTGCCGTAAGAATAAAGATTCCGCTGATCGACAAAGAGACGCCAACCAGTGCGGTCAGTCCCAGTATCAGCCAGTGATAAAGGCTTTCTGCTCCCTTCGCCAGCAAAATCATTGCCAAAAGCGTCAGCGGCAGATAAACATTTGCCAGCATAGATTTTGACTCCGCCGTCCTCTGCCACAGGTAAAAACCTCTTCCCTCCTCGAACTGGTAGCAGAAAATGCTCATCACTGCATGAATTGCCACCGTCCAGTCCGCAATTTTCCGGTTTCCATTCGACAGCCTGCACGCGATCTCATAAACGACCAGATTCATAAGAACAATTTCCAGACAAGCCAAAACCCGGTTTGCCATAACAAGCGGATGCATAAAAAATATCCTTGACAAAAAAGCAATCAACATCGGGTAGCCGTCATGGACATACCCCTCTATGCCGATATATTCCCCCGATCTCGCGCTGTACTGGTACATCGTATCTGTATACAGCGCGTTGATTGCATAGCCGTTATAGTAGGAAGTATCGTACCCGTTGATACGAATTCCATTATTCATTCCATAGAGAACCTGCAGCGCAATCAGCACAAGCAGAACAAGCGTCATATAATCCGGCATCGTCCATCTCTTCACCGCCTCCAATTCTCCGTTTCTGACGCAATATACCACGCACGCCCCAAACAGCAGAACAAATACGATACACTCCACAATCACCAGAACGTGGAACGGCAGATTCAGCTTTTCAACCGGCAGTTCGATCGCAGAGAAAACAGCCAGGAACAGTACCGCCCCCAGCAGAAACTTTGTCACAGCATCTTCTTTCTTCTGAAAAAGCACGCAAAAACAGTGTCCCAAAAGAAAAAAGCCTATGCACATCACTGTAAACACGATCACAACGCCAAATACTGAATTCATCCCGCCACCTCGACCTTGTATTTCTCAACTCCGTATTTTCCCAAGTACCTTATGAAACAGTTCCATCATCAGTTCGTTGCGGAACAGCAGCAAAATGCAAAAATACACGACTGCAGCCGCCGCAATCACCGGAAGTACCATCCAATCTTTTGTAATCCACCGCGACAATGCCAGAACTGCAGCCGCCATGCCGGCGAGCGCAGCCGTCACGCTAAACACATAGTTTCCCGTAATCGTAAGGTGGTAATATCTCCTCGCATACCACAGCAGAACGACCGTCACCGCAGTCTCCGAGAGTACCGACGCAATCGCCGCCCCGTCCTGCTTCATCCCCGGAATCAACAGAAGATTCACCACTGTGTTCAGCACCGCCCCCACAATGCAGGCGCGCAGAATCATCCGCTCCATTCCGGTCGCAGTCAGGACAATATGCCCCAAAAAATACGCCACCGAGAAGATCAGCACCAAAATACTAAGGATGCGCAGCGTGCCGACGGAGGGCAAAAACGCTTCCTTGAACAGCAGCGGCACGACATGCTCCGCCGTGAGTGCAAGTCCAAGTGCGCAGGGCAGCGCAAGCAGAAGCAATATCTGCGTTCCTCTGCTGAGTAACGCATTGCATCCCTCCCTGTTCCCCTGCTTATAGTACATACTGATGCGCGGATAGAGCACCGCTACCAATGCGATTACAACCGTATATGTCATGCGGACGATCTTGACCGCGTTGGAATAATAGCCCACATAAGCCTCTCCGTGGAAATACTCGAGCATCACCGTATCCAGCATCGTATAGACTTCCGTCGCAATCGTCGAAGCAAGCAGAATCAGCACCGGTCGCATGTGATGTCCCAGGTGTAAGCCCTCCGCGGCGCTTCCCCTTCCGTCCGCCGCACCGTTTCCGTTTCGAAAGAGCACGGAAAACGTAATGTATTTGCGAAGCTGCACTGCATTCAGCAGATTATTGCCCGCCGTCGCAATACACAGAATCAGCGCATAGATCAGATAATCCCCGCTGTCTTTTACGAACACAAGCATCAGGACAAACGACAATATTTTGACGATGACGCTTCTGGTCGCAATGTAGCTGTACTCCTCCATCCCCTGATAGAACCAGTCGATATTAAAAATATTGAGGATCAGCATCAGTCCCATCACATGAAAAAGCGCCCTGCGGTCCGCAAAATGCGCAAAGTGATCGACAAACAGAAAATATGCGATAATGCACAGGACCGTCGCAATCAGATTGATAAAGAACAATTCAAAAAACGTCCTGCTCCGCTGCTCCTTGTCCACGTCATTCTGCGCGATCGCCTTCACTCCGTAGCTTGGCAGTCCCAGGGATGCAATCAGTACAAAATACGCTACAATCGTATTTGCATAGGCGACCTTTCCCACGCCCTCCGGCAGCAGCACACGAGAGATGTAGGTGGTCGTCGCCAACGGAAAAAGGGCGGTAAAACCCTTATACGCCATGTTGAATATGGAGTTTTTTACCAAAGATTTCTTTCCCATACCTAATACCTGTGCATTCGGATCAAAAGCTCCCTTTTCAGATAGAACGCCGTCCGGTGAAGCCAGTCTGTCCGGCTGCTGCCGCAGACAGTCCGAATGCATGCAATCTTCTCCACCGCCTGCGGACATCTTTTATCCGCCGTGTGGTAATAACGTGCCAGCCGTCGAAATCCCTCATTGTACGCATGATTGATCGTGCCGCCCGACCTGTGTATCAGCGGAAGATCGCACACGTATACCTGATGCCCCGTCATCCTTGCGAAGAGGCAGCGCTCCACCGCGCACAAATGCCAGTTATCGCACAGCTTTTCATCGAACGGCGCGCTGACAAACGTCTCCGTTCTCCCGCCAAAGAAGCACTCATCCACCGTATCACATTTGCGTACCCCTGTAAAGTCCTCTTCCCCCGCGACCCGAAGTTCGCTGCCGTGTCGGATATTCGAGAGCACATATTCCATATTTTTCGCATGCTTATCAGGATTCTCCACCGCCCCCGCCACACCGAGAATATCTCCCGTGGAAAGCCCACGCAGATATTCGACGAACCGGGCGAGCATATCTGCCTCCGGCAGTTCAATGTCCTGGTGAGAATAAATAACATACTCCGTCTTTATCTGATCCGCCACGGAATTGAGCGCACTGCTGCACGAAGAAAATTTCTGCCCCCGGTTGTCGATCCCGATCAGCTCATATTCGATATCCTGCTGTTTTAGTGAAGCGCACAATGTCTCATACTGTCCGCTGTCATTGTAGCAACAGACAACGGTGACCTCTGCCGCCTCAGTTTTTCTCTGCTTCCACTCTTCCATCCCACACCCACTTTATCATCACAAAACTGCCATCCTTGCAGATTCATTCCCATTCCTTCATCAGCCTCAAAAACCTGCGGTACGATTTCGTGATATTCGAAAAATAGAAAATCTTCGCATCGCAGAAATCCCGATACAGCGTATTCGTCGTCACCGCTTCCTTGTGCATGCACGTGACTTTGGGCGAATAAAGTACGCGAAGTCCCTTCTTCATTGCCAGATAATAAAGGATCTCCTCCTCCGCATAGAGAAACGTTCCTTCCCAGAAGCCTTCAAACTCCGCGAAGAAATCTCTGGAAAATACCAGACAGCAGCCGTGGAGCAGTACGCCTTCCATTTCCTCCTCCACCCGATTGTCTGCGGCGACCGCTTTTCCGTCCACCTCCCGGGTAGCAGCCTTCTTTCCTTCCTCTCCTTCGCCCATCCCGCCATCCTGTACCGAAACACCGTAATGACCGGCGACTGCCCCCTTCAAGTGAAACACCTTAATCAGCCGGAACATCACCGACTTCGCCCATGAGACGAACACTTGCTTTCGCATATAATTTAAAGTGTAACGGCGTTCCCTCGCCACCGGATTAAAATGCTGTGTCCGCGTCGCGTCCACAATATCACCGCCGAGGATCGCGTAAGGTCTTCCGTCATAAATCCCGGCAAGCCGCTCACAGATCTCCTCCTCAAAGAGAATGTCACTGTTCGCCGCCACAATGAAATCCGGATCGAACTGCTCCCTCGCATAGCGGATGCCGAGATTATTTCCTTTTGCAAAACCGAGATTCTCGTCCGCAGCGATCACATGCACCCGCGGCTCATCGTTAAAGTGCTCCTGCAGCTGCTCTGCACTTCCGTTTTTCGAGCCGTTATCCACGATTACAATCTTAATGTCCTCCCATGCCTGGGTGACAAGAACCGACTCTGCGCAGGCAATCGCTTCCTCATATGCCTTATAATTTAAAATAACAAAGCTGATATTTCCCATGCAATCCCCCTATGCCCCCGAATATCTTGTCTTTGTCCCCAAAATAATGCGGACATAAGGCGTGATCGATCGCACGATTGCCGTCCCGAGCCCGAAATTCTTTCGCAGGAAATGAAACCAGTCGCCGAACGGCAGACCCTTTCTACTCTCCTTAAGCCGGATGCGCTCTAAGCGCGGAAGCGTCTCATCCTGCCAGGTCTTCGCCAGATTCGTATCGTTGCACTCCCCGACGTACTCCTTATAAATACGGATATCGTAGCCCTTCTTACTGATCTGGAGTCCATAGTCGAAATCGCCGATACTGTGCTGGTAGTATGGGTCAATTCCCACCTGCATAAAAATATCGTGCGGTATGATGGCACAGTTCGCGTTGAATGTGTCAAAATGAACATCCTGCGCCTCGGGGCCGTATTTCTTATATTTGATGCCCTTGACGTATTTGATTCCGCCGTAGCTTAATTCCCCGTTCTCCCCGCGGATCGCCCCGATCAGTACCGTGTCCTTCCGAAGCTGCGGGAGCATCTCGTCGAAGATGCCCGGAACGAACTTCGTATCATCGTTCATCAGCATATAGTACTCATAATCAGGGTACTTTTTCTTCGCATGCTCGATCGCCATGTACATTCCCCGGTTCCAGAACAGCCCGCCGTCGCCGTTTAACACATCGACCTGATACGGCTGTGCAGCGAGCATCTCCGCCGTACCGTCCGTACTCCCGTCGTTGACCACCACATAATCAAACACAACATCCTTATTCTCTCCGAGAAGCTTCATGCTGCGCTCCGTCAGTTCCTTTCTATTGTAACACGTAAAAATTGCCAAAATCCTCATACGCTTTATTCTCCTGCTTACTTTTATCGTGGTGCTTCGGTATATGCCTTCTCCAAATCGTGAGCGCTTCGGTATATGCCTTCTCTATCCCAGAAAAATGCTCTGCATTTTTCCAAATCGTGAGCGCTTCGATATAAGGCGCTCACGATTTGCCTATATAATTCCTTCTCGCAACAACGTGATAAATCCGTTTCAACATATTTGGCTGCGATTCCCGGATCAGCGCCCGCTTCATCGCGCGGTGAACTTCCTTTTTCTCACCGATTTCCTTCGGGAAATCCGCAATCGGATGATCCGTTTTTAACCCATGATTAAATAACGGGTCCTTCGACTTTCCGCAGTGCACGCCGCTGCCGTCCCAACCTTCATTACTGACCAGCGACTTCGTCGGTGAAAGAATGTAGGCGTTTCTCCTGAAATTCGTCCAGTACCAGCGTATCGCCCAGGAATTCGTCTTTTCATCCGTCTGCTGCATCTTCATAATCTTATAGAAATCATAGGTATTGTCATAATTAAAACGTTTGCGCAGCTTCGCGTCGGACACCATATCCGTCCAGTCACTGCACTCCTCATCAAAATATTTCCACCGGTCTGCCCATGTCGCCCACGACCAGCTTGTCCCGGTCAGCGTGTGAAAGTACGACTCATACGGCAGACCAATTTCATCCCCGAAATGAGAAAAACCTGTGATTCCGGTCACTCTCTGCTCCTTCTCGTAGCGGTTTAATCCGTCGTTCATGAAGCGCAGGAAAAAGCGGTTCGTCACAAGATCGTCTTCTAGCACGATCACCCTTCCATAGCGGTTTACGATATCTGTCACACCCTCAATCACATTTCTCGCAAGACCGTAGTTCTCCTCGCGCGCAACAAGCGTCACGCTCAAAAATCCACTGACCCTACCTGCATATTCTCTGATTTCCCGCACCTTCGCGGCGTCCGCTTCCTTCTTTGCCGCATCCGAAAATATATACAGTTCCGTCTCTTCTGCCAGCTCATTTGCCGCCAACGCTTCGATTGTCCTTTTCGTGTGCTCCGGTCTGTTGTACGTAAACAAAATGACCGGGGCAATTTTCCTTCTTCCATTCACTACGTTTTCCATTCCCTTTCGAAATTCGGGCTAATACAGCTTTTTCAGCCACCGGAAACGCTCGCGCTTCGCCAACACAATAATGACGCTTCCTGCAATCAGGCTGCATCCTAAGACTACCGCGGCAAGAATCAGACACCACGCCAGACTCTTTTCCGCCGCCGGAATCCACGGCGCAAGCACACTGCTCATCAGCTTCGCCACAAACGGCACGAACGCCGAGTGTATCAGGTACACTAACGTACTCTGCTTGCGTAAAACTACAAAATTAACCTTACCTTCCCCCGGCAGTCTGCCGCGCAGCGCACACCATGCGATCATGACGCTCAGAAGATTTCCGACATAATTGTGCATGATCTGTTCCACCGCAGCGTTGTGTCCGATCAGACCGACCGCGCCGCCCGCTATGGCAAACGCACCCATTCCGATCAATAGCCTGCCACCTGCATTTCTCGCGATACCGCCGCCAGAAGCAGATGCCGTATCGCCATCTGCTGTGGCAAGAAAAATTCCGACTGCAATGCCGAACACAGCGCGCGTGATACGCCCATAGAATACCGAGCCAAACACTAGCCAGAACAATACTTCCTTCCACGAAAACCGCGTTTTCTTTAAGCCCAGCAGGATTACGACCACAAGAAACAGGTTCTGCAGATACCACAGATGCCCGCTGTCAAAGGATGTAAAGAACTGCGTCCAAAGCGTGATGAAATCATAGACCCATATCTCCGATGCGCGGTCTGTCACCGCCAGATTTACCAGAAAATAAAATGCCATCCAAAGCACCGTCATCCACAACAGATGGTGCACATAAGATGTGGCGCGCTCCTCTTTCGTGAGCGTCCCCGCCACAACCAGGAAATAGCCGCTGAAAATAAAGAAAATCTGAACCGCCAGCTTTACCAGATCCATGTACCAGCTCATGCCGTCCGCATCGGACAGATAGCAATGCCCCGCCACCACGACGATTGCACATATGAACTTTACAATATCTACCAGACCATTTTCTCTTCTCTCCATGTCAGCCTTGCTCCCTCACCCACGTCACGTAATCCGAAATACCGTCCGTAAGCCCCATTTGCTTCTTATAACCGATGCTCTTAAGCAGCGAAATGTCGGCTCTCCAATTCTTCGGATCGCCGGCTTTCGTCTCTCCGTTAAATGTAACAATATTCTCCGGTTCTCCCAGCGTTTTGGCATACGTATGTGCAAGCTCACGGATAGAAACCTCCTCGCCGTTCGCCACGTTAAAGATTTCCTCCGGCCCGTCATATGCAAGGACACAGGATAGCGCCCGCATAAGATCGGACACATGGATAAAATCGCGCGTCTCATCCCCGGTTCCGAACAGAGAAATCACCCCTGTGCTCTGATATTTCTGGTAAATATCCCACAGAAGCTGCTTTCTAAGCCCGCTTCCGTACACGGAAAAAATACGGACCGAACGAATATGATAGCCATACACTTCATTATAATAGTGACAGAGCTGCTCACACATCAGCTTGTGAAGCCCGTATGGGGAAATCGGCGCAGGCGCATCCGTCTCCCGGATCGGAAGCTGCTTTGGATTGCCGTAGACCCCCGCGCTCGACAGAAAAATAATCTTCGGCTTTTTCTCGATGGAGCGGAGTGCGATCAAAAGCTGGTACAGGCTGTGAAGATTGCCGTCTAAATCCGCCATCGGATTCACCACCGACGCGCCGACATTCGCGCTGCCCGCGCAGTGCAGGATCACATCCGGCTGTACCCCGGTGACGATCATCGACAGTTCCGCCGGGCTGCCGGACATATTACACTGATAGTACGTGATCTTTCCACCGTCCCCGCGGTACTCCGTGGAAATGTCCATCCCGTGAACCTCATATTCTTTTCCAAAATATTCCGCGGCGCTGTGGCCGATAAATCCGTTTACGCCCGTAATAAGAATTTTCTTCATATAAAACCAGCCCTTTCCTCAAACAAGTTTCTTCCTCAAGCCATAAGCCAATCTGCTCAGACCAGTATCTCCGCAAGCGCCTTAGAGTACTCCTTTGCCTCGAGGTACATATTTGCGATTCCCCGTTCCACATCCTCAGTGAACTCCTGCTTTGCCGTTTCCGCCATTAACACGGCAAGCGCCTCTGAATCATGCGGATCGAACAGCCTGCACTTCTCATTTTTCTGTTCTCTATGCACCGGGATATCAGACAGCAGCACTGTCTTATCGAGCACTTTCGCGTCCTCAAGCACCGTACCCCAGCCCTCGCAGAGAGACGGCTGTACGACAAATGCCGCATTTTTCATAATGGAAAGCTGTTCCGTACGCTCGACAAAGCCCAGAAGCTTTATGCTCGCCTTCACCGGCTCCGCCTCCATGATCGCCTTTAACTTGTTGATATAGTCAGGGTTCCGGTAATCCTCCAGATTTCCGGTAAAAACAAAATCATAATCGGAAAGCCCGCCCCGCTGCACAAGCAATTCAATCGCGCGCACCGCAACAACATGATTCTTGTGCTGCCAGAACTGATTCGGCAGATAAATATATTTCTTTTTCAATCCGAACTTCTCCGCCACCTGCTGCTCCAACTGCGGCGTAATCATCCGAACTTCCGGCTCGATGTAAGACACGAAATGAACGACCTTGACCGTGCACTTGTGCTCCGGGTAAAAATGTTCCAGATCATTTCTTGCGTCCTCGCTGCTTAAGACGAGAGGGTTCTCTCTTGACAGCATATCGCGGTCGGTCGCATCCTTCCTCGCAAGCTCCTCCGGCTTAAAAAACTCCGGCAGATTCTTGTGCTGAAAATCGGGAATCCAGAAAATCCCCCGCTTCGCGAACAGCCTGCCGATCTTGTTCAACTCGAGCGCATAGCAGTACTTCACACCGTGCAGCCAGATCAGATTCATCTCATAGAACGCAAGCTTTACCTTGTTCGTCTCCCCAAAAATACGCAGATCGATCTGGTTACCAAAGCATTCGAAAATATCCGCGTGTTCCGGGTCGATCAGCACCACGATCTTATATTTATCCGTAATCGCCGAATTCTGCAGGCAGCTGAAAATAATATTTTTCAGATAATAAAGCCCGCCGATCCAGCCTCTGTTTCCAAGCCCGTTAAATAAAATCTTTTTCATTCTCTATCTCCATCCGTCTGCCATGCCCCGCCGTTACGCAGTTTTGGCTTCCCGCAAACAAAATCTTCTACTCTGCCTCCCGCATTACGAACCTGAGCGCTTCAATGGCTCCCTTCGCCACCTCGGAAAATGCAAATTTGTGCGCTTTCTCATAGCTTCTACGCCCCATCACTGCAAGGCGGCCCTCATCTGCGAACATCGCCGTAATTGCAGCCGCAAAAGCGTCCGTATCATCGGGGTCTATAATGCAGCCGTTCTCCCCCTCCTCGATCAGATCGAACGCGCCGTCCGCGTACTTCGAGGAAATCACAGGCAAGGACGCGCACATCGCCTCTAAAATCACAAGCCCGAAGCAGTCCTCCCTTGTCGGCAAAATGAAGATGTCCGAACTGCCGTAAAGCTCCTGCAGCGGTTCCCCTTCCAGATATCCCTTAAATTCGATGCGCGAAGAAATCCCAAGTTCTGCCGCCTGCCGCATTAAAAGCTCTTTTTCCTGCCCTTCGCCCACGATCACAAGCCGGATATCGTCTCCGGTCTTTGCAAGCGCCGGAAGTAGAAGATCAAGCCCTTTTCGCTGAATCAGGCTTCCCACATAAAGAAGCTGCTTTCCGCTGTAGTCCGTCTTTTTGCGCAGATATTTCTGAATGTCCACGGTCAGATAAGAAATAAAGCACTTTTTCCCATCCGCTCCATAGGCGATCTGCGCCTGTTTTGACGCCGTGCTGCTCGCCACGAATGCCGCCGCGCGCTTCACAATATAACTGCGCGAAAGCTGCTGCACCTTCCCGATATTCTTCTCGGAGTTTAAGGTTCCGTCCGTCCAACTGATAAACGGAATCTTCTTTTTCCTGCACCAGTGCACCGCCCGAAGGATGGTAGGATTATACTCCATCGCAAAGACGATATCCGGGCAAAGCGCCTTAAGCTGCTTTTCCACGCCGACCGGAAGAAATACATAGCGGTCGTCAAACCTCTTTCTTATAATAATCGTCTTTGATTTTAGGAAATAGTAATTTGAAAGCTCGGCAAGCTCCACGCTCCATTTGCGGTTTTCCATGCCCGCCCCCGAGAAAATGATATGAAACTCATACTCGGGGTAATTCTTCTGCAGGAAGGCAAAGAAATCTACCCGGTACGGAGACGGTATATTCGTGATAAATACGGCTCTTATCATTTTGAAATATCCTCATAAATCTTCATCAGTTTCTGGTAATTATCCTCCGGGCGCAGTCTCGTCTCGTAAAATTCCCGCGCATTTCCCTTGAGCGACGCAATGTCAAGCGTCTCGAACTCGCGCACTTTCTTAGCGAGATCCTCCGCCGAATCATAGGTGAACTTCATGCCCGTGATGCCGTCCTGTACCATGCCGTCCATGTTGCCCACTCTTCCGGCAATGACCGGAACCCCGTAGGAATACGCCTCCGCGATCGTCATCGCGAACGCCTCATAGCACTGCGACGTCATGATGACAGCCTTCGCGTGATAAAATTTCTCCGTCATCTCCTCCTTCTGGAGATAGCCTAGGAACTTCACGTTCTCCAACTTGTGTTCACTCACATAACGCTGCATCTCCTCCATCATCGGACCGTTTCCCGCGACATAGAGCCTCTTATCCGGAAGCTTCTCAAACGCCTTGATCGCGATATCGATCCCTTTGAGCGCCTCGATGCGCCCCGCGAACAGAAAATACTCTTCCTCCGGCCTTCTGTCGCTTAAGACGACTTCCTCCGCAAAAGTGAAATTCGGTTTGATATAGACACGCTTTGGATCAACGATCTCACGCTTTGCATCCAGCGATTCCAAGAGCTTCCTGCGGTTGAATTCCGTCAGACAGATGAAGTTGATTCTCCGATATGTTCCGATGAAGCGATGAATCTGCAGGATCGCCGCACTGACGAAGGACTGCAGCTTGCTGTTCCGGTAGCACTTGTGCCGGATAGCACAGCGCATCCCGCCCTTAACGCACTCCTCGCAGATCACATTGTCCCTGAAAAAAGATCCCGCCGGACAAAGCATTCTGAAATTATGAAGTGTCTGCACGACAGGTACCTTGCAGCGAAACGCCGCATAAAATACCGACGGACTTACCATTGTCAGCGTATTGTGCACATGGACAATGTCGATTTTGTTTGCCCGTATGAGCTTCCTTACCTCGCGGTAAGTGCGGAAGGAATAGACCGCCGTAAACGGAAGCAGGAGCTTTCCGAAAAGCCCCTTTTCCTGCAGTTCACTATTCGAGCGGTAGTAGGTGTAGACCTGATGTCCGTGCTCCTCCAAAAGCCGCTTTTCATTGCGGACCACCACATCCTCCCCTCCCGGGATCTGATAAAAATTGTGTATCTGTAATATCCGGTAATTTTTCATATCGTTCCCACCTCTTTATCCCCGTCGAGCAGATCAGGGTAGAGCAAAATGCCGCACAGCAGAATGAACGGGTTCATAAAGCCGTTCATAATGAATTGTTCCAGCACGCCGTAGAGCGCCAGCGTTCCCAGCATCACAAGTTCCTTATAATGCCTCTGACGGTACAGGGTGATGAGCGTCTTTTCCACCAGCCAGAAGAAAAAGAGCGATACAATGATTCCGCAATAAAGCAGGACGAACATGTAGGTATTGTCGATCAGCCCAAAATATTGTCCGTAAAAAATCTCCTGCACGCGCGGCAGAAGCGACAGCCCCTGCGTATTATAGTAACTGCTCATAATATAGATTCTTCCCGATACAAAATGATTCAACAACCTCATCAGAGAATTTCCGCCGTCATAAAATACCATTGTACAGAGGCTGAAAAGTGCTCCGACCGGCACGGAAAGCGTCAATATGAACTTGTATTTATGCTTCCTGACAAGTTTATCAAACACGATGAGCGCCCAGCAGAAGAAAAAGACTGCGATACCCGTCCGGCAGAACGTCAGCTCATAGAATAGAAATGCCACCGCCGAGGTTCCAAGGAACCACCACTTGTTCAATTTTTCATAATTATAATACAATAGCAGAACCAATGTCAAAAATACTGCCAGAAACGCCGTGTTCGGTTCATTCATCGCAAAGCTGTACACCGGAATCTCCACATATTTTGTATCCGGGGTCGTCTTAAATCCGATATCGTAAACGCCGAACGTAGAGCCAATCACCAATACAAGAAGCGAGAACGCGCGGATATAGACCGCGAGCCTAATCATGAACCGAAAATTACAATTCTTCATGGCAATGATCGTCATGAACAACAGCAGCCACGTATTCTGCTTGGTGATCACGGAAAGCACGACGCCCAACCCAATGAGCAACGCGATCCATCCGACCTCCCGCAGCGTATACTTCGTCGTGACCATCTTGATTCCCCAAAATGCCATGGCAAAGGCAAAAAAAACAAGATAGGTCTTCTCTCCGTGATCGTACGTAAACGCCTTCATCAGCATATTGATTGCAAAATACCCGTAAAAGGCGGCGATCCCCACTCTCTCCCAATCACTTGTACGCAATAAAGTTTTTATTTTCTCCATATGACTCTTCCCTGCTTCCTCAATCCAAAATACAGGCTATCCCTCCGTCCTGCAATAAACCGCATAGACGTCATCGATCACCGTAGCTCTCCAGTATCCATACTCCGAGAGGTCCTCCGGAATCTGATGAAAGGAAGTATTGAATACGATAAATCTACAGTTCTTATTTCTGGCAATCTCCGTAATCAGTCCGACATCCGGCGTCTCGCTGCTCATCTCCTGATATACCTTCGCCTCGTCCTCTCCGATATCGGCAATAAATCCCTCCGCGTTTCTTCCGTACAACAGACACGCCGATGCCGAATACTGTCTGATACTGCAGAGCAGTTCATTCGGCACGATCATCGTCTCTTTCCAATCCGTCATCCACAATTCCACGAAATCCGTGATCTCAATCGCCGCACCTGGCAATTCGTAGACATTCTCCCGCTCGGTATATGTCTCCCCCGAGAAGATCGGCTTTCCGGTCACTGCAATGACAACGCACGCCACAGCGACCACGCCGATGCGCCATACGTCTTTCTTCAGACGGTACGAAAGCTTCACCACCGTATATGCAAGCACGAACGAGCTCGGAAGCATCCAGAGAAGCCGCCAGTATACGCCGCTTAAGAAACGCATTCCGACATACTTATAGAAAAACGGATTAAAAAAGAACACGAGCACCAGTGCCGCCGGAAAAAACAGCCTCCGCCGCTCCCATTTTCCAAGGAAAAAGCAGCAGACGAGCGCCGCAGCGAAAAGCACGAAATGTATCACGCCGCTTCTGCCACCTATAAAATTTACAAATTCGCCCCAAACGGCAAGTACATATCCCATATTATTTCCTCTTACTTCAGACTTCTCTTATATCAGATTTATCTTATATCAAATAATATCCAAGAAAGATGGCGCACGGAAGCGCCGCCATCCAGACAGCAAATGTCTTTCGCCACTTCCGGTAATAACAGAAGTCCAGAAATCCATAGATACACAGCACGATCGGAGTCGTCACGATCCCGATGCCGGAAAGCAGACACGCCCCCGTACTCACCACATACAACAGCGGAACCCACCGCCTGTCATATTCCTTATGCATGATCCGGTAGAACAGATAGAACAACAGCGGCAGCGAAAAGCTCGCGCACACCGCCTTGCCCTGCCAGATACGCAGCAGCAGCATAGATGCAAGCGTATGTGTCGACGTATACCCCGCCAGGTGAATCACCGACAGGACGATCAGGAACAGAAACGCCTTCTCCCAGTCTCCATGGAACATCTCCTTTCCGATCAACAGATAAAGCACATAGCAGATCAGAATCAGGAAAAACGGCAGATATGCGTGAGATATCTCTGCCGGAGCCATGCCGCCAAGCTTTGCATTCATCGCTACGAACATCGCCCACGGCGATGTCAGATCCTTGCGCACCTCACCCTCATCCCAGTACAGATAATCTGCGTGAATCGGGCTGTCCTGATACATCGTATCATGCTCTACCGCGGAGACTTCCTCCGCAATAAAGCGTGCATCATCGTCGTCGCTGTGCTCATAACGCGCCGGAATATACGCCTGCAGCAGGATGAGCGCTGCCGCCAGAATTCCGAATATAATCGTCCAGCGGCTTTTTAAACCATCTTTGCACTGCCCGTCGCGCTTTTCCACTTCCGCTTTGGCGCTTCGTGCCAAGCGTGTATTTTCTTCCGGCGCAAACAGTTCCCCGGCAGACTGGCGCTTCAGCAGGACAAGAAAAGAAACTACAGACAGAATCTGCATCACCATTTTCCACAATATAATCGCCGTCGAAAGCTTCTGCTGTAATGCCACAAGCGGCACAAGCAGAAGCTGCGCAACCGCCAGCATCGTCGCAAAGCCGAATACCCAAGCGTGCAGCACACGGTTCATGCGTCCTTCTATCCGCAGGAAAGCCGTCCACAAAAAGCCGATCCAGACCGGTACGAGAATGAACATCCCGCACATGTAGAAAATATTTCTACAGTTCATATACCAAAACTCCCTCAATCGCAATGCCATCGGCACTTACCGTGTTCTTTAAACGATAAAGCGTCTCGTTATCCACGCTTGTTCTTGCACATACAACAAATGTCTTGTCGCAAATCTTCGACGCCGCGTAGGCGTCTGCATTCTCAATCACATCCGGGCTGTTTACGACAATGCAGTCATATTCATTGCCCTTCTCGTTCAGATATGCTTCAAAACGTTCATTCATCACGATATTATAGCCCTTCTCCTCCGCGGTATCCCGGCAGACTTTATCCAGATAACTGTTGAGCGCATCCGGCTTCGGCATCTCTTCCTCGCCTAAGATATAGCGGCTGATCGAATACGCTGCCCCTCTGTTCTCTGTGGAAAGATCAACGAACAGCGTCTTCTTCTGCTCATTTGCATAACTCATCGCAAGTTTCAACGCAACATCTTTCTTCGGGCACTGTGCCGGCATACAGTTGATGCGCACGCACTTTTTGTCCGCATTCTCTTCCTTATTTCCTCTTAAGAACAGCGCAACCTTCTTGAATACTTCCTCTTCGTTCGTGTTCCCCTTCTTAATATCATCAATGACCGGAACTTCCAGACACTCGCGAATTTCATTCACACTCTTCGGCTTTCTGCTCAAGATCAGCCAGAAGGAATAAAGCACGACCTCCACGATGATACCGAGCAGCACGCCCGCAGTGACCGCCTTTAACACGCCCTTCTGAAAATCATCCTTTGTGATGGAATAACTCTCTACTTCCTTCACCTCGTTGCTTAAGTACGGCGCGTCCAGAACCAGAAAGCATTTCTTTCCGACAAGTTCCTGCGACAGTTCGTCGGTTGCCTCGATGATCGCATTTGTAAATGCAAGCGCAGCGTTTTCATCCGCGATGGAAAATGCTCCGATGTTGACCGGATAAGTCAGATAAATCGTAGCGACGTCGCCCGCTTCCCCCTGCATAATATCGAAAACGAGCTGATAGGATTGATAATCCATCTCCAAACCTGTCTTTTCCTTTACAAGCTCATACGCACGATAGCTTCCCGCCATGCGCATAATATTCGTCACACGCTCCACGGCGCTCTCGTCGCTGTACTGCTGTGCGTAAAGCGTCGCTGTTACCTGATGGATATTCTCATATGCGTCCTTCTCGAGATACGGGTACAGAGAAACCACCTTGTAACCGCCCAGCGCCGCCGCGCAGACTGCCGCGCAGATCAGCGCAAGCCACCACTTCTTAAGATTATAGCGGATAATCTCTATCACCGTATACTCCTTGTCCAAACGATATTCCTGATTCATGTCATTCTCCTTCCTTATTCTCCGTCCTTTTCAAATACAACTTTGATCGTCTTAAGTATTATTTTTATGTCAAGCCCAAGACTCCAGTTATCAAGATACTGCACATCCAGCTTCACGACATCCTCAAAATCCTTGATGTCGTTCCTGCCGCTGACCTGCCACAATCCAGTGATGCCGGGCTTTGCACTTAAGCGCCGCTTCTGATGCGATTCATACTGTCGGAATTCGTCCACCGTCGGCGGTCTGGTTCCGACCAGGCTCATATCGCCCTTCAACACGTTATAAAACTGCGGCAGCTCGTCAATACTTGTCTTGCGAATAAATTTGCCGACCTTTGTGATACGCGGATCGTCCTTCATCTTGAACATAAAGCCGTTCATCTCATTCTGACTTTCCAGTTCTTTCTTACGTTCTTCCGCGTCACGATACATCGAGCGGAATTTATATATCTTAAAGAACCTTCCGTTCTTTCCCACGCGCTTCTGCGCAAAGAACAGCGGTCCGGGGGATTCGATCAAAAGCGGCGGCGCCAAAAAGATTGTCACGACCGCGGTAATCGCCAGTCCGACCAGCGCTCCGACGATATCCATCACCCTCTTAACAAACAAGAGCTTCCAATCGTACTGCTGGTTGGAAAATGTCACGACCGGAACATTTCCCATCATATTAAAGTTCTTATGATAGTCGTCAAACCGGTTCAACAGCTCAATCGTGATATGCACGGTCGCGCCCATGTCCTCGAACGTATTGACCACCTTCGCAAGCGACTCGCCGGTATCGTATGGCACATTGATAAACACCTCGTCGACGATCTGTTCCTTCGCATACTGGAACATATTGTCATAAGTCGCAACGACAGGAACGCCCTCATACCATTTGCCGATCTGATTGTCGTCAATGATAGCAATGCTTGTAAGGCGGTGCGCCCAATCCTTCGAATTTTCGATTTCAAGCAGCGTGTCCTTCACCCGATCCGACGTCGTGACAAGAAATACCTGATTCGTTCCGCGCTTATTGCGGTATACCTTCAACAAATAGTATTTCAGGATCGCATGCACCGCAAAAAACAGTACCAGATTGATGGCGGCAATACAAAAATACACGCCTCGGGATGCGTCCACCTGTTTGTGCTGTAGGAAAATCGTGAGCGACGTCACAAGGATAATGACAACGCTCGCCTCAAGCGCCGCCCAGAAATCTCTTGCCAGGTTCCGCCGTATGAAATTCTTCTCGATATCGGAAAACAGCAGCACCAGCATATAGATGCCCAATACGATACCAAAGCTGTCCAAAAGCTCGATTCTCATGTTCGCCACAGACACGTTGCGGTAGCCTACCAGCCATAGATAACCGCCGCCGAAATAGCTTGCGATAAAACATATCAGATCTGTCAGCAGCACGATGACATCCTGAATCTTTTCTTTTGATTGGTACATGTCAAATCCTCTCTTTACCCCTCATAGATACTTTCCCGGTTTCCCAGTGAAAAACGGATACGAAACGCTTCCCCGGGCTGCGAGAACCACACGCAGTCAAACCCAAACTCCGTCTCCGCCCTGTTGCGAAGCTTCAACGTCTCAGCAACGTCCTGTCTCCTTCGTCTGCCGATTTCCGCCGGTATGACATTTCCGTTCTTATCCGTCACCCTAATTTCCACCGGAAGCGCCCTGCCGTCCCACGTCTTCGCAAGCGCCCAGCCCGAACAGACCATACTGCCGTCCTGGTACTCCTTTCTGTCCACATGGTACAACAGTTTTCGGACCCTCATGCGCTCCGCCCTTCGTCCTACATTCGTCTTTTGACGTATGGTATTTTGCATTCCGCCACTTTGCCCAAGCAGCCTATCGACCGGAACGATACGCGTTCCCATCAGCCGTTGCATATTTCGTACCGGAATATGCGTCTGTCCCATGTAATCCTGAAAATGCTCCTCCATCCGCCGGAACCCCGCCGCCTCTTCCTGTGTGATCTCCGCCAGTTCAAACAATTCAGAAAGACTGATATCTGCCTTGTAGAACATCTGGTGCCATGCAAAATAAATCGCCCGGTAAATAATAAATGCTTTCGGAACCGCAAAATCGAACGTCCACTCATAATCAATGACCGTCCATCCCCCGTCCAAAGCGTCCGATTCCTTCTCCACAAAGATATTTGAAAAGATCATATCGATGTCAGACACTTCTGCACTGTCATATGCACCGTCCGGTACGCAATCCCCGAACACCTCCACAAACTCTTTCGTCACGGCAAACGGTCTGCTCCCGCCGCTTTCCTTCACCTTTCGGATATAGTTCTGCAAAATATGCCGGATTCCATTCGTATCGCCGTCATCGAGCATCCGCTCCAACACATCCTGCAATGCCGTCCCCGTAAGAAACAGGGACGCCGAACGGCACTTTTCCAGTTTTCCGTTCACCGCATCTGCCGAAACAGTCTGCCAGCCGCTTTCACTCGAAATCTGCGTCTCCGCCGGGCAGAATGAAATGCCGCTTCCCTCATACGCCGCGGCAAGTGCCTGATACGCCTCGCCGATATGCCGGATATGCGGCTCCGCTGCTTTGGTCAGAGCATATTTATATACTTTTCTCTTCCCGGATTCGTCCGTCACGATATCCGTGCGGATGCAAAACTGCGCCGCCCGCTCATTGGAATACTTCGCATAAATCGTTCGATCCAACCGCTCTGCCCCTCCTATTTACCGGCTTCTATCAAAAAAGAATTGGAAAATGTACAAAACACTCCCTCTTCCAACAGTGCATCGTACACTTTTCCCTCGTCAAAGCACTCGATCCTGTCTCTGTCATAATTACTTCGGTTCTGCACAAGTTCCCCTCTGTGCGGAAGCCACGCGTCCGAATAGATCGCCGACGGAAATTTGTGGTCGGGATAAGGATAGTAAAATGTCAATTCCCCAAACCCCGCTCCACAGAGCATCTTTTCATACTCTGCCCTGCTATAGCATCTGCCATCCGCTTCGCCCGCGGTATTGCAGAAAACTGCACCGCTCCCGTCATTTCCCGCTGTCACGTCCGTCGTATCATAACCGGAAACTCCTGTAAAATAGCCGCCGCGGTATTCCTCCTGACAGCCCGCAAAATACTTCAGCCCCAGACGATTCGCATCCGCGAGGATCAGTCTGCCATTCTCCGTCAAAAGTTCCCGCAGCTTTCCAAGCTCTTCCCGGAAGCGCCATACCTTCCCGACAATTAAAATCACATCAAAGTGCCCTCGAATCTGCTCCATTTCGCTGTACACGTGCAATCCGCTGTCGCAGCGTGCCCGGATAACCGCCGCATGCGCTTCATCCTCCGTCACACTGCAGACCTCGCCCGCCATCTCAAGCAGCCTGCCCGTAAGCGCCCCGCACTCCGCGTTCCGCTCAAGCACGCGCATCTCCTTCGTAATCGGAAGCCAGTCGATCAAATTCTGCCGAATCCCGGACAAATGATAGAGCCAGGGGTAAGAAGCCTTTTTCTGTATGACGTCCGCATAGTCTCCGCTGTTATTCTGTTTTACAATTTCATACAGTTCTTTCAGAAACTGTGCATCTTCCATGCGGCTCCTCCTCTCTCCGGTTCATTCAAGCGTCCACGCGTTCTACGGTTGTCTCAGAATTCATGTCGTAAAAACCGACCGTATTCTTATCCGAAATGACGGTCACCCCCACGACGTCATAGAGCCTGTGATATGCCCGGAATTCTCCGCCCACGTAGCCCGTACAACTGATGGAAAGGAGATATTCTCCCCCCTGCAGATCCATATTCTGCTTAAACGTAGCAACATAAGTTTCCCCGGCACGGGCAAGCCCGACGCCCACCTTCTCGTACATCGTGTTCGTTCCGGTCACTGCCGTTCCCTGTACGGTCTTGAAGGTATAGGTAAAAATCGGGTCCTGTATATCTGTCTGGAAGCGGACCTTTGACCTGATCGTAAAGGAGGTTCCTTTCTGGATACAGTTGGTATAGCTTCCATATTCATCTATCACTGCAAAATCAATGATTTCCGCTTCTCCGGTTCCATATTCATTTACCTGCGGATTCAACTCATAATTTGACTTCCAAAGGTCTGTGCCCGCTCCTTTATTTTCAGAAGAGAACACCTGACCGCTGGCAATATTCTGCGACTGGTTCAGCAGCACCTTCTTGTACAGATCAATCGTTTCCTTCGGATTTCCCTCCGACAGCTTCACTCCCTTATTCAGCAGGATGACCCTGTCGCAGTATTTCGCCACACTGCTGATGTCGTGACTGACAAAAATGATCGTCTTGCCCTGCGCCTTAAAATCCTCGAACTTCTTGTAGCACTTTGCCTGAAAGAACACGTCCCCCACAGACAGCGCCTCATCGACAATGAGAATCTCCGGGTCGATGTTAATTGCCACCGCAAACGCGAGACGCACGAACATACCGCTCGAGTAAGTCTTGCACGGCTGATTGACGAACTCTCCGATGTCCGCGAACTTTAAGATTTCATCGAGGCGCTCGTCCATCTCCTCTTTCTCAAATCCCATCATCATACCGTTTAAGTAGACATTCTCAATCCCGGTGTACTCCATGTTAAATCCCGCCCCAAGCTCAAGCAGCGCCGAAATTCTTCCCTCAATCTCCACCTCGCCGCTCGTCGGGCTTAGGACGCCGGTAATAATCTTTAAGATGGTGGACTTCCCGGAACCGTTGGTTCCGATAATGCCGACCGTCTCACCCTTTTTCACCTCAAACGACACATGGTCGAGCGCACGGTGATCCTTAAAGCGTCCCTTCTTCGCCAGTCCGAGCGCATCGATCAAACGCTCGGAAGGTCTGTTATATAATTTGTAGACTTTGCTGACATCTTCCACTCTAATTGCTAATTCATCCATTCAACTACAAATTCCTCTCGTAATCCTGTGACCACCTTTTTCATGCCGATACTTCCGGTCGCCAGCCGCCGCATCCAAAATCTCCGAACTTTCTTCCGTTTTTGCACGACCCTTCCTACAGCACATCCGCAAAATGCGGGCGCAGCCGCTTAAATACCGCCGTGCCGAGCAGCAGAAGCGCAGCAGTCACAACCCAGAAATACAGGGTCAGTCCCGGATACTCCCAGAAACCAATCTGATTGATCAGCGCATCCCGGTACCCGGAAACAATGTAATACATCGGATTCAGCTTTAAAATCGTCACTGCCCACCCCGGAATCTGCACCATCGACTCGAAATTCCACATGATCGGCGTCACCCACATTCCGATCTGGAGAACGATTGCCACGACCTCCTTCATATCCCGGAAGAACACGGTAACGGCGCTGGTCGCATACACAAGTCCCGTCGTAAACAGGATCATGCAAAAGGAATAGTAAATCACCTGCAGCATATAAGGATTCGGATAATACCCCATACATGCAAAAATCAAAATCGCAAACACCACAAAGAACAAATGCGTGAACAATGCGGAAATCATCTTGACGACCGGAAGAATATCAATCTGGAATACCACCTTCTTCACCAGATAGCTGTACTCCACGAGCACCCCGGTGCCCCCGTTCATTGCCTCCTGGAAATAGAACCACGGCACAAGCCCTGCCATCAGCCAGAGCACGAACGGAATCTCGATTCCTGTCCGAAGATCCGTCGCTTTGGAATTCAAACCTTTTTCAAAAACGAACCAATAGAGCAGCACTGTGATGACCGGCTGTACAAACGCCCATATCACGCCGAAATAGGAACCTGCAAACTTTTTGCGAATATCGTTCTTTGCCAGATTCCAGACCAGTTTTCTGCTTTTTATCAGATGTCCGGGCAACATCATGCCCTTCTTCATTTCCGCCATTTATTTCTCCCGACTGCATTTATATTCCGCAAAACTCTTCTGTACCCGATCCTTGTCCGAAAGAATGAGATCCTCCGCCGTCATGCCCTCCGGCATCGGCCACTCCACGCCGACCTCCGGATCGTTCCAGAGAATTCCTCCCTCGTCGTTCGGATGATAGAAATCCGTCACCTTGTAACAGAATTCCGCATAGTCGGAAAGAACGATAAAACCATGCGCGAAATTCTTCGGAACGAAGAACTGTTTCTTATTCTCTGCAGAGAGCAGCACACCGTACCATTTTCCGAAGGTCGCAGAACCTTCCCGCAGATCTACCGCCACGTCGAACACTTCCCCGTTTACGACGCGCACCAGCTTGTCCTGCGGATAATTGATCTGGAAATGCAGCCCGCGAAGAACACCCTTTCTGGACGCCGACTGATTGTCCTGCACGAACTGGCAGTCGATTCCTGCCTCCGCAAAATCATTGTAATTGTAAGTCTCCATAAAGTAGCCGCGCTCGTCTCCGAATACCGCCGGCTCAATGACCTTTAATCCCTCGATTCCATTACAGTTCTCTGTTACTTTGATTTTTCCCATTTTATCTTCCATTCCTTTCCGTATGCTTTTCACACTACAGACCTTCTGCGATCTCCATCAGATATTTGCCGTAATCTGTCTTAAGAAGCGGCTGCGCCAGCTTCACAAGCTGTTCCCTGTCAATGAATCCCCTCTTATAAGCAATTTCCTCGATGCAGGAAATATATAAGCCCTGGCGCTTCTGGAACGCCGAAACGAAATCTGCCGCCGCGAGAAGCATGTCATGATTTCCGGTATCAAGCCATGCGAATCCACGCCCGAGCGTCTCCACGTTCAGCGTACCGCGATCCAGATACGCATTGTTAACGGATGTGATCTCAATTTCACCTCTGGCGGACGGCTTCACATTCTTCGCGATCTCCACCACATCGTTGTCATAGAAATAGAGTCCCGGCACCGCATAATTTGACTTCGGATGCTCCGGCTTTTCCTCGATGGAAAGCGCCCTTCCGCTCTCGTCGAACTCTACTACGCCATACTCTCTCGGATCTCTGACATAATAGCCGAAAATCGTAGCTCCAATTTCTTTTTCCGTGCGCTCCGCCACTCTGCGCAGCACCGCCGAAAAGCTCTGCCCATAAAAAATATTATCTCCAAGTACCAACGCGACCGCATCGTTTCCAATGAACTCCTCACCGATGATAAAGGCGTCCGCCAGTCCTCTCGGTTGCTCCTGAATGGCGTAGGAAAAGCTCATGCCAAGCTGGCTTCCGTCCCCAAATAATTCCTCAAATACCGGAAGATCACGCGGCGTAGAAATAATCAGCACCTCGCGGATGCCTGAGAGCATCAGTGTTGAGAGCGGGTAGTAGATCATCGGCTTGTCATAGATCGGCATAATCTGCTTGGAAATCGCCTTTGTCAGTGGATAGAGCCTCGTACCGGAGCCTCCGGCAAGTATAATTCCTTTCATCTGAAAAAACCTCCATTTTTATCCAAATAATATACGTAATTTATCTTAACATTTCTGATGGACTTCGCTTAATTTTTTCTTAAAATGCCATCCTGTTTGACCGCTTAAAAAACGCAAACAAGCAGTATCGTCCAAAGACGGTACTGCTGCGTGCATCACTTATCTGTTCTGATACATATCCTCATAGTATTTCTGATAATCACCGCTCGTCACGTTCTTCATCCAGTCCTCGTGCTCAAAGAACCATGCGATCGTCTTCTTAATGCCGTCCTCAAACTTCGTCTCCGGCTCCCAGCCGACCTCCGCCTTGATCTTATCCGGCGCGATCGCATATCTTCTGTCATGTCCCTTGCGGTCCTCCACATAGGTGATGAGATCCTTGCTCACAAGCGCTCTTCTCGGATCGTCCGCCGGAAGCATCTCAAGTAGCGTATCAATAATGATATTGATGATCTCGATATTCTGCTTCTCATTGTGTCCGCCGATATTGTAAGTCTCACCGAGGCGGCCCTTCTCCTGCACCATGTCGATGCCCTTTGCATGATCGTCCACGTACAGCCAGTCACGCACATTCTTGCCGTCGCCGTAGACCGGAAGCTTCTTGCCCTGCAATGCATTATTGATAATAAGCGGAATCAGCTTCTCCGGGAACTGATACGGACCGTAATTGTTCGAGCAGTTCGTAATGTTCGCCGGGAACTTATAAGTGTCAATATATGCCTTTACCAGCATGTCCGAGGATGCCTTGCTCGCGGAATACGGGCTGTGCGGCGCATACGGAGTCGTCTCATAGAAATAGGTTCCGTCGTCCTCCAACGAGCCGTACACCTCGTCCGTAGAGACATGAAGGAACTTCTTGCCCTCTTTAAAGGTGCCGTCCTCCTGCTCCCACGCTGCCTTGGCGCAGTTGAGCATAACCGCCGTACCGAGCACGTTCGTCTTCACGAAAACCTCCGGGGTCTTAATACTGCGGTCCACATGGCTCTCCGCTGCGAAATGCACCACGCGGTCAATGTCATTCTCGGCAAAAATCTTTGTGATTGCCTCTTTATCCGTGATATCCGCCTTCACAAACGTGTAATTCTCTCTGTCCTCAACACCCTTTAAATTTTCAAGATTTCCCGCATAGGTCAGCGCATCCACATTGATAATGCGGATTTCGTCTCCATACTTGCGAAACATATAGTGAATATAATTGGAACCGATAAAACCGGCTCCCCCAGTTACAAGATAAGTTCTCATTGTACCCTCCATTGTTGTGGAAACTTATGCAGACATAAATCTCCTCATTTTCATCATAACTCAAATAATTCTATCATACTTTTTATACAAGCACAAGGTCTGTACTGCTTGAGTTTCCGTATCCTCATCCACCAAACTCCAAATCTGTTGTGCTGAATATACATAACTTTCAAAAAATGCCCAAAATATAAGGAATCCTATTCCTTTTTGATGTAAAATTTAA
>JAETOE010000070.1 GCA_021771815.1 Roseburia hominis
TTCATTAGGTGACCTCCTTTTGTATGCGGTAATCCCTGTTACCATTGTTTTTTCCAAAACTCAGTATACAGGTAAATCCACGTTGCTACAAATGTGAGGTCACTTCATATTGTCCATTTCAAACCACTGATTATTATATGAATTCACTGATTTGTTATTCAAAATCCGTTTTTGTAATTTTGATTTCCTCTTAACATAGTATTCGTTACCACGTAACATTATCACAAAAACCGTTTTTTGTATAGAGGTATTTTAAAAAAAGTTGCCTACAACGAAAAATATGCTTCCGCCAAATCCTTGAGCGCCTGCTGATCCGATGTTCCCATCAATTCCCGCGCCGAGTGCATAGCAAGCAGCGGAATTCCGATATCCACCGTCCGCACCGGAAGCAGCGCGGATGCGATCGACCCGAGCGTACCGCCGCCCTGCATATCGGAGCGGTTGACAAATTTCTGATACGGAATCTTTTTCATTTCACAGATCTGCTGGATAATGGCAATCGCCTCACAGTCCGTCGCATACGATTGGGAGCTTGCCTCCTTGATGCAGAATCCCTTTCCGAGAACAGGCTTATTCGTGATATCCATTTTACCAGCCTGGTTCGGATGCACACCATGCGCCACATCCACGGAAAGAATCATGCTGTCGTAGAGCTCCTGTCCCGCATGCTCTCCTCTTCCAAGTTCTTTTAAAATACGCAGCAGCATATCGTGAAGAAGAATCGAACCCGCTCCCTGCTTCGAGCGGCTTCCAATCTCCTCATGATCAAACAGTGCGATCAGATTAACGCCTCCCGTGCGCGTTCCGTCAATAATGGCAGACACGAGCGCCGCACAGGATGTCAGATTATCAAGACGCGGACTGGAAATGAAATCCTCGTGCAACCCGATATACTGCGGCTCTTCTCTGCAATATACGGTCAGTTCAAAATCAAGAATATCCTCTTTCTTCACCGACAGCTCTCCCGCAATAAAATCCAGAAAATACTGTGTATCCTTCTCCTCCTCCGAAAGCAGCCCCATGACCGGAAGCATATCCACCTGTTTGTTCAGTTCGACGCCCTTATTCACCTCGCGGTTCATGTGGATCGCAAGATTCGGAATCGTGAGCAGATTCTTATCCGACGTAAATGTGCGAATCTCCGGCGTAAACGGCTCGCTGCCGCGCACCGCCACACGTCCCGCAATGCCCAGCGGACGGTCAAGCCACGTATTTAGGATTGCTCCTCCGTAGACCTCAACATTAAGCTGCGCATATCCGTTTGCTGCAACCTCCGCCGAAGGCTTGATGCGCAGGCATGGAAAATCCGTATGCGCCGCCGCAATGCGGATCTGTGGTGCCTTTGTCCCTGCAAAGTCCTCTCCCACGGTAAATGCAAACAGCGTCGTATCGTGATGATTTACATAATACTTTCCGTTTTTCTCAAGCTTCCACGGTTTGGAATAGGAAAGCTCTGCAAAGCCTGCCGCCGCAAGACGCTCTCTGCAGCCGTCCACCACCTGAACCGGTGATACTCCTTTTTTTAACAAATCAAATAAAATCTCTGTCTCTGTCATGTTTTTCCTCCTCTAATATTCGATGTAGATTGGGTTCGTCATATAAAAATTGCCCTGCGTGTCATGCACATCAAAAAGGAAACAGTATTCTGTTCCGGGCTCCGTGTCCTGCATGGTCACGGTAAGTTCTCCCTCAAGCAAAAAATAATCGATTGCACCGGAGGACACCTCCCACTCCTCGAACGGCGCTACACTCCCGTCCTCATTGAATACAATATCCCTCGCAAAAATGAACGGCATAATGGAATCGCCTTCCTGCAGTTCGATCACCTGCTTATCCGGGAAAAGGCTGCTGTCCGTGTCCAGCGATTCATAGACCCCAATGATAACTCCATTCGGGTGTTCTTCGTCAACCTTTACATGTATATACGCACTCTGATAGTCAAAATGCGGCACACCGTCTGCATCTTCCGTCTGGCGCTCAACAATAACCGGAATCGCATATTTCGCATATTCCTCATACCGTTCAAGCTCTGTCGCGCAGCACATATACAAATTACCGGATGCGTCGCTAAGGAAAAATTGTTTGCCGTCAAAGTCCGCACTTAAGACGCCATCCTCGCTCAAATTGACATCGGAGGAATCCATCCAGCAGATATAAGTTCCCTCTTCTTCCTCTTCCCACACGGAATATTTCGCATTACCGAAGTTTAAAGTCTGCTCCGCGGAAAGCTGCACATAATATTCGCCAACGTTCTCCTCGCTTTCGACCGGTTCTTCCTCTGCGATATTCCATTGCGCAAGCTGATCCCCGGAAAGCGTATCCGAAAAGGACGTCAAAAATTTCGTATACGCCTCGCTGAATCCAATCTCACTGTACGCCGCCATGAATAAATCCGCATATTCCTTATTGCTGTATGGAAAATAGACTGCCACTCCATATGCTCCCCGCACATTTGACTTCTGGCATACGACCATTTCCTCCACTGCATTCTGTACCTGCTCGGCCTCCTTAGGATACAGATGCATCATCTCGTCCGCAAGATCATACAGATCGACCGTATCATAAAAACTGTCCTGGCTGACTTTTCCGAAGGTCTTCGTCCGGTCACGCATTCTTGCGATCTTAGAATACCCACCATCCTGCAGTTCCGCCGCTGCTGTACCTACAAACTGTTCCAGACTCTCTACAACAGCCTCTGTCTTGGACAGATCCAGACACGACAGCGTATAATCCGGCGTATACTTCTGTTGTTCCTCGTAATACTTACTATATGAAGCAATGATCACCTCAGCAGCTTCCTCACCTTCAAAATGCTCTCCGTCACTGAGCGCCTTCAGGCAGGAATAATCCCAGCCCGCTCCGGCTTCCACTTCTTCCGACGCAATCAGATAATCTGCATAATCCGCAGTCATATCCGCGATTTCAAGCATTCCCATCAGGCAGGCGTCAAATCCGATCCACTCGAACTTTTCTCCCTCCGCTGCCAGCTTTGTTCCCTTTAAAGCGTCATTTAACTCCGCCACGGACAGTGTATCGTAATCATAGTTTTCATCCGCGCCATAGCCCAAGACAGCGCCGCCGCCATGATTCCAGAGCACCAGGTCATAATAACCGGCGTCATAATTCATATAGCCGTAATTAATGAATTCCCGAAGCGTCGACGCATCTGCCATATTTTTGTTATTCAGCGTATACACCGGATTGATCATACCGTCTGCCACCTCAAAAACGGTGCATTCGTCGCTCGGAATCCCTTCAATCCACCACTGACTCGCGCCTCCGGTACAGATCAGCACATCCATATTTTCTTCATCAAAGCCGCTCGACACAATCTCCATAATATCGAGGCTTGCCATTCCTCCCTCAGACTCTAAATCTGAACCTACCATATAAACCATCAGTACTGCATTCTGTGAAATAGTTTCCTGTGCCGCGCCTTCGTCCCCCGTCCGTTCGCCTGTCTCTGCCGGCTTTACAGTCTCCTCCACAGGCTTGTCCGCCGACTGTTCCTCCGCCGTTTGTCTTACATCACTGCCGCATGAAGCAAGCACAAACGCTGCGCAAAAACCTAATACCGCGGTTCCTTTTATCCACTTCATCTTATCTTCCTCCTCTATCCTGCTATTAGTAATTTACACCAATAACACTGGAAAGAACAGGCAGAAGTTTCATTTTTTATTTTTTTCTAAAAAAAACCGGTTTCAATGAAACCGGTCAAAACACCATTTACGCAATTTTTCCCAAGAATAACAATAACAGGATTCCTGCCGCAATTCCCACTATGTAGAGAACCTTTCTTCCTACTCCCATCTCCCTGCCATGCTTTTCTCGATAACTCTTTGCAATTGGCAGATTCGTAAGCAGCACGGCTATAATGACCGGCAATGCTGAATATCCGATAAGATACGCCATTTTTCATTCCTCCTACCTTTTAAGTTCTAACGAAAGGAATTGTAACATAATATAATTAGAAGGTCAAGAAATTATTCTGCCTTCCGGCGGCATGGCTACCATGTATCTAAAACAAAAACCCTGGAAATATATAAATACTTCCAAGGTTTTCTCTGTACAGGGGATGAGAGAATCGAACTCCCACCAAAGGTTTTGGAGACCCCTATCATACCATTTGACCAATCCCCTATATTCTATAAAAATGACGTATTGGATACGTCATTTGTTATCTTATAAGATATTTGCATAAAATGCAATAGTTATTTTGTACCTTCAAAACTTCATACAGATAATCCGATTTACTTGGTCAAGCCCTCGATCGATTAGTAACAGTCAGCTCCATGTGTTGCCACACTTCCACCTCTGCCCTATCTACCTTGTAGT
>JAETOE010000023.1 GCA_021771815.1 Roseburia hominis
GCAGCACAAGAGGATGATACACTAAAAAATGTAAGATTAAAATCCACCCTGTCCTTTGTAAGGGTAACTTCCATGGTTAGGAAAAGAAGGGGTGGAAGTTAGTTTTGCAAATCACAGAAAAATTTGAGACAAAAATACGACAAAAAAATATCAAAAAAAGTGTTGACTTTTTGGGGGACGAATAGTATACTAATCAAGTCGGTTGCGGTAGCAGCCGACGAATATGGGATCTTAGCTCAGCTGGGAGAGCATCTGCCTTACAAGCAGAGGGTCATAGGTTCGAGCCCTATAGGTCCCATAGTTATCTAATAGCATATGGCGGAATAGCTCAGTTGGCTAGAGCACACGGTTCATACCCGTGGTGTCGAGAGTTCAAATCTCCCTTCCGCTACTTAAAAACCCTAGTAAATACTAGGGTTCTTTTTTTGCGTGTTGTATTTCGTGTTGCATATTCTCAAAGTATGTATTCGACAAATCGTTCATCTTCTCTTTCACGTCACCCAAAGTATGGCGGTATACATCTTTTAATACGGCATCGTTTCCCCAGCCGCATCGTTCCATGATATATTGATCCGGCACGCCGATGGCATGAAGGGTCGACGCGTAATAATGCCGCAGATCATGAAATCGAAATGCCGGAAGATTGCAGCTTTTTAATAGTCTTGAAAAACGCTGCGATATCATTGTTGGATTTAGTGATGTTATTTTCCCTGTTTTTGGGAGCGCCTCGATAACGAATGCTGGTGCTGGAACGAAGCGATCTCCTGCGTAGGATTTCGGAGCTTTTAGCTGCCATGTGTGGTCTGGCGTTTCAACCATTGTCTGATGGACATGAAGCGTATTGGAATGAATGTCTTCTGCTTGTAACGCCGAAATTTCCCCGCGCCGCATCCCGCAGTATGCGGCAAGCATGACAGGTATAAGTATTTCTTTTTCGGACGCATATGCCGTCAGACGCTGTATTTCGACGTCAGAAGGAACATAAATATCCGGGCGTACTCTTTTTGGCAGAATAGTATTTAAACGCAAATCTGGGCGCTCCACGCGCATTACCGCCGAAATCAGCCCATGAAGATCGCGTACACTTTTTGGAGAGTGATTTTTTGCCTCCTCATTTATGACGCCTTGAATGACATCTTGTGAAATATCAGCGATTTTGTATTCCATTAGCCTTGGGGCACTGGAATGCCGCATTTTTTTATACTTTTTGATGCTGGCGGGAGAGAGCACCGGTTCACGCATTGAGATGTACTTATCAAGCGCATCACCAAAAGAAATATTATTCACAGATTTTAATTCGCGTTTTCCGGCTGCGTATTCTGCGGCGGCTAGTTCTGCCAAGCGCTTCCCCTTTGGCGACGGGTCGTCGTTTGTAAAAGACTTGTAGTGTCTCTTCCCTGCAGAATCGGTATAGTCGTATACCTGACACCGCCATGATCCACTTGGTAACTTTTTTGCCTTTGCCATAGTATCATCCTCCTTATTTTCAATCCACGCTCTATAATGAGAGCGACAAAATGGGCGCAAAAATAGCGCAGTTGTTAAAAATTGACTTTCTGCGCTCCGAATGATACAATATGCTTGTTGAGGACATTGTTCTTCGGAGCAATGATGCCGCTCTGGTGTTGGCGCACTGGGGCGGTTTTCTATTTAAGATATTTTTGAGTCATTCTATCAAAATCCGAAACATATAGTGTATCTTGTTGAACCCTGTATTTTTCATATTCTTTAATAGCAAGGGCATCTGCTACCTCTCGTGATACAGTTCCGAGATTCTCCATTAGATCGTATTCGTTAAATTGCAGGAAAGAATCCAGTTTAGTGACCCAATCTTGCATAGACATGAGTTTATTTCGTTTTGCTTGATTCTCAGCATAATCAAGGTACATATTAACAACATCATTTAAACCAGAAATTTCTTTTTGTGACAGATAATTCTTTGAAACAGTTACATCAGACTTGAGAATTTTACCATCGGGTGCATTTTTCCATGTTTGCATTCCCATATGAGCTTTTGAACTATCAGCTCTGTCATGTATTATTTCTGGAGCAGTATGCCCAGTAATCGCAAACAAGAGCTTGTTTTGAACGGTCTTAAAGAAAGTCCTGGTAGTTTCACTGTTTGGATCATAATCATAACTGCATTGGGCATAAATATCAGTAATCTTTTGGTAGAAGCGGCGCTCGCTAGCGCGAATTTCTTTGATACGTTCCAGTAAGTCGTCGAAATAGTCTTTTCCGAACTTTGCACCATTCTTGAGCATATCATCATTGAGGACAAAACCCTTAATCATGTATTCTTTTAAAGTTGTAGTAGCCCACTGACGGAAGCTTGTCGCTTTCATAGAGTTTATGCGATAGCCAACAGAAATAATTGCATCCAAATTATAAAACAATGTTTTGTAGTTTTTACCATCTGTAGCAGTTGTCAAAAATTCTTTGACAACTGAATCTTGGATTAATTCTCCATCAGAAAATATATTATTTAAGTGGTAACTTATAGTTTGCTTTGTCGTTCCAAATAGTTCGCCCATAGCTTTCTGCGTGAGCCAGAAACTTTCGTTATAGTAATAGACCGATACATTTACATTACCATCGTCTGTTTGATATAAAACGACTTCTTTTTCTGGTGCAGATTGTTGAATTTCTACGTTTTCTACCATTTTGTTGGTATTAACAAGATGGTTATCTGGTTGTTTGGTGCGAACTCTTTGAGCAAATGCTTGTAGTTGAGCATTAAAATCGTCCATTTTATTCTCCATTCTTTGCGATTGTTTTAAACAGTGCCTTTTCGGAGCGTGCGTAACCGTCCTGCTTTGGCGAGTGGGGCGGTTTTTCTTATTCTAAAATTTCTGCAATGTTAATCTTCAAGTCACCGTAAATCCCGACTGTAATTGTCTGATCGAACGGAAGGACGGTAGGAGCTGCATCTTCTTCGTAGCGATATATGGTGGTACGCTGCTTTTCCGGGTCTACAATCCAGTATTCGCGGACACCTGTATCAGAGTATAGAGCGTTTTTGGTTGAGTAGTCCATCTTGCAACTTGACGGAGATACAATTTCAATAATAAAATCCGGCGCACCGTTGCATCCGCGGTCGTCAAGCTTGTTCTTGTCGCAAATAACGGAAATATCCGGCTCGATGTATGTTTTATCGTCTTCGTTCAAAAAGACCGCAAATGGGGCAGGATAGACCTCACAGGAGCCGTTGTTTTTGCGAATGTGTGTTTCGAGACTCCAAGCTAAAGCGTGTTGGAGCTTTTGATGGATTCTGCTCGGCGGAGCCATGTCATAGATGTGTCCGTCAATCAGTTCTGCACGTTTTCCCTCCGGCAGAGCGTAGATGTCTGCAATTGTGTAGTTGTCTGATTTTGGTAATGGCATAGGATGTTCCTCCTTTATTGGTCTATGTTCCTGTTGACACAGGGGGTTATTTACTGGGCAGCTGAGATGGCTTCTTACTTGTAGGTTTTTTTCTTAACTCAGCAAGATATTTTTTTGTATTTTCATGAGCCTCATTTAATAATCTGTACATTTCTGAATAAAATGGTACATAATCTATTAAACATGGAATACGAACAACTTTATCGATAATGGATATATTTGCAAATAAAGGAACTTCAATAGCTCGTATGTTTGAAACATTGGCATCTGCAAATAGATTGATTAATGGTACGTTATTTGCGCCATATGTATTTTTTATACTTTGTTGCAAGAATCCTAAAAAAATTTCTGGATAATCTTTTATGTAATGTTGATTATTAAAGGAAAAAGCTTTTGCATTGTTCATGATTTCGAATGGCGTCAAGGGTAAAGCTAAGGAGTACTTTAGTAATATTAGCAAGTTTGGTGAAATCTTCATTTCATATTTTTTATCCAGTGATGCTAAGAATCTATTTGCTAAATCAATATCTTTTCTTACGATAGAATATAGTATTAAAGCAGTACTTGAATATGTCTGAAAAGACTTATTATCATAGCAATCTCGTAGTTTCAAAATAATATCTGCAACATTTGTAGATTGACCGGAAAATAAGTAGCGTTCTAGACCATAATAAAAAATAAAGACATATCCGATATCGTGCGTTCCAGTATAAGGATTCTGTAAAAATTTCCAATACATCCAACGTTGCTCGGGTGTTAATTCTTTGTATGAAGGATAGTATGATGGTCGTGGGATTAACGATTCATCTCTAGGTATCGAGATTGGTAATTGAGTATAAATTAGGCTCGGCTCTTCTGTTCCGTACGTAGAAAAAGATAGCGTGTATCCATTTATTCGGAAGGTTTCGGCATGCTTTTTTTCCGGAATATAATTTTTATACGGGCCATCGTTAAACCACAAAAAGTGTTTAATTTCCGAATTAACATTAGATATAAACGTACTTATATTATAATAATTAGTAGCTCTGCTGTTTGGTGAATGATTATATTGGGCAGCGTTATGAACAAATACGTTCTGCAAAGGCTGTGACTTATAATCTGGATTCTTTTCTATGAACTTTTTGGTTCTTCCATACTGCACAGCATAATACCATGTGAAGCAGCCACCAATAAGTAGAAAACCACCTATTCCCAATGAAGCGGTAAGAGCCCCAATTACAAAAAGAACAACTGTGGCTATTATGAAAATGTGCTGGCGCTTTTGGGCGGACTCTACAGTTAAATTGTGCTGCAAGGCGATATTCCTGCATTTTTGATCCCGTGTTAGATATGAAGCCATTACTTTACCTTCTTTCATTTGTAATAACTTGATTGTAGCATACGCTTGTAAAATAATAAATACATAACTACATTATCGGACATAATTCTGTTGAAAATTCTTGATTATGTGCTATTTTTTCGATTTGGTCTATATTTAATTTATCGAAGTCCATCCCAGTTATGTGGCACATAGCGTGTCGAAATGCATCCATTTGGGCTTCTCTGGATAGAGAAACTTCAATAAAAATCGTATAACTGCCGTCATCATTTTCTGTCACGGCTTCTTTTGCGGAGGTATTGGGAAACTGAATTAATTGTACTTGATAATCAATCATCATAGTGTTGTTCCTTTCTCTTGAGAGCAAGAAGCATATTATGTACAGCTTTTAAATCCTCCGGCTCCGCATCGCGGGCGGCGTCAAATAAAAGCCGTAGTTCTCTGTTCTCAAAGATATCTTGAGCCATTTTCGAGGTTTCTTCATTAAGGTAGTATTTTTCACCACCTTCTTTTTCTTTTCCTGTCATAAGGTAGTCAACAGAGATACCAAAATAATCCGCAATTAATTGAGCGTTCTTTCCACTAATTAGATTTCTTCTGGTTTTCCAGTTTGACATGGTTGATTGTCCTATTCCAGTTGCTTTGCAAACATCTGCGGTTGTTACGCCGAATTTTTGTAATAATTGCTCAAATACCTCGTACATTTTGGACTCCTTTTTTGTATAAAAAGGCAAACTTCCAAAAAGTGAAGTTTCTGTATTGACTTCCAAAAAGTGAAGTGATAGTATAAGTCATGTAAAGAACTTCACAAAATGGCAATCGAGACAAAATAAAAACACTACTTGGAAATTCACTTATGTTTTGTGGTAAAAACATAGTATCACATTTGTGAAGTAAACGCAACTACTAAATATTGTGGAAGGAGGTTTCACATTGTACGAAAAATTTGCTGAATTATTAGCAAAACACAACAAAACAGCTTACCAGGTATCAAAAGATACCGGGATCGGCGAGAATGTCTTCTCCTATTGGAAATCTGGCAGAAGCAAGCCCAAGGTGGACAAACTCAAAATTCTTGCTGACTACTTCGAGGTATCTATCGAGTACTTCTTAGATGATACCACAACACCTGTCCAATAGTCTGGACAGCAAAGAGATTTTTTGAGGAAGGAGGATGAGAGAGTGATAACGACAATATGTTTTTGGTGGGTGGGTGTGAGGATGAATGCACCAATATGGTATTTCGTTATACTCATTGTAGGGCTTGCAATCAGATTTGTTAATTCTGTTCGAGATGTTAGGAAAGACCGTGAAGCGAGAGAGCGCCTAAAATAAGCACGCTCTTAAACTAAGGAATGAACTTTGCAATCAAATCAGTTGCTTCAATAATTGTGTTTTTGAGGCGGTTTTCCATGAACGAGATGAAAGCAGGGGTTAGTTCAAAACTATAATCATTGTAAGTAATAATATATCCCGCGTTTTCTAATTCGTCCAGATTTTCAGCGATCTCGTCAATGTTTTCTGCTTCTGGAAAACTCTGAATGTGGTTTGCTTGATATTCCTTGTAAATTTGGTTCATAAGTTTTTGAGTTTTCTTTGTAAATTCCATAGCATGGTCTCCCTTCGCATGTACTCGGGCGCGGCAACGTCCTGCGAGGAGATTATAACACGGATGTAGAGAAAATGGAAGGAGAGCGATTAGGTGAAAAGGGTACTCTGGAATATTTACCATGAATTAGTGGAGATAAGAAAAGAACTCCACGCCATAAGAGAAGGAATGGAGTTTACTCCTCGGAAATATTGACTAAAAGGAAGGAGGATGAAGTGAAAAAGTATATTTGTATAACGTGTTGTGGAATATTGGTAGGTTTCCTGATGCAGAATGTGTTAGTTACAGTATTTCTTTGGCTGTTTTGGAGTTGGGCAATCAATCACTAAGGTTATTAAGGAAGGAGAAAGACGATGAAATACGCAGTAGAAGCGAGAATTTTCAACAATGGCAAGATTATTGCCAAGGTAAGACAGGCAGAGGACGGTGAAGAAGATCACATGACAGAAACGAAGCTCTGTGACATTTGGGTTGATGTATTTGACGAACGGAGTGATGCAGTAGACTTCTGTAAGCAGTATAAGAATGCATAGAAGGAAGGAGGATGATAACTTGGAATATCCGAGACCGCTAATGAGTATCACAGAACTCAATAGAGAAATGTGTATACCCATTAGAGATTTAAAGGCGGCAGTCCATGTACGAGGGCAGACTTTTGCCAGAAAGACAGCCGGTGGCGGGAAATGGCTGATAGATACGGCTGAATATGAGAAGTGGAGGTTGGAAAGGCGAGTATGAAGCAGTTGAGTAAAGTCATTATGACAATCGGCGCAATGATAGTCTTGCTTGCCGCGTGCTGCATTGATTCGCCCGGAGCATACGGCTATCTTGCCGGAGCAGTGGCGATTCTCGGCGGGTTTATCGTCGGAGTGGGTTACGGCTTGGGGCTACTGGTAGAACGGCGGCGCGTGTATGCGCTGTACATAGTCAAGGTGGACAAGCCGGATGTGGTGTGGATTGAGGAAGGAGTTGCACCGGTGCAACAGAAAGGAACAAAATGAGTATAAAAGAATCAATAGCCTTACACTTGGAGTGTATAGACGAAGTACAGGATGAGAGATTCCTGCGGCAGATACTTACACTTCTGACCAAACATAAAGATAGCACCGTTAAATTCCTTGGCGAGAACCGGTGCTATCTAGGAAATGGAGATACATAATGTATTCCATTTCCAATTTTATCACGAAAATTGAAGTTTGAAAAGGCGATTTTATGAATTTAAGAATATGTAGAACCTGTGGACATCCGATGGACCCCGGCGAGGGGCAGAATGGCGAATGCGAGGATTGCCTTGCGGAGAGAAAACGGGTAAAGGATCGCGAGGAACAGATGGGTCAGATGATCCAGTCTACAAACTATGAACAAATGGAAATGGAGGAATTTTTGAGATGAACATAACAAAAATCAAGATCAAGAACCTTTTTGGTATTAAGGAGTATGAGGCAAACGGCAGTTCTTTGGAGCTTTCCGGCAGGAATGGAACCGGCAAGTCGTCGGTCTTAGATGCAATTAAATACGCGCTTACAAACAGGAGTGACCGCGAATACATCGTGTACAAGGGCGAGACGGAGGGAGAGATCATCGTTGAGACTGACAATGGGCTTGCGATCGACCGTAAGGTACGGACGGATAAAGCGCCTTATAAGTCCGTAAAGCGTAACGGATTGGAAGTAGGCAGCCCGGAAGCGTTTTTAAAGGAGCTTTTCACTCCATTGCAGTTGAATCCCGTTGAATTTATGGGAATGGATAAGAAACAGCAGAATGCCATTATCCTTGATATGATTGAGTACCCGTGGAATATGCAGAAAATCAAGGAGTGGTTTGGAGAGATTCCGGCATGGGTGTCTTACGATCAGAACATTTTATGCGTATTGAACGACATTCAGGCAGAGAACGGTGATTATTACCAGAATCGTCGGAATATTGACCGTGATATTCGAAATAAGAAAGCCTTTATTAAGGAGATCGCGGAAAGCATCCCGGAGGGATATGACGCAGAAAAGTGGGAACACGAGAGTGCTGGTGATATTTACCGTCAGATTGAGCGATTACAGAAGGAAAACCAGATGATTGAAAAGGCGCAGCATTTAAAAGAGAGCCGGGACAGCAAAGTGCGCGGTTTTGAGGCTGACAGGGAAATCGACATTTCTGCGCTGGATCGTGAAATCTCCAATCGAGCGAACCAGATTGACAAGTCCATCGCTTCTCTGAATGAGCAAATTCGTGCATACGAGGCAGAGAAGGAACAACTGGCTGCAAAAAAGGCGGACAAACTGGAAGTGATCGAGCAGACCTATAAAGCGAATGTAGCCCGGTTCGACGCCGAAGTTGCGGAGTATGAGGAATATGCGGGCAAGGAACTCAACGATGTTTCAGAATTGCAGGAGCAGGCAAGAACCATTGAGGAAATGCAGTCTCATATCAACGAGTATAAGCGTATGCTGCGTTTGCAGGATGAGGTCGAAGAGATGCGTGTACAGTCGCAGGCGCTTACGGATAAGATTGAGAAGGCGCGTACACTTCCCGGCGAGATTCTTGCGAATTGCACGATTCCAATCGAAGGGTTGACTGTAGAAAATGGCATTCCTTTGATTAATGGGCTTCCGGTAAGCAACCTGTCCGAGGGTGAGAAGTTGGATCTTTGTATTGACGTTGCATTACAGAACCCGAACGGCTTGAACATCATCCTGATTGATGGGGTAGAGAAGCTTGCGACTGATCTTAGAGAGAATCTATATCGGAAGTGCAAGACCAAAGGATTGCAGTTTATTGCCACAAGAACAACAGATGAGCCGGATTTGACGGTCGTGGAGTTATAGGAGGTTGGAAATGTCAAATGATTTGAGTGTGATTGGACAGGTAAAAGGATTTCTTGCCCAGGACAGTGTAAAGAAACGCTTTAATGAGGTATTAGGGCAGAAATCAAGTCAATACATGGCATCAATCACAAACGTCGTGAATGGGAGTGCGCAGCTCCAGAAATGCGAGCCAAAGACAATCCTCTCGGCGGCGTTCGTGGCGGCAAGCTATGATCTGCCTATTGATAGCAATTTAGGTTTTTCAGCGATTGTTCCGTATTATGACGGCAAGAGCAAAAGTTATCGTGCGCAATTCCAGATGATGTATAAAGGATTTGTTCAGTTGGCTATTCGCAGCGGTTCTTATGAAAATATGAACGTTTCCGAGGTGTATGAGGATGAACTTGTGTCATACAATCCCATCACCGGCGAACTGGAACTCGTAACAGATTTCAGCAAATGCGAACAGCGAAAAGCCGGGAAGAGGGAGAACATTGTTGGCTACTACGCATGGTTTAAACTGTTGACCGGATTTCGAAAGGAACTGTACATGACTGTAGAGGAATGTCGAAATCATGCGTTGCAATATTCTGCTTCTTATAAGAAGGATATAGAGAAAGGATGGTCGTCATCCAAATGGACAACAGATTTTGATGCAATGTCCAAAAAGACAGTATTAAAGTTGCTTTTAAGCAGATGGGGAGTCTTGAGCATTGATATGCAGAAAGCCATCCAGGACGATCAGAAAGTGTATGACGAAAATGGGGATGGCGCATATTCGGATAACCAGCAGGAACTTCCAGTTGTACCAGACCCCTTTGAGAGTAAGTTAGAAAAAGAAGCATCGGAGGTATTTGATAATGATATTGACTAGCGAGAACTATTTTTCACAGGAGGCTGACCGGGAGTATCTTTCGGTCAGTCAATATAAGAATTTTGTAGGAACATTGGGAAAGCCAGCGTGTGAAGCGGAAGCAATGGCGCTTTTAAATGGCGATTGGGAGAGGGAAAAGACCACCGCACTCATGGTTGGGTCTTATGTAGATGCTCATTTTGAAGGTACGCTTGATTTGTTCCGTGCGCAGAATCCTTCTCTTTTCAAGAAAGATGGTGGGTTGAAAGCAGAATATGTAAAAGCCGAGGAAGTCATCAACCGGATTGAGAGAGACGAGCAGTTCATGAAGTATATGTCCGGTGAGAAGCAGGTGATTATGACAGCAGAAATGTTCGGCGCAAAATGGAAAATCAAGATTGACAGCTATCTTGAAGGAAAAGCTATTGTAGACCTTAAGGTCATGAGAGAGTTGCATAAGGCTGAATACACCAAAGACTACGGTTATATGGATTTCACTCAGTACTGGGGTTACGACATCCAGGGAGCTGTATATCAGGAAGTGGTATACAGAAACACTGGAAAGAGATTGCCATTTTATATTGCGGCAGCAACCAAGGAGAAAGAGTCGGATATTGCGCTGATCTGGATCGATGATAAACATTTGCATGAAAAGTTGATTGAAGTGGAGCAGAACACACCAAAGATACTTGCACTGAAAGCTGGAGATGTAGAGCCGATACGTTGTGAGCTTTGCGACTATTGCAAGCACACCAAGGTGTTGACGAAGCCAATTCATTTTTCAGAGCTTCTCGGGGAGGTATGAGATGAGAGACTCGATTGTTATTGATATGGAATACGCCGATTACGACATGATAGACGGAACACCGAATGTTGAGCGTCACCATATCTTTGGCGGTGCAAACAGGGAGTTGTCAGATCAGGACGGCTTATGGGTGCCGTTGAGTCATGAGCACCATAACGGGAAAATGAGCGTCCACATGAATAAGGAAATGAGAGTGTTGATGCAGATCATAGGACAGCTTGCTTGGGAAAAGAACCGTGTAGCGTCTGGTATTTCGGAAAGGGATGCAAGGGAGATGTTCAGAAAGCGGTACAGGCGCAGTTTACTATAGGTTGAGACACCATGGCGTAAGCCGAAAGAAACCATTCATGCGGCTATTATATCACGAAGAGGAAGCCATGATATACCTCCGGGAGTTACCCGGAGGGGAAAGGAGAATTAATTGGACAATCCGAAAATTATTGAATATAGAGATATCAGAGTTTTAACGACGCAGCAGATTGCGGAGGCGTATGGAACGGATGCGCAGGTAATCACGAACAACTACAACCGAAACAAAGACAGATACGTTGAGGGAAAACACTTTATCTGTCTGATCGGAGAGGAAAAGTCAGAGTTCATTAAGAAAAATCAAAATGATTTTTCTTCGTTCACAAAGGCAAAGGCTATTTACCTTTGGACCGAAAAAGGAGCTTTTCTTCATGCAAAATCTCTGAATACAGACGTTGCATGGGAAGTATACGACCGATTGGTAGACAGTTACTTCCAGAAGCCACAGAAGCGTCTTACAGACCGCGAGATGATGCGCATTCAGTTAGAGATGTACGACGAGCACGAGGAACGAATTACACACTTGGAGAACACCATGAACCTTGACTACGGGCAGCAACAGGCGCTTAAGAATGCCGTCAACAAAAAGGTAGTGGCGGTTCTCGGCGGGAAGAAATCCAATGCTTACCATGAGATAGGCAAAAAGGTATTTGCCGAATGCAATCATGATATACAGGATTTCTTCGAGGTTAATTCACGCAGCAATATACCGCGGCTTAGATATCAGGAAGCAATAGATTATGTGAACGGCTGGGAGCCAAGCAATAATACAAGGATTGCGATTCGCGACCGGAATGCGCAGATGAATATCGGGGGAGAGATGGATGGAGTATAGATTTACGATTCCCGGTCGGTTGGATGGTTTAAACAGCTATACGGCAGCCAACCGGACGAATCCGCATAAAGGCGGCAAGGTCAAGCGAGATAACGAGGATCATATCATCTGGTGTATTCGTCAGCAGCTTAAGGGGGTACATATTGAAAAGCCGGTACTGATTTACTATCACTTCTTTGAGAAGGATAACCGGAGGGATGGTGATAATATCCTGTCATGTGCAACAAAGTTTGTGCAGGACAGCCTTGTTAAGACCCATGTGCTACAGGAGGACAACCGGAAGTGCATTCCGCACTTTTACCATGATGTGACAGTTGATAAGGAAAACCCAAGGATTGAGGTTACGATTACGGAGCTTACGCCGCAGCAGACTTGCATGACATTGAGGGACTTGCTTAATGACTTGGAAACGGGGTGATTACATGGCGGAGAAGCCCAGTTTTGTCTTATACGTGGAATACCTCAAGCATATACAGAAATTGAGCATGGAGCAGCGCGGAGAGCTGTTCACGGCGATATTATGTTATGCAGCCGGAGAATCCATACCGGAGCTGGATGCGGCTGCTGACATGGCATTTAGCTTTATTAAAGAACGTATGGACAGGGATATCGCGGTATACATGGAAAAGGTCGAGAAACGCCGTGAAGCTGGAAAACTTGGTGGCAGACCAAAAGCAAATGGTTTTTCTGAAAAGCAAGAGAAAGCAAAAAAAGCAAATGGTTTTTCTGAAAAGCAAAAAAACCCTGTTAATGATAATGGTAATGATACTGTTACTGTACCTGTAACTGATAATAATAAAAAACTATTAGCGCCGGACGATGAATCGCCTTGCGCCGGAAAATTTCTTCTGAACGACGGTTCGGAGTATGTCATAACTGAGAACGACGTGGTAACTTACCAGCAGCTCTATCAGGGGATTGATGTACGGGCGGAACTGCGGAAGATGGAGGCATGGTGCTTGTCGAATGAGAAGAACCGAAAAACCCGGAGTGGTGCGAAAAGATTTTTTAATAACTGGTTAAACAGGGCACAGGATAATTCGAAGCCGGAAAAGGCAGAGAAAAAGCCGGAAGTACAGCCCAAGAAGAATGGGTTTAATAACTTTCCACAGAGGCAGTACGACTATGACAAATTGGAAAAGTTGTTATTAAATTCAAATCATAAGGGAGATGATGTAAATGCACAAAGACCATAAACATAAAAAGGCAACAACCGCGGATATACAGTCGCGAGAGCTGCGGCAGCCGAAGAGGGTAGACCCGAGGGCGCGTGAGAGGTTTAAGACTAGACCTTATGCGTTGGAGTACGCGGAGATGGTAAGAAAGGCAGGGACAGATGAAAGCAATAATTAAAGCGCAGGATATGAAAGACTTGATCGAAAAGACCAAACGATTCGTATGCAAGAATTATAATACGATAATGAGGTATATACATATCGTTGTTGATGCAGAAAAGCGGGAAGTCAGAGCAGAGGCGGTTGACGGGCATCGTTTTTCGGTGGCGTATTGCAAACTGGCAGATGGTAAGGAATCCTTTGAATGTTTTATTACGCAGGATATACCAAAGATTACAAAGTGTGATGAATACGTGGAGATCGAGACAGATGGAGATAAGGCATTTATCACTGTTGGCGATAACATTAGAGGATATCGGCAGCCGAAGAAACCGTTTTTTGACATATTACAGATGATCGAGACGACGGAGGACGAGGATCCTACTATAAAGATCGCATTTAACAGCAAATTACTGGCGGAGGCATTGCAGTCGGTAAAGGATGCTGGTGATAAGTATAACACGGCGCGGCTTTATCTGTACAATCCCGCTACTCCGGTTTTGATCCGCAGCAACGAGAAGGATGTTGCCGGGGTGTTACCGATACATATTTCTGTGGAAAAGTGGGAAAAGGATGAGGAAATGATGAAGGGAGGGAAGAGGGATGAAGGTAAAAGAGATTGAACAGGAGTTGACGGCAGAGGAAGCATTTAAGATTTTGGGCGAGATAAGAAGATGCGGAGCTGACAGAGAAAGAAGATGCGCGTCATGCCCTATTTCGCAATACAAAAATGGAATAACCCTTTGTGCAGATAATTACGGAATACGCGTATCTGACAGCGAAAGTTTACTCGAAATCTGCAAACAGTGGAAAGCCGATCACGAGAAGAAAGAACCGGAGGTTGAAACGGTGGATATTTGCCGGATTATTGAGATTCTCCCCGATGGACGTAAACGCTGCGTACATGAGGAGGATATCAAACCAGATTCCGACTTTCCATTTGGCGGAAATGAATGCGAGGCTGTAGAAGAGATACTGAAATCATATTGCATGGAGCATGAAGGCAAGTTTATCGCGGTGCACGAGGTTATCAGCAGGGTAAAGGCGGTGAATTAATGGAAAACATTGAGAAATTAAGGGAAACCATAAAGCAAATGGAACCGGAAGAGTTCGTCGTAGAATTTTTAGAGTGGCTCTACGATCACGACGATGCAGACATCACATGAATGACAGACGTTGTAGATACATTGCTCGCAGAGTGCGAGGACGAGTTAAGCCGAGTAGCGGAAAATATCTGAAATCTGCCAACAAGACAACCGTTTGACCGTTCATTTGTCTCTAAACTATTGAGATGGTACCACGTTTACGACGGGCGGTAGTGCAGATCCCACCTTGTACGAAAACAAGGGACAACTACACTAGATTTGATCAAGAAAGGAGCACGGGACCTTCCCGGGAATAAGGCGCGCCGGGTTTCTTTCGGGAAAATGAAACAAGAGTATAAAAGCAGGGTATATACAGACCGACCGGATTATGCGGATTTTGAACCAGCGGCAAAATTTGAAGCGATAAAGAGCATAATCGTGAAGCGGCTTAGAGAGCATCCGAATGCGATCTGTTCATATTCTGGAGGATCGGACAGTGACATAATGATTGACGTTATCGAACAGACACGAATGATCTTCGGTATTCCGCCGATCAAGTATGTATTTTTTAACACAGGGTTGGAAATGCAAGCGACAAAAGACCATGTTAAGGAAGTGGAGAGAAAGTACGGTATAGAAATCGAAGAGTGTAGACCGAAAATCAATATTGTAAATGCAACGCGGACTTATGGGATCCCTTTTGTATCGAAGATAATGTCAGCCGGTCTATCAGAATGGCAGAAAAAAGGCATACCATTATCCATAGCTGATGAATACGATCGGGCAGAAGATAAAGCCGAGAAGCGTGCGGAATTGAAAGAGCGATACCCAAATTGTGAGAGCGTTATCAACTTCCTGTGCTGTTGCAATTCAGCCGGTGAACCGCGACCGAACATCCAGCTTGTAATTAACTCGTCAAAGTACATGAAGGATTTTATCAATGAGAATCCTCCAGACTTTAAGATAAGCGCAAAATGCTGTGATTACTGTAAAAAACAAGTCGCGCACAGAGTCCAGAAAGAATATGACATGATAATTACAGGAGAGCGCAGGGATGAGGGCGGGATGAGGTCGGTGCCGCGCAAGGATAATACAGCACTGTGCTTCACGGAGACATCGAGCGGTCAATATCGGTTGCGTCCACTGTATTATGTCTCTGATAAAGATAAGGCATGGTATAAGGATTACTACGGAATAAAATATTCTGCCGCATATGAAGTATATGGGCTTACAAGAACGGGATGTTGCGGATGCCCTATATCATATAAGGCTGTAGACGACCTTGAAAAGATACGAAAATATGAGCCGAATGTTGTAAAGGCGGCGTGGAATATATTCGGAAAAAGCTATGAGTATCGAATGAAATACAACGAGTACAAGCGGATAAGAATGGAACAAGAAAAAGAGGCTGCAAACAATGTAGACGGACAGATGAGCATTGACGAGTTTATAAATTAGAAGAGAAAGGAGCCGACCTCCTGCGCAGGGAAAGCTATAGCGGGTCCTTTTGGAGAGAATGAAATTTATTGATCTATTCGCCGGAATCGGCGGTTTCCGCAGGGGAATGGAAATGGCTGGTCACAAATGTGTAGGCTTTTGCGAGTTTGATAAATACGCAGTCATGAGCTACACCATGATGCACCTTGCCACACCAGAGCAGCGGGAATATATAAAAAGCATACCGGCACCGCCTAACAAGAAGGGCGAGCCAAACCTTAAGAAGAGACAGAAGGAGATTTTAAAGGATGAATACAGAAATGGAGAATGGTACTCAAATGACATTAGAAATGTGGATGCCAGAAGCGTGCCCGAAGCCGACTGCTGGTGTTTCGGTGATCCCTGTCAAGACTTCTCCGTTGCAGGAAAGCGGGCAGGACTTGACGGAGACAGAAGTTCACTCGTTAGAGAGGTATTTCGCATCCTTGGGGAAATGCGGGAAGAAAATAGACCTGAATGGCTTATCTATGAAAATGTTAAGGGAATGCTTAGCTCAAACGCAGGATTTGACTTCCTTGAAATTCTCCTTGCAATGGACGAACTGGGGTACGACGTTGAATGGCAGCTTTTCAACAGTAAGGATTGGGGAGTGCCGCAGAACCGGGAGCGCGTGTATACTGTCGGACATCTTAGAAGATATGGTGTCAGAAAAATATTTCCTCTCATGGGAACAGATGGAGAAAATAGTATTCAACAGTTAGGGAATTATCTGCCAACCAAAACCAGAGATAATCCGAATCAGGGACGTATTTATTCTACTGACGGAATCGCGCCATGCCTCAATAAAATGGATGGTGGCGGCAGGGAACCGAGCGTTGCGTTACTATGTTTCATTGATATGAATTATGGTGCCGGCATAAAACAGACAGAAAATGCGCACGCACTACAGTCGAGGTATCACAAAGGAGTATGCAACCACGCAAGAGAAACAAGCGGAGTTGCAATCCCGGTTTTAACACCAGACAGGGAAAATAAACGGCAGAATGGAAGGCGGTTTAAAGAGGATGGAGAGCCGATGTTTACCCTTGCGGCGTATGAAAGACATGGAGTTTCATTAAATCCGCTTGGCGGGATTTACACCAATGCTTCGCCAGAATTTCAGCGGGGGATATCCAATAACTGCGCCAGAACCCTAAAAGGAAACAAAAGCGATTCGGGCGTAGTCCTAAAAGTTAAAGAAGCTACAAAACTGGGATATGCGATCGCACATGAGGGTGACAGTATAAACCTTGATAGACCAGGAAGCAAGACGAGAAGAGGAAGAGTAGGAACAGGGGTAGCAAACACCATTGACACAAGCTGCGATCAGGGCATATTTGTGCAAGTCTCGGATGAACTGACAGTATATGCGATTTGGTATGAAAAATACCAGTGCTACATAGCAATTCGGCGGCTGACGCCAAAAGAATGTTTTCGTCTCCAAGGTTGGCAAGACATCTATTTTTATCGAGCCGCCTTAGTAAATAGTGATAGTCAGCTATATAAACAAGCCGGAAATGGCGTGACGGTCAATGTAGTCTATGAGATAGGCAAGAGAATTGCAGTCTGTCAGTAAGGAGCAGTTGGAGTTTGCGATATAGGAGGGAGCATGAAAATAGGACTGATAGACGTTGATGGACACAATTTCCCAAACCTCCCCCTCATGAAACTGACCGCATGGCATAAGCAGCAAGGCGATTCCGTCGAATGGTACGAAGTGATGTTTACCGGACATTGCGATCGGGTGTACATGAGTAAGGTGTTTACCTTCTCGCCAGATTATGAGTATTACATAGATGCAGATGAGATAGTAAGGGGCGGTACTGGGTATAGTTATCCAGATGGAGGTAAGCCGCTTCCCGATGAAATAGAGCATATATACCCGGATTATTCAATTTACAACGACCGGATTCCAGAGACGAAGGACACGGCTTATGGCTTTCTTACAAGAGGATGTCCGCGGGGGTGTGATTTCTGCATTGTCGGGGAGAAAGAGGGACGCTGCTCTGTAAAAGTAGCGAATCTGGAAGGGTTCTGGCGAGGGCAGAAGAATATCGTCCTGCTCGATCCGAACATGTTCGCCTGCCGGGAGTGGAAAGATTTAAGCCGGCAACTGATTGATAGCGGGGCATGGATAGATTTTTCCCAGGGGTGCGACATCCGCATTATGACAGAGGAAAAAGTCGATGCACTCCGGCAGATGAAGATTAAGCAGGTGCATTTCGCTTGGGACAAGTACGAGGACAGAGACATGATTATACCGAAATTCCGGGCGTTTAAAGAGATAACCGGATGGGACAAGCGAAAGCTTGCGGTGTATGTTCTGGTGAATTATAACACCACCTTGGAGCAGGACTTGGAGCGAATCTACACTTTGCGGGATTTGGGTTTCTGGCCGTATGTGATGGTTTATGAGAGGGAGAAGTTGCCGAAAGGACATGTACTTCGCAGACTACAGCGTTGGGTGAATATGAGAGCGGTGTTTGATAGTACACCGAGATTTGAAGATTATAAGGGATAGGAGGGCGTATGAACCATTATTGCCGATATTGTTCACATTGCATAGCACAAGATGAAAACGAAGCTTTCTGTGAGAAAAATAATGATATGGTAAAAAAGACTGCTATCCGTAATGGCTGTAAATCATTTGATTTCTGCGAGGTTGATGCGTTTTACTTCGACCGATCAGATAATCCAGAAGATGCAAGGTATCACCCTCGGGAGCCGAAGAAAAAGCAGTGTGACGGACAAATGAGTTTGTTTTGAGGAAAGGAGCAGATATGCAGGAAGTATTTGAGAAGATTATAGAAGAGTTGGACAAACTGACATCGGAAGAATGTACTTTGCACGAGTGTGGCATTCGGAGCGAGCGATGCAAACCCTGTATTGCGAAGAAAGCAATCGAAATTGTCGAGCGGGCAGCCACCGAGTACGAACAGGATCGAGAATATCGGTATATGGCGCAGTTGACAGACGCAATACTTAAGCACGGCTCTGACATTGCGGAAAAATACGAAAAGGCAGTATCAGAGACAAGTAATACGCATAACAACGGCTGGATTCCGGTGGAGGAGAGGTTGCCAGAAAGAAACAAGCCGGTGCTTGTGTATGCAGAAAGCAAGACGATAAGCGGCGGAACAATAACAATGGTCGGCGCGTGTGACAACGGATTTTGGTTCATCCAGGACGAAGTTGACACATTAGGGTTTCCTTGCAGGGATTATAGAGTTGTCGCTTGGCAACCGCTACCAGAGTCGTATCGTCCGAAGGGGGAGTGAGAGGTATGGCAAGTCCAAAAGGATTCATCCTCTACCGGATATGGTATGGGGAACACATGGCATACTTGGGGCGCACTAAACAACCATTACAGGCGCGCATCCGGGGGCATATGTTTAATAAACCAATGCACCGGGCTATAGATATACACAATGTAACCAAAATCGAATATGCCATGTTGCAGACAGAGGCAGATATGAACCTGTATGAGATATATTTTATCAATCTCTGGAAGCCGCCCCTTAACGTGGATGATAAGGCACGGGATGATCTGACCATAGTCCTGCCGGAATTGCAATGGATGGAATTTGTTCCGGCAAAGTGGGAGGAATGGAAAACACAGTTGCGGTCAGAAGAAATGTATGGATGGCACAAGCGACGGAATGAAAAGATACTGGATGATTTGTTTTAAGGAGAGTGAGAAGCGTGGATAGATATTTATACAAGGCAAAGCGAACGGATAACGGGGAATGGGTAGTTGGAAATTTAATTGATTCCCCGGATGGAAGAAACGCTATCTCTGAAACAAGCGGAGATTGGAAATTGCATGAGGTAGACACATCTACCATCTGCCAGTGTACCGGACTAACCGACAAAAATGGCAAATTGATTTGGGAGAATGATATTGTATCTGTTATAAGAGAAGACGGATTTATCGAATATGCAATCATTGATTACTATATATCATCAATGATGAGTGGTTTTAGAATGAAACCTATCAAAGATTGGATGTGTACATCTTTTGATGAAGTAGAGGTTATCGGCAATATTTTCGACAACCCGGAGCTGTTGGAGGTGGGAGAATGACAGAGCAGAAAGCAACCAGAATTTTAAAAGAAGAAATGGGATGGGAAAGCGATAGCGGAAAAATTAAAGCTTTCGCGATGGCAATCTCCGCTCTTGAAGAAATCCAGCAGTACCGGAAGATCGGCACGGTCGAGGAAGTAAAACAGTACAAGGAGATCGCTGACAACATGAATGCAGTAGATATGGCTACACTGTGCATTATGTTGGACAAACTGAAAAAGTATCAGAGCATCGGCACGCCGGAGAAATGCCGGGAAGCGGTTGAGAAGCAGAGGGCGAAGAAGCCGATTGATAGATGTATGTTTAGCGAATGTCCGAACTGCGGAGATGTAGAAATACAGTATTGTACTTATTGCCCTAACTGCGGTCAGAAATTGTATTGGAGTGAGGAGCCGGAGATGCGAAGTGAATAGGTGATGGGCGGAACGTGTAGAAGGAGAGCTTGGAAATAGGCTCTCTTTTAATGTAGTTTGGTTGTTGAATGTTGGCGGGTGGGGTGGTATAATTTTGCTATCAGAAGAAGGAGGGATAGCCATGTATGCAGAACAAGGAATAACTGGGGAAGGCATAACAATGGGAGAGTATCGAAACAAGCTAGAAGAAAGAAAAAATGAATTACAATCAAAAGACCGATTAACAGAGGTAGAGAAAAACGAATTGGATGAAATAAATTCGTCATTAAATTCTATTAAATCCTTTGAATTTTTGCCATGAAATGCCATTTACCAACCGCTAATATTCGATGTTTGGTATTTCTCAAACGGAAACGAAAAGCGTTTGACCGAACACCCATTCTGATGTATAATAACTATATAAAACAGCGCCTTAGAGCCGAATATATGAGATTTTAATGATCTCGTGTGTTCGGCTCTTTTTATTTTGCAGAGAGGAGGATGCCTGTGGCAAAAGGTAAGTACCAGGAATGGCTTGAACCGGAAAAGTTAATATTGATTGAAGGATGGGCTCGTGATGGGCTTACCGATGTGCAGATTGCTCACAATATGGGGATAACTGCCAAGACGCTGTATGAGTGGAAAAAGAAGTATGGTGAGATTTGTGAGTCCTTAAAACGCGGCAAGGAAGTAGTAGATCGGCAAGTAGAGAACGCACTGCTGAAAAGAGCTATAGGATATGAATATGAGGAGATATTTGAAAAGTATGAGGATGGCGTCATGACAGAACGTAAAGTGACTAAAAAGCAAGTAGCGCCTGATGCCACCGCACAAATCTTCTGGCTTAAGAACCGCAAGCCGGAAGAATGGAGAGATAAGCGCGTGATTGATGATAGTAGTAACGATAGGGCGGAGCAGCTTGTTCAGAATATGCAGACCATAGCTGACATCTTACAGCATCCGGCAGCCAACCGGAGCATAGACGACTTTGAGGAGGTGCAGGACGATGAATAATCCGGCGCCATTAAGCCAGAGACAATACGATTACTTCCTCCGCTGCTTTCATAGTTGGTTCAATGTAGCAGAGGGTGGCAAGCGAGGCGGGAAGAACGTCCTTGCTACGCTGATATTCTGTTCCATGCTTGAGATACATAAGAATAAGATTCATCTGGTGGCGGGGGTATCAGTAGCAACCGCGAAGCTGAATATCTTAGACTGTGACGGCTACGGGCTGCTCAATTATTTTGAAGGGCGCTGTACGCCGGGCAAATATAATGACCGTGATTGCGTATATGTCCAGACCAAGACGGGACAGAAGATTGTGCTTGTATCAGGTGGCGGCAAGGATGGAGACGAGAAGCTTATTAAGGGCAATACCTACGGCATGGCTTACGTGACCGAGGCAAACGAGTGTCATCCGAAGTTTCTAAAAGAAGTATTCGACCGTACTCTTTCCAGCTTCGACCGGAAGATATTTCATGATCTGAACCCGAAAGAGGAAGAGCACTGGTATTATACGGACATCCTCAAATTCCACGAGGAGCAACAGGAGGCGAACCCGAAGTACGGCTACAATTACGGTCATTTCACCATTGTGGACAATATGAGCCTGTCAGACGAACAGATAGCCACAGCGTTGAGCACCTACCAGAAGGACAGCGTGTGGTATAAGCGGGATATCCGGGGAGAGCGGGCGGTTGCAGAGGGTATTATCTTCCGGCGTTTTGCCGAGAATAACACGCCGTATCTGTATGATGACGAGACGGACGATCTGTTAAGACGAGACGGTAAAGGGGAATTGCTGCATAAGCCGTCTAAGGTCGTAATTGGTGTTGACTTCGGCGGCAATGGATCCATGACAACGTTTGTCTGCACACTGTACTTTAACCGATACCATGATTTCAGAACGGCGGAGGAGAGCTACATCGAATTGTCAAAGGATATTGATGCAGACAAGATATGCGAAGAGTTCGTTTCATTCTATCGGGTGTGTATTAAGAAGTACGGGCGCGTCAGTTGGGTATTCCCGGATTCTGCCAGCACGACGATGATTAACAGCCTGCGGAGTGCGGCGAAAAAGGCAGGATTGCCAAGCCATAATATAACCGGATGCCGCAAGAACGAGATATCAGAACGCCCGCGGACGGTAGATATTCTGTTTAATACGGGCAGGCTCAAGATAAATAAGCGTTGCACGAGGTTACGAAAGGCAATCGGAAGCCTAAAGTGGGATGAGAAGAAACCCAATCAGCCGGAGGATAAGAACATCGGTAATTGCAATGACTGGTGGGATGCTTTTTGCTATACATGGCTTGATTTTGTGGAATTTATTGATTTAGACAGATCGTGAGGGGGAAGCATGGAAAATTTTGTACAGACGTTTTTAAGGGAAAGGGGATATACGACAAATGATAAAGCACAGGTGGTTATAAGAGCCTGTGATGACTGGTATGCGAACCGATGCATTGAAGATTTTCACCAGCGCAAGACCGTACAGGGAACACCATATGAATTACTTCGAACAAATTTTGCCAAACGGTGCTGCGCCGATGATGCGAATTTATGCGAGGTTGCAGAGGTGAACGGTGGAGAAAATGAGACACAGCATGAATATTTATTGGATATCCTTGAGAAAAATCATTTTCTTACAATGTACCGGAAACAGATTGAGAATGTTTCGGCAAAGGGAACGGCTGCCTGTTATGTGCGGCTCGATCAGGCAGAGATAACGCAGGATGGAAGCGTGAGAGGTGGCAGGATCAGACTGAATTATATCAAAGCTGAGAATTTTATCCCTCTTTCGGTGGTAAACGATGAAATCACAGAAGCGGCATTTGCAGGGACAGAGCTAAAAGGCGGCAAGGTGCGCACGACGTTGGTTGATTTTGTTCTGGATAAAAACGGAAACTACATTTCAGAAACAAACGTATTCGACGAATATGGTACGCGCATTCCAGAACTGACTACAGTAGTGCAGCTCGGCGAAGTAAAGCCATTTGCAGTCCTACGGAATGCAGAGGTGAATAATATAGACCATATGACGGGGTATGGCTATCCCAAATTGTGGGGCGCAATCGGAGTACTTAAGGCTGTTGATCTGTGCTTCAATGTTCTGTTCGGCGATCTGGACAAGGCAGACAAGCTCGTACTCGTGAATGAGCTGCTCTGTAAATTCGACGAGAGCGGAAAACCAATCACACCAAACGAGCAGTTAAAAAAGACCTTTGTTATGTTAGGTGGGGAGAAATTACCGGAGCAGAAGGACCTTGTACAAGAGTATAACCCAATTATCCGCATTGACGAAATTACGAAATCCTTCGAATTGTGTTTGTCCTTGCTGTCTACGATGTTCGGGTATGGCACAAAGAAGTATTCGTTCGAGAATGGACAGATCAAGACGGCGACAGAGTATGCCGGAGAACGGCAGGATTCCATGCAGGAGCTTAATAAGCAGAGGACAGAAGCAGAGAATTATATTCGAGATATCTGTCGGGCGGTTTTGTGGTTCTCCAACACATACCAGGCGACAAGCTGGAATCTGGAAGAGGAAATCACCGTTGACTTTGACGATTCCTATGTGGTCGATCATCAGAGCGAGCTTGAGGGAAAACGGGCGGATGCATTGTCCTTCTCAAGCATCCCAAAGCTTACAATCTGGTATCTGATGGACAAATACAATCTGTCAGAGGAAGAGGCGGAGAAAATCTATAAGGAGGGACAGACGGATATAGATGCTGATGCGGAGACGGAGGATTAGTGTATGGCTTTGACAGAAGAGCAGATGCGGGAGTTTGGGGACAGGCTTGTACCGCTGTACCAGGAGTTGGAGCAGAATGTGATTGCTGATATTGCCCGCCGTGTAAAAAAGACCGGGAGATATACGGAAACGGCGGAGATTATGGCGAAATCACTTATGGAGCTTGGCTATTCCCCGGCGAAAATCCAGAGCGAGGTTATGAAGGTTCTGCGTGCGGATAAGGACTATAAGATGGCGGTTGCCGAGAACACAAAGGCGTATAAGGACTATGTCTCAAGCGAGATTGCACGGGTGACGGCGACAGCGCGCGAAGAGGGGAATGCGATCGTTGCAGAGGCGGGGAACATGGCATTTAACAACGACCTGTCACTATGGGAGCAGGCGGGCAAAAGCCTGTCAGAGCCGGGAGGACTCCGGCGGCTTATTGACGCTATGGCATTGCAGACGAACGGCGAACTGCGGAATCTGACGAAAAGTATGGGCTTTAATGGAATGGGCTTTACTGCGGTTGAAAACGTATATCAGCACCAGCTTGACCTTGGACTGATTAAGCTCACAAGTGGCGCATATTCATGGCAACAGGTAGTGAATGACTGTGTGCATGAACTTGCACAGAGCGGGCTGCGAAGCATCGACTATAAGAGCGGGCGTACCACGCAGCTTGACACAGCGGTGCGCAACTGCATCATGACAGCGTCCAGTCAGCTCGCAGGGAAAGTGACAATGCTCAATATGGAATCTACCGGGGAAACCCTAGTGGAAGTATCACAGCATTGGGGCGCGCGGTCGGATGGAACACGCGGTCACGGAGATCATGCATATTGGCAAGGGAAAGTTTATGCGATAGACAGGGGCAGTCATAAGTCAGAATGCAGGAGGCTCGGCTATACTATCCGCAATCTGGAAGAGGCGACCGGCTATCCTTCGGATCCGAAAGGGCTGCACGGTTATAACTGCCGTCATACAATGTATCCGTTCTTTGAGGGAATATCCGAGTCGAATCAGTGGGAGCCAGAGCCGGAGCCGGTAACTGTGAACGGAAAAGAGTATACATATTACCAGGCAACGCAGAAACAACGGCAGATGGAGCGGCAGATACGCGCGACTAAGCGGGAAGTTGAGGCGCAGAGGACGCTTGGGGGAGATACCAAAGATTTGCAGAGTAAGCTTCGAAAACAAACAGCGGACTATAAGAAATTCAGTGCAGATGTGGATATCAGACCGAAGAACGAGCGATTGCGGGTGCAGGCGGGGACGTCAAATCTTTCAAAAACAAACGTTTTTGTTAAAAGCAATGAATCACGGGCAAGAAAGGAAGCAGCCGAAAAAATATTTCATGTGGAACCCAAAGAGAAAACAGATGTTATTCTTGCTGAAAATATATATAAAGACTTGAACAAAAGTGATACAGGGCGGTCAGCCATACAATTTTTCGTGGATAATAAAGTAAATGTTGAAATAATCAATAACACCTTAACTGTCCAAGACCTTGGAATGGAAAACTTATATGGATTACAAATTGGCAATAATATATACATAAATGCTGTGAACTGCAATACCAAGAAAACGGTGGTAGAAACTATTATACATGAAAAGACACATATGGATTATCTCGGGGAGAAAGGGCAGCACATTGAGTGTGTTTGTGATGCAATGGCACTAAAACACAGAAAAGGTGCATTGACCGGGGATGATTTGAGGTCTATAATAAAATCAGTAAGAGAAAGATATCCGGATTATAAGTGGAGGGAGTGAAATGGAAATGTCTAATAAAGAAATTGGCGATATGATTAGAAAGTTGCGTAAAGGCGAATTGGTTCACTGCCCCCAGTGTGAAAAAGGTGTGATTGTCCCTAAAAAGCCGAATGAAATACATTTTCGATGCAATGTTTGTGATTTTGCAATAAATCTTGATTAGGGCAAACATAGATTCGATTTTTATTGCAATCCAACTTAGACCGTGATATAATATCCGGTGGGGTGATAAGTTGAAGCACACCTATTCGTGGCAGGAATGCCCGAAATGTGGCAATCCCAAAGCCTATAGGGTACGGGATGACACTAGAGCAGAGCGCTTTCCGATATACTGTAAAAAGTGCCATCAGGAAAGCCTAATAACAACAGCGCCTAAGAGCCGAATAATGAATTTCTAGTAACTAGAGATTTGTTGTCCGGCTCTTTTTGTGTTGTACCAATCCTTATCGCGGAAAACGCGATTCATAAGTCATTTTAGGAGGAAGCATGAAAAATATTTTTGAGATCATGAAGGAGTACGGAGTAGAAATTCCGGCTGACAAACAGAAAGAGTTTGAGAAAGCTGTTCTGGAAAACTATAAGACGAAAGCAGATTATGATATCCAGACAGAAAAACTCAACAAATTGAATGACACCATCAAGGCAAACGACGCCGCGATCGGCGAGTTAAAAGAGAAGCTCAAGGGATTTGAAGGAGTGGACGTGTCTGCGCTCAACAAGCGCATTTCCGATCTTGAGGAGGAGAAAAAGACCATCGAGACGGATTACCAGACAAAGCTTGCCGACAGAGATTTTAGCGACGTACTGAAAGCGGCGATTCTGGACGCCAAGGGCAAGGATGTTGATAAGATCATCAAGCTTATGGACACAGAGACGCTTAAGGCATCCAAGAACCAGAAAGAGGATGTAGCCGCCGCAGTTAAAGCATTGATGGAAGATGATGTTACAAAGGGAATGTTCGGAGAAACCGAGCCTGGCACAGTCAAGACAGGCAATATTATCGGGGCAGTGACGGGCGGCGGCGTAGACAGTGCGGATGCGCAGCTTCGCGCAGTCATGGGATTGCTGCCGGTTCCGAACGGCACAGAGCAGAAATAAGGAGGATGAAAGATGCCAAACACAATCGCTTTAGCAAAGAATTATACTGGCTTGTTGGATGAGGTATACAGAAGTGCATCCGTTACGGCGGATTTGACTTCTGATTCGACGATGTCCAGAGCCGGGGCAAACGCAAATGAGATTATTTATCCGCAGATTACGGTGAGCGGTCTTGGAGACTATGACCGGAACAGCGGCTACACAACCGGTGCGGTTGATCTCAAGTGGAAGACCACGGCGTTCAACTATGACAGAGGCACGAAGATTTCCGTCGACGTTATGGACAATGAGGAATCGAGAAACCTTGCATTCGGCATGGCAGGAGCGGAATTGATGCGTGAAAAGGTTGCACCCGAAGCGGATGCGTTTACGTTTGCGACATTGGCGTCATTGGACAATATTTCCACAGCAACCGGAACTATCGACAATGCATCGCAATTTCTGGATGCACTGCTTACAGCATGGAACAAAATGGACGAAGCTGAAGTGCCGCAGGAAGGCCGTCTGCTTTATGCAACGGCTACGCTCTTAAACAGCGTTATGGCGCTTGACACGACAAAATCCAGGGAGATTCTGGCAAAGTTTCAGGCAAAGAAGGTAGTACCGCAGGCAAGATTTTATACCACAATCGAGATGCTCGATGGCAAGACAGAGGGTGAGGAAATCGGACACTACCGGAAAGCCGCAGATGCCCAGGATATCAACTTCATGATTATTCACAAGCCTGCGATTATCAAGTTCGATAAGCACGTAGCAAGCAACATTATTCCGGCATCGTCCAACCCGGAAGCGGACGCGGATATTATCAAGTACCGCAAGTATGGAATTGTGGACGCATATGCGAATAAGCGCGCCGGAATCTATCGGCACAGCAAAGCGTAGGAGGTGGGTCATGAGAAGAGTTGGAGTAGGAGCGGAGAAAACGGACAAGAAAGCCGGAGATGCAAAGTTAAAAAAGGAGAATAAGGCACTGCGCGAGGAACTCGAGTCCGTGAAAGCGGAGCTTGAGTCCGTAAAAGCCGAGCTTAACGAGGCGCAGGAAGAGCTTGAGACAGTGAAAGCCGGCACGCAGGATGCGAAGTCCGCAGGCAAGCAGTAGGAAAGGAGGGAGTTGTAAATGCCATATATCGACTGGGAGTATTACAGCTCCCATTTTCCGAAGGTGGAGAAACAGGAGTTTGAGAGGCTTCTCCCGCAGGCTGAAATGAAAATCGAAGTATTGACGCATTTAAGGTGTCAAGGGGTCTGCGGTTATAAGCTCGACCGTGTGAAAGCGGCGGTGGCGAATCTTGTTAATGCATTATACGATCAGGAGCAGACAGGGGCAGGGAGGGGCGTCACTTCGGTTTCAAACGCCGGTTATTCCGAGTCTTATGCAAATGTGACTGTAGAGCAGGCGGATGCATCATTGCGAAGTGTTTGTTTTCAGTGGCTTTCCGGCACTGGATTGATGGGGTGCTTGTAATGGGAATATTTAACGATACGATCACGATTTATAATCACAAAGAGGATGACTCTTACCAACGCACGATTGTCCGTGGCGTGATGTATTCGAGCAAGACAGAGAAAACGGTCACTGCTGACGGGAAAATCAACCTTGTGACAACGGTCAGTGTCACGATACCGGAAACGGCAGTTTGCAACCGCAGATATGTGACGAAGCGGGAGTTCAAAGCACTTACTGACACATCAGAGTGTTGGACGCTCAACGAGAGTGACAATCTGGATGTGATCGTGTGGGGAGCGGTGGAACAGGAGCTTACCGAAGATTACCGGCTTAAGCATCTGAAAGCGGATTACGATTGCGTGACAGTGGCGGCTATCGAGGATAACCGGAATAAGCCCAGGCTTAAGCATATAAAGGTGGTGTGTAAATAGTGAGTCAGCCATTTACGTTTACGCTGAAAACGGTTGATGTAGACGGAGAAAAGGTCCTTAAAGAGAGAGGAATCAAAGTAGGCGGTCGCGTACAGCAATTCATTGACAGTGAGGTATTAAGGAGATGCGCAGATTATGTTCCTATGGACAGCGGCGAGCTTATTCGGAGCGGAATCAGGAATACCACAATCGGCAGCGGCAAGGTGAAGTACCGTACACCGTATGCCAGAAGGTGGTACTATCGCGAAGCACGGTTTCAGGGCGCTCCGAAGCGCGGGACATATTGGTTTGAGAGGATGAAGCAGGAAGGCGGCAAAGAAAAGATTCTTTCCGGTGCAAGAAAGATGGCGGGTGCGAAATGACGGTAAGCAGAGCGATTGCAGAGTGGCTAAAGGGCTACGACATGAAAGCGGTAAAAGTAGATACTGACCAGGTGGGCGAAGGGGCGGACAGCCTCGGTCTTTTTAAGAGCCCGAACCGTGAGAGGAAGGAATATAACGATAATTCCTATCTTATTACGGAGTATTATCAGCTGTATGTTGTCCGGGAAGGGCAGGACAACAGAGACAGGGAGGATAACGACGAATGGCTCGAGAAGTTCGCGTATTGGGTAGATGATTGTCAATATGAACAGAAATTCCCTAAACTGGATGATGACCGAAGGTGTATGGACATTGAACTTGCCGGAACACCGTACATGTTTGAAGCCAAAGAAGATAACACAAATCTATATCAGATATCACTGAAAATCACGTATTTACGAGAAAGGAAGGAAGAAGAATGGTAAAAAAGCATTTGATCGGCTTGTTTCTTAACACGGGAACGAAAGAAGCTCCGGTGTGGACACGAATCAAGAAGTCGACGGAACTCACAATTTCCATGAATCCGGAAACGGAAGAGTTTGACTACATCGCGGATGAAAGCCCGACGACGGAGCTTATGAAGTACAAGCCGTCTATCGATCAGGACTTGACGATGTATGAGAATGAGCCGGATTTCGAGATGATCTGGGAGTATTTCTACAATATGAAGGTAGGGAATGACGCCCGTACGGAGTGTATGGTTGCCTTTATGATGCGCCCGGTAGAAGGCGGCGGTTACGAGGCATGGAAAACGGACTGTGTGCTGTCTGTAACGGACCTTAACGCCGTGGACAGTAAGATCAATTTCCAGATCGCATTTGGCGGAACTGTGGCAAAAGGAACAGCCACCAAGACGGACACAACAATTACATTCACGGAAAACGGTACAGCGACGGCGCGGAGTACCACAAAATCAGCAGAGAACGAATAGGAGGTAGCGTATGCAGTATAAAGTAGAACACAATGGAACAAGTTGCATTCTTCCGGCATTTACCCGGAACATTAAAAAGAAAGTGGACGAGGTGAATACCAGATTGTCAAACACAGACATTGCGCTTGATGACCGCGTCAACTCGTTGCATGAGTTTTTAACAGACACAGTCGGTGAGGAGACACTTACAAAGGTGCTCGGCAGCGCAGATATGGATGAAATTGATCTGAACGACATGAACATTCTGTATCTGAAGATTGCAAAAGAGTATGATCGTCCGGTCGCAGATTACAACAAGCCGGAATTTGACGCGAATACCAAGAAGATTTTGCAGGATATCGCCGGAGCTGCGAAAAGCGTTGAGTCTATTCAGCGCGTGGCGAATATGAAGCGATGAACCTCATGGAAAAGGGCTTACCGGACACCGTTATAATCGGCGGTAAGCCTTTTCTCATAAACACAGATTTTCGCGTCTGGATGCGGTTCTGCAATGCGTTCGAGCGTTGGAGTCGGGAAATTAATCTGGATATCTCATACATTTTCGCGGAGAATATTCCGCTAATTGAGAATAGCGCGGATATGCAGGCGATTTTAAATTTTGCATACCCGCCTGTGAGCATCCCAAATGGGAGTGGCGGCGGTGACAGGGTGATTGATTATGAGGTCGACGCTGATTACATTTATAGCGCATTCCTCGGGCAGTACGGCATTGATCTGACAGAAACAGATATGCATTGGCATAAGTTTCGCGCTTTACTGAATGGACTCAACAGCAGCACAAGGATGTATGAGATTATGGGGTATCGCTGTTATGAGGGCAAGGATAAGGATTATATCAAGCTGCGGAATGCGTGGGAGCTTCCAGTGGAATTATCCGCAGCGCAGAGTGAGCAGGTAGAAGAGTTTGACAAGTATTTTGATTAAGGTTTGAGAGCCAGAGCCATGAGCCAGCGCCGCCGTAGATTGGTGGTGAGGAAATGGCAGATGGCACGCTTACATTTGAGACGTTACTTGATTCGTCCGGGTTGACAAAGGGGCTTAATGGAATAAAGGGTGTTGCAACAAAGGCGTTTGGCGTATCTGCGAAAGCTGTTACCGCGGTAAGCGGAGCTTTAACGGCAGGAGCGGGCGCAGCGGTTAGCTTTGGAGTCTCCTTTGATGCGGCAATGTCAGAAGTGGCAGCGATCTCCGGCGCGACGGGTGAAGAACTCGAATCGCTTAGAGATAAAGCCAAAGAAATGGGGGCTAATACCAAGTTCTCTGCGACAGAAGCGGCGGAAGCCATGAACTACATGGCTATGGCTGGTTGGAAAACGGAGGATATGCTAAACGGCATTGACGGCATCATGAATCTTGCCGCCGCCTCCGGGGAAGATTTAGCTACCACATCAGACATTGTGACGGATGCGCTTACGGCTTTCGGGTTGTCCGCGCAGGATTCCGCACATTTCGCGGATATTTTAGCCACTGCTTCCTCTAATGCCAATACCAATGTGTCAATGATGGGTGAGACGTTTAAGTACGTGGCACCCGTCGCCGGAGCACTTGGATTTTCTGCGGAGGATTGCGCAACGGCTATCGGTTTGATGGCAAACAGCGGAATCAAAGCAAGTCAGGCGGGTACGTCACTTCGGTCTATCTTATCCCGTATGTCCAGCCCGACTAAGGAAGTCCAGACAGCAATGGACAAGCTTGGAATTTCTATGACGGATGATGCCGGCAACATGAAATCATTAAATGAGATCATGCTTGATCTGCGGGAAGGTTTTGCCGGTTTAAGTGAAGCGGAGCAGGCGCAGATGGCGTCGGCTATCGGTGGACAGGAAGCAATGTCCGGGCTTCTCGCGATTGTAAATGCGTCAGACGAGGATTTCGATAAGCTGTCGGATGCAATCTATAGCTGTGATGGAGCTGCCGCACAGATGGCGGACACAATGCAGAACAACCTTCAAGGTGATATCACCGTGCTGAAATCTGCGTTGGAAGGGCTTGGCATTGAGATTTACGAAAGCATGGAAGAATCCCTGCGGGATGCGGCTTCTCTTGGGAAGGGCTATATCGAACAATTAGCACAGGCGTTTGAAGAGAATGGAGCGGAGGGGCTTGTTAGCGCTCTTGGGGATATCATTGCGGATTTAGTTACAAGAGCGGCGGAATTTGCCCCGCAGATGATTGATCTTGCCGTGCAGCTTATTAGCGCATTGGTGCAGGGGATTATCGATAATCTGCCACAGCTTGTGGAAGCAGCGAAAGAAATTGCAGATGCTATTCTCGAGGGAATCGGCGATCTGTGTCCTGCGATTGAACCGGTAACGGATGCATTACAGTATCTGATTGATAATTTCGAAGATTTTGTTCCGGCAATCGAGGCAACGGTAGCGGCACTTGCTACGTTGAAAGCGGGGCTGACGATTCAGACAGCGGTGAAATCACTGACGGCGGCGTTTGCAGCAGCAGCGACGAAGACAGAGGGACTCACCGTTGCACAATGGCTTCTCAATGCGGCAATGGAAGCAAACCCGGTTGGGCTTGTTGTCATGGCAATAACTGCTCTCGTCGCGGCAATCGTCTATCTCTGGAACACAAATGAGGATTTCCGCGCGAGCATCACCGAAACGTGGAATGGAATCAAGGAAGCGGCGCAGCCTGTAATTGAAAAGTTAGGGGAATTACTTAGCGGGCTGTGTGAGAAGATACAACCACTGATTGAATTATTGATGAATGTGCTTGCACCAGTCCTTGAAGGCTCGTTCGCAATGATCGGACAGACCATAGAGGGAATTCTTGGAATCCTCGAGGGCGTCATTGATTTTATTGCAGGAGTCTTTTCGGGTGACTGGGAAAGAGCATGGCAGGGCATCCAGGAAATATTCGGCGGAATATGGGACATGATGACCGCCTCCTTCGAGGGCATCTGGACGACCATACAGGAGTTATTTGGCGAGCAAATCGAAGCGCTTGTTGAATGGTTTAAGGAGCTTCCGGGTAAGATCACTGATGCATTGTCAGACCTCGGCGAAACGATTAAGCAGACAGTTTCGGATGCATGGGACTCTATCGTTGCATTTTTCACGGAAAGCATTCCTGCATTCTTTGAGGATATCGGGACATGGTTATCGGAGCTGCCGGATAAAATCATGTATTGGCTCGGCTACATTCTCACGTCGATCATAGCCTGGAATGCAGATATGATTACATGGGTGGCAGAGAATATTCCGGTGCTTATCGATAATATCGTAACATTTTTCTCGGAGCTGCCGGGCAAAATTCGGGAGTGGTTACTCGATGTAATTGCAAAAATCGTCGAGTGGAATGTGGATATGACCACGAAAGCCACCGAAGCCGGAAGTGATTTTATCGAAGGCGTGATTTCCTTTATTAAAGATCTTCCGTCTCGCATTTGGACATGGCTGCTTAACACTATTACGAAAGTTGCTTCATTCATCGTAAAGTTCAAGAAGAAAGCTACGGATGCCGGACAAGGATTTTTTGACAATATCGTATCTGCGATTGAGGAATTGCCGGAGAAAATGGCAGAAATCGGCGGTCAGATTGTTTCAGGCATCTGGAAGGGCATTAGTGGTGGATGGGATTGGCTTGTTAGCCAAGTGAAGAGTCTTGCAACTAGCTTGTTTAAAGGTGCAAAGGACGCACTGGATATCCATTCCCCGTCAAAGAAATTCCAGTGGATCGGTGAGATGTGTGTTGCGGGCATGGACATACCGCTTGCTGATTACAACCCGTATGAAACACTGCAAGAGTCTATGGATGCGGGCGTGCTCAAGCCGGGGATGTTCCGCGGAATAGGTGGTTATACGGGGCAGATTTCGGAGGGCATCAGGAATACGGCTGATAGCATAAGAAATCGTGCATATGGCATGAGTGGTGGGCAGGCAGAAGCATTTGATTATGGTCAGATGGGTGAGGCGATGGAAAATGCTATGCATGGCGTCGGAGTATATCTGGAAGGGCGACCAGTCGGAAGGATTGTCGCCCCCTACGTGGATGAAACGATGGGAAGAATCAGAGAGAGGAGAACCTAATGGGAAATTTCGGATTAACAATCGACGGAAAGCACACATCAGACCTCGGGCTTAAGATGACATCCATGTACATACCGCAGCCCAAGCCCAAGACCAACCTTATATCAATCCCCGGCGCATCCGGCAGCATCGACCTGTCGGAGATCACCGGACAGGTCAGTTATGAGGAACGTTCCGGGTTAAGCTTTGAATTTATCCTGCATGACGGCAGCTACGAAGCCTTTGCGCAGGCAACAACGGAGATTGCCATGTGGCTGCACGGCAGGAAACTCAAAGTCATCCCGGACAATGACCTTGGCTACTATTATATGTGCCGGCTCACACTTGACCCGAAAAAGACCAATCAGGTGTTGAGCACGATCGCTCTTGCCGGAACGGCAGAACCGTTTAAATATGACATTACGGCAAGCGATGAGGATTGGCTGTGGGATCCGTTCGATTTCGAAACGGGGGTTATCCGGGAACTTGGGGATATTACGATTAATGGTGAAAACCGGAGCGTAACGATTCTCGGCGGCGGGATGCCGACAGTGCCGGAGTTTATTGTGACAGAGAGCGCGAATCTGACGGTGGTGCATGCGGGAAAGACGCACCATATGTTTCTTCCAGGTACTTACCGTTTCCCGGCAATCAAGGTCGGAGAGCAGGATGTGACATTACAGTTTGAGGGCAGCGGAAAGCTTGCCATCCGATATAGAGGAGCTTACTTATGATCTATGAGGTATTACTTGACGGCAAAACTTTATATTATTCCGGCGATTCTGAGTGCGTTATCCTGAATGCCAAGCTCGAGCAGGCGTTAAATGATTCCGGTACGTTTGAGTTTGATGTTCCTGTGACGAACCCGTTGCATGACGCTATCGAGAACCGGCGGAGCATGGTGCAGATTTTGAAAGACGACGTGGAAATCTTTTACGGTGAGGTGCAGGAAATCAAGGACGATAAGGCAATGACAAAGGAAGTGTACGCAGTCGGTGAGCTGGCATTTCTTTACGATTCCATCCAGCCACAGGGGAAATACCAGAATCAGACGCCGCTACAGTTCTTCACGACCTTAATCAATAACCATAATGCACAGGTGGAGGAAAAGAAACGCTTTAAGGTCGGCGTTGTCACGGTCACGGACCCGAACGACAGCATTTACCGCTTTACGAATTATGAAGATACTCTCACTTGCCTGCGTGAAAAGCTGTGTGAGAGCCTTGGCGGGTATCTGCGCATTAGGAAAGTCGATGGTGTGCGGTACCTGGACTTGGTAAAATTGCAGGACTACGGCACGACCTGTGAGCAGCCGATCGAGTTTGGCGAGAACTTGCTCGACTATGCCTGTAACACATCCGGCGTCGACATCGTGACCGCAATCATTCCGCTTGGCGCGCGGCTCGATGAGAGTCCGATTGAGGGATTGGACGCATATACGGACATTAAGTCCGTCAATGGCGGCAAAGACTATGTGTATCTGCCGGAGGCGGTATCGCGGTTTGGCTGGATCAAGAAGGTCGTGCACTGGGATGATGTGACAGAGCCCGCCAATCTCAAGAAAAAGGCGGAGAAGTATCTTGCGGAAAATCAGTACGAACTGCTTACACTTGAGGTCAACGCGGTGGATTTATCAATGCTTGATAGTAGTATTGATGCATTTAACCTGGGCGATTCGGTCAATGCTTTGGCACAGCCATACGGGATGGATGCGTGGTTCCCGGTGCAGAAGATGACGACTTTTTTACAAGAGCCGGAGAAAAATGAACTTGTATTGAGCAATACACTGAAGAAGTCGTATACGCAGCAGATGACGAGCTTGACAAACCAGTTAGATGAGAAGATACCACAGCAGAGCAGCATCTTGCAGGCAGCGAAGAACAATGCATCGGAGCTTATCAAGACCGCGACGAATGGTTATATCGTTCTAAACATGGACGAGGACGGCAACCCGAAGGAACTGCTCATTATGGACACCAAGGACATTGATACTGCAAAAAAGGTGTGGAGGTGGAATATCAACGGTCTTGGGTACTCGCATACCGGCTACAACGGTGAGTATGGTCTTGCCATGACGATGGACGGCAAGATCGTAGCCGATTTTATCTTGGCAGGGACCATGTATGCCGACCGTATCAAGGGCGGCACGCTGACACTTGGCGGGTACGATAACGACAATGGCGTCATGGAGGTACGCGACGCATCCGGCAAGGTGTGTGCGCGAATCAACGTAACTGGGATCAATGTCAATGATAAGTTTACCGTCTCTTTGGATGGAAAAATGAAATGCATCGACGGCGAGTTTGAGGGAACGATCAAGTCGAAAAATGCAGAGATTACGGGTGGAAAAATTTATATTGACACCGAGGAAGCAAACGGTCAGCTTATCCGTATATCATCGACCGCGGATGGCAGGAAGTTATTTGCTGGTATGGGTGCATACGGTTTTGCGGTCGACTATGGCGGGGATGGCTCACACCTTATGTGGCACGGTCTGGAAATACCAGATGGCGGTTATCTTGATTGCAAAGACGGCAAATCTATGGTTGGGGCATCGGAGGCGTACCTTGGCACTGCGTTGATAGATACGCTGACAGCGTCGACAGCCCATATTGGCTCACTGACTGCCGATTCCTCGTCGATTACGACTTCCGACCGGAACGCAAAGAATGACATCAGCTTATTAAATAAGGAAGATTCCGCCGCATTTATTTATAGCCTTAAGCCGAGCCGTTTTAAGTATCGTGACGGCACATCCGGTCGTTACCATCACGGTTTGATCGCGCAGGAACTCAAAGATGTGATGACAGATGACTGGGGCGTATATGTGGACGGTGCTTGCAGGACAGGCAGTGAGCAGGACGAAACTGACGGCGTCGACGGAGGGAATGAGCGAAAAGGCATCCGGTATGAAGAACTGATTGCTGACCTGATCGCGACAGCGCAGTACCAGCAGGAGCAGATAAATACACTTAAGGGGGCGATAAAATGAGTAATATCGGGCAGTTTTTAGAACAGATCATGCATGCGCGTTACGGCAAGGACGTCCGGCAGTCTATTCATGACGCGATCGAGGAGGTCGACCGGGTGGCAGATACCGCACAGGATAGTGCAACCGCAGCGGCGGCAGCGGCGGCGGAATCTGTGGCAAGTATCGCCGGGGTCGAAGAGCGGGTAAAGGAAAGCGAGAACAATGTGGCGGCAAGTGCAGCGGCGGCAGCAGAGTCAGAAGCAAATGCACTGGCAAGCGAGGTGTCTACCGCTACGAGTGAGAGGAACGTCGCGGAAATGCAGGCAAAGGCAAAAGCAAGCGAGCAGGCATCGGCAGAATCCGAAGCGAACGCAGCGGCAAGTGAGCAAGCATCAAAAGCAAGCGAGCAGGCATCGGCAGAATCCGAAGCGAACGCAGCGGCAAGTGAGCAAGCATCAAAAGCAAGCGAACAGGCGGCGGCAGAATCCGAGACAAACGCGTTAAACTATAGGGATTATGCAAAGTCCTATGCGCTCGGCACGAATGGTGTTGTCCGCCCGGGAGACGAGATTGATAATGCGTTGTATTTTTACGAACAGGTAAAGCGCATCTCGCAGGGCTTACAGGGCGCGCTTATGCCGATGGGAACGATTACCTTCGCACAGCTTCCTACTGTCACAGCACAGGCGGGGTATATGTATAATATCTCGGATGGTTTTACGACGGATGATACATTTAACGAGGGAGCGGGGCACGAATGTCCCGCCGGAACGAACGTATATCTGACGGCGGACGGCAAGTGGGATTGTATGGCGGGTACGGCAGTCGGCGGCGTCAAGGGAGCAAAAGAGGCTACATACCGACAGGGGCTTGTAAATCTGACACCGGAAAATATCGGCGCGCTGCCGGAGGACGGCGATTCTGCGGAGAATACAGTCACCTTCGAGACTGCGGATGCGGCGGAGGCGAATGTATGGACGGATGTGGATGTGTTGGCAAGTGGGGAAAAGCATAAGTCCATCTTTAGAAAGGTGTCCATGATGTTCAAAAACGTCCGATATCTCAACGCGTCAAAACTAAATGCCGCAGATTTACTTGATAAGATTTACCCAGTAGGATGCATTTACATGTCTGTCAAAAACGTTTCCCCGGCATCCTTTATTGGAGGAACTTGGGTTACTTGGGGAGCTGGCAAGGTGCCGGTGGGGGTTGACACTTCCGATGCTAATTTCAATGTCGTAGAAAAAACGGGCGGTGAAAAAAGACATACGTTGACAGTGGGCGAAATGCCAAGTCATACTCATGCTGTCACGGAGTGGCTTTTCAACGGGTTTGCTGCTTCCGGTACACATTACGGCAAAGCGTATATGGAGGATGATGGTAGAGTGTTTACGGGTGGCAGTAACGTGGCATCTATTAGCGCTACTGGTGGTAGTACTGCACATAATAATTTACAGCCTTATATCACATGCTATATGTGGGTGAGAACCGCTTAACTTGTGAGGTGGTATAATATACCCAAATCAAAAAAACAGAGCCTAAGCGCCGAATAATTGATCTATCACAGATTGGTTACGCGGCGCTTTTAATTTTATTCCGGCCAGAAGCCGGGGAAAGAGAGGAAAATATGAAAACAAATTCAGTAAAGGTATTATTCACTGCGATAGGGAGCTTCCTGTCGTCAATCTTGGGAATCTTGTATGTTCCAGTGCTGCTCATGGTGGTGTGCAATCTGATTGATTACATAACCGGGCTTGTGGCGGCGAAATACCGGACAGACGGCGGCATCAGCTCCTATAAGAGCATGAAGGGCATTACCAAGAAAGTCATGATGTGGCTCTTGGTGGTAGTCGGAGCAATTATCGATCAGGTATTAGCGTATGCGTCTGCCACCTTGGGCTTTGCAATGCCGTTTACGTTCCTGGTTGTCTGCATCGTGGCGATCTGGATCATCTGCAACGAAATCATCAGTATACTGGAAAACATGCTTGATATCGGCGTGGAGATTCCGGGCTTTTTATTGCCGCTGGTAAAGAATATCAAGCGGCAGGCAGAGGGCGTCACTGGGATAGAAGAGGATAAGGAGGAGTAGGATATGGGAAGAACAATCGGACAGTCAGGATTAAAGCTTATCATGCAGTTTGAGAGCTGTCGCCTTACGGCATATCAGTGCGCCGCGGGCGTCTGGACAATCGGTTACGGACACACCGCGGGCGTAAAGCCGGGGCAGACGATTACACAGGCACAGGCGGAGGAGTACTTGCGCCAGGATTGCAGGAAGTTTGAAGCATATGTCAACAATTCCGCATACGTGCCGATCACGGCGCAGCTCAACCAGAATCAGTTTGACGCGCTGGTGTCATTTGCATTTAACTGCGGGGCAGGGAACTTGAAAAAGCTTTGCGCAGGCAGGAGAGCGGCGCAGATTGCGGCGGCAATGCCACAGTACTGCAAGGCGGCAGGAAAGACGCTTACTGGACTTGTACGCAGGAGAGCGGCAGAGGTGGCGTTATTTAATACGCCGTGCACTGGGACAGGCTCCGGGGCTGCGTCGACAGGTACGTCAAATAAGAATGAGGAGGCTTATAGCATGAATACAATCAAGAGAGGAAGCAAGGGGAAAGCTGTCAAGGTATGGCAGATCATTGTAGGAGCGACACCGGATGGAACCTTCGGCAGCGGCACAGAGAGTAAGACGAAGAATTGGCAGGCAAGCCATGGGCTGGCGGCGGATGGTATTGTCGGGGCGAAGAGTTGGAAAGCGGGTCTGGGATCGTTGTAAGAGGGATGCCGGCATGGAGAAATCTGTGCCGGCTTTCATGTTGCATTTCGTGTTGCATCGTGTTGTATTTCATATGCTTTTGACGCATTTCTAGTGAACTATGCGCAAAAATAAAAACGCCGAAAACCATTGTAAAATCAACAAACGCAGATAAAACAACACATTGCTAAAATTGTACCAATAATAGTTCAAATCTCCCTTCCGCTACTTACGAATCCCGAAAACGAATGTTTTCGGGATTTTGCTTTCACCAAATAGAGTTTCAGTCATTTCGTTTGGAACAATATTATTCGACCGGAAGAGCCGGGAAAAATTGACAGATGAAAGTGCGAATGGTATTCTTCTTACATAGCAGAATACTGTGTTGCAGGGAGCACGATTGAAGTGCCGGCTGTATGGGCAGAATAAATAAAAAGACTGCTGCGGCGGTAGAACGCGGCGACATAGGAGAGAAAAATGAGAGTAGGAATGGGATATGATGTACACAAATTAGTCGAGGGAAGGGATCTGATCGTCGGCGGCGTGAAGATTCCGCACACGCTGGGACTTTTAGGGCATTCCGACGCGGATGTGCTGCTGCATGCGATTATGGATGCACTGCTCGGCGCGGCGGGGCTTGGCGATATCGGAAAGCATTTCCCGGATACGGATATGCAGTATAAAGGTATTTCCAGTATCAGGCTGATGGAGCGCGTGGCGGAGCTGATTGCCAAAAAAGGCTACGTGGTGGAGAATATCGACGCAACGATCATTGCGCAGAAGCCGAAAATGCGTCCGCATATTGCCGAGATGGAGACAAATATCGCGCGTGCGTTGGGAATCAGTGAGGAGCAGGTCAATGTCAAGGCGACGACCGAAGAAGGGCTTGGCTTCACCGGGACGGAGCAGGGTATTTCGGCGCAGGCAATCTGCGCGCTTTCTTCGCTTTATGAGAGCAGCGTCGCCGTGGCGGACTCGGAAGCCGGGTGCAACGGATGTGCAGGCTGCAGGCGGGAGGCAACTGATGTCAAAGGTGACGACAGATGATTTTTTGCACGTAGAATTCTATGGAATTTCTGCGTGAAAAATGATTGACAAAACGAAATGAAGTGCATAAACTATAGTATGCAGGAAAAGGGTCAGGTTTCCTGTCTGAAATATCGAGGAAAAGCGAAGAGCGGAAAGAGTAAGGATTCAGACATCCGGCAGAGAGAGACTGTCATCGGCTGCAAGCAGTCTTCGGAAAGAGATTCCCCAAGTGCCTCCGGGAGCTGATCCGGCGAGGAATGCGGGCTGCGGCTTTATGTGGAAGCTGTGGTGCGGCAGATTCGGGTAGCCGGGTACGGATCGCATACGTTACATGCATCGAGTGAAGATCATTTGATTTTTAATAGAGTGGAACCGCGGATCATTTCGTCTCTAAGAGACGGGTGAGCCGCGGTTTTGTTGTGCGCCGGGGGGCGCACGTTTTCTCTTGTTTGAAAAGAAAGAAGGAATGGAACATGGGTATGATTCAATATATGAAGGAAGAGTTTGCGGTCATTAAGGAGCGCGATCCGGCAATAAAATCACCGATGGAAGTTTTGCTTTATCCGACGTTTCATGTTATGCTTAGCTACAGGCGGGCGCACAGGCTGTATTTGAAGGGACATTATTTCTGGGCGAGATTTATCTCGCAGCGCGCCGCGCGCAAGACCGGGATAGAGATTCACCCCGGGGCAACGATCGGAAAGGGCTTTTTCATCGATCACGGCAGCGGCGTGATTATCGGTGAGACTGCGATTGTAGGAGATAATGTGACGCTGTATCAGGGCGTGACTCTGGGCGGCACAGGAAAAGAGACGGGAAAGCGTCATCCGACGATCGGAGACAACGTGATGATCAGCGCCGGAGCGAAGATCATAGGCTCGTTTACCGTCGGGGAGAATTCCAAGATCGGCGCGGGAAGTGTTGTCTTAGAGGAGGTTCCGCCGAACTGTACGGTGGTCGGTGTGCCGGGGCGCATCGTAAAGCGGGACAATGTCAAGATTCCGCGCGACGATATGGATCAGGTGCATCTGCCCGATCCGGTCAAAGAAGACCTTACCATATTGCAGCATGAGAATGCGGAGCTTGTCAATCGTGTGCTCGATTTAGAACAGACCGTACGGACGCTTAACGTGAATGCGAAGTAGGGAAGAGCAGGCGGAAAATATAAGAAAGAATGGAGAATACCAAAGTGGAGAACAAGTTTAAATTTTACAATACTCTGACAAGAAATGTAGATACGGTGATTCCGCACGAGGACGGAAAGATTGCAATGTATACCTGCGGACCGACGGTGTACCATTACGCCCATATCGGCAATCTGCGCAGCTATATCATGGAGGATGTGCTTGAAAAAGCCCTGCGCTATGTGGGCTATGACGTGAAGCGCGTCATGAACATCACAGACGTAGGACATCTTTCTTCCGACGCGGACACCGGAGAGGATAAGATGTTAAAGGGTGCAAAGCGGGAGCACAAGACGGTCATGGAAATTGCAAAGTTTTATACGGACGCATTTTTTGAGGACTGCAGGAAATTAAATATCAAGCGTCCCGATGTGGTGGAGCCGGCGACCAACTGCATCCCGGAATTTATTCATATGATCGAGGTCCTGCTTGAGAAAGGCTTCGCGTATGTGGCGGGCGGCAACGTGTATTTTGACACATCAAAATTGGACGATTACTATGTTTTTTCGTCGCAGAGTGAGAAAGAGCTGCTGGTAGGTGTGCGCGACGACGTCGAGGAGGACGTCAACAAGCGCAACAAGAATGATTTCGTGCTCTGGTTCACGAAGTCCAAGTTCGAGGATCAGGCGCTCAAGTGGGAGAGCCCGTGGGGCGTAGGCTATCCGGGATGGCACATTGAGTGCTCCTGTATCAGTATGAAGCACCTCGGAGAGTATATGGACATTCACTGCGGCGGCGTGGACAATATTTTCCCGCATCACACGAACGAGATCGCACAGTCGGAGAGCTACACGGGTCATAAGTGGTGTCCGTACTGGTTCCATGTGAACCATCTGAATGACAAGTCGGGCAAGATGAGCAAGTCCAAGGGAGATTTTCTCACCGTATCGCTGCTACAGGAGAAGGGCTATGACCCGATCGTCTACCGTATGTTCTGCCTGCAGTCGCACTACAGAAAGCCGCTGGAATTTTCCTACGAGGTGCTCGACAATATGAGCGCGGCGTACAATAAGCTGGTGAAGAAGATTGCAGAGTTAAAGAGCGAGGGCAGCGTGGACGAGGCGCGGGTTGCGGCGTACAGGGAAAGGTTTTCCGAGGCGCTCTCCAATGATCTGAATACTTCGATGGCGATTACGATTGTCTATGATCTGCTGAAAGATGATATGAACGATGCGACAAAGCTTGCACTGATTCAGGATTTTGACACGGTTCTTTCCCTGAACCTTGCGACGGCAAGGGCAGCGGGTAAGGAAGAGAAGAAAGAGGTAGATGCCGGGCTTGAGGCGTATGTTCTCGCGAAGATCGAGGAGCGTAAGGAAGCGAAGAAGGCGAAGGATTTCGCGAAGGCAGATGCGATCCGCGACGAGCTTGCTGCGAAGGGCATTGTGCTTAAAGATACGAGAGAGGGCGTCGTCTGGAGTATGCAGTAAGCCAGACGTGCCGGGGGAAAGGAACAGATTGGATGGAAAAAGGAATTGATTCCTATTTAAAAGAGCAGTTTCAGATACCGGATGTGGATATCCGCACCTATTCGCCGCTGACACTGGCATATATCGGGGACGGGATCTACGATCTCGTCATCCGGTCCGTGGTCGTGGCAAAGGGAAACACCAGAGCGGGGGAACTGCATAAGCGGACAAGCCAGATCGTGAAGGCGCACACGCAGGCAGAAATGATGGAGGTGCTGCTTCCGCTGCTTAACGAGGAGGAGACAGACGTATACCGCCGCGGCAGAAACGCCAAGTCGCCGACGATGGCGAAGAACGCAACGATGGCAGATTACCGCAAGGCGACCGGATTCGAGGCGTTGATGGGCTGGCTGTATTTAAAGGACGAGTTTCCGCGTCTGGTCGAACTGGTGAAGGCAGGAGTGGACGGACTGCGTTTGAAATTGTAGTGTAAAGATAAAGCAGGATGTCAAGGGCAAAACGGATGGGGAAAGGCTATCATCCCATCTGATGCGAAACGGAGGTTTCCGGATGGCAGAAAAGGAGAATGTATGGGATACGAGGAATTAAAAATTGAGGGGCGCAATGCGGTGCTTGAGGCGTTTCGCTCCGGTAAAACGATTGATAAATTATATGTGCTTGACGGGTGTCAGGACGGACCGGTGCGCACGATCGTCAGAGAGGCGAGAAAGCACGATACGATTTTAAATTTCGTGGACAAAGAGCGTCTCGATCAGCTTTCCGAGACGAAGAAGCATCAGGGAGTGATAGCGGTTGCGGCAGCATATGAGTACGCTGAGGTGGAGGATATTCTTGCGACGGCAGAGGCAAAGGGGGAACCGCCGTTTCTGTTCCTGTTAGACAATATCGAGGACCCACATAATCTGGGGGCGATCATCCGTACCGCGAATCTCTGCGGCGCGCACGGCGTCATCATCCCGAAGCGGCGTGCGGTGGGTCTGACGGCGACGGTGGCAAAGACGTCCGCGGGAGCCATCAATTATACGCCTGTCGCGAAGGTGACGAACCTGAGTGCGACGATTAAGGAATTAAAGGAGCGCGGTATCTGGTTCGTGTGCGCGGATATGGGTGGTACGACTATGTACGATCTGGATTTAAAGGGACCGATCGGACTGGTCATCGGCAGCGAGGGTGAAGGTGTCGGCAAACTGGTGCGTGAGAACTGTGATCTCGTGGCATCCATCCCGATGAAGGGAGATATCGACTCGCTGAACGCGTCGGTGGCAGCAGGCGTGCTCGCTTATGAGATCGTGCGGCAGCGCATGGCATAGGGGCGAAGAGTGCAGGGAGTGGAAGAAGGGAAACCGGGAAAAAGCTTCCGGGACGAGGGGCATGGAGCAACGTTAGATTCCGAAAAGAGAAACAGGGAAGGCGGCAGGATGGCAGAGGAATATCAGAATTTGACAGATGAGCAGCTCATAGAGCGGCTCCGGGGCGGCGATGAGAGGGTCATGGACTACATTCTCGGAAAATATAAGCCGTTGGTGCTCGGCAAGGCGAACGCTATGTTTCTGATTGGCGGAGATACCGACGATCTGATTCAGGAGGGCATGATCGGTCTGTTCAAGGCAATCAGAGATTTCAGGGATGACCGCGCATCTACCTTTTTTCACTTTGCGGAGCTTTGCATTGCGAGACAGCTCTACAGCGCGGTGGAGGCATCGAACCGGAAAAAGCATGCGCCGCTCAACACATATGTGTCTTTTTACTCCCGCATGGGGAAAGAGGGAAAATCTTTAGCCGAAACGCTTCCGACCGACAGCATGGACAATCCGGAGCAGCTTGTGATCGCGCAGGAAAATCTGGCGCAGTTCTGGGAGGAATTGAAAGGCAGATTAAGCCCGATGGAGCGGGAAGTGCTGGACGCTTACCTCTCGGGGCAGAACTACCGGCAGATTGCGGACGAGATGGGAAAAAGTCCAAAGGCGATCGACAATGCGCTTTCGCGCATCAAAGCGAAGATAAAATAGGGCGAAGGTACTGTACATTTTGTACAATTTCTTGTATGAAAATTTGTGAAGTTTGTGCACACTTATTTGTGGAGGCGTGCTATTATAATACTCGTAAAACCCCCCAATACATTATATATAGTTTTTGCTATACCCCATAGTAAAAATACCTTCTCCTAAAAGGCAGCCAAGTCATTGGCTGTTCTTTTTTTGTGCGCGCTTTGCGGCGCGTGCCTTGTGGCGCGTGTCGTTTTTCTATTGACACCGAATGCAAAGTAAGTTAATCTAAATAAGAAAATAAAAATCGCAGAGGGACTGTGCGTGTCGGACACAAACGGTTGAGAAGGTTAAAACCTGACTCTTTGAACCTGTCAGTTAATACTGTTGTAGGGAGCGGAAAATGAATTTGAAAGGATTCGGCGCGACTACGGCACGGAATCTTTTTTTTGTGCGAATAAGCAGACATGCTCTAAATCTGTTATTTGTGCATTGGAAGCATTGAAATGTCCCCCAAAACCGCACCCCTGCAGAAATGGAGTATGTATGGAACAATACGCAACGCAGATGGAAGCAGCCCGCAAGGGGATTGCAACGGAGGAATTAAAAAAAGTGGCGGCAAAGGAGCGCATGACGGTCGAAGAACTGATGCCGCTCGTCGCAGAGGGCAAGGTTGCCATCTGTGCCAATAAGAATCATAAGTGTATCGATCCCGAGGGCGTGGGCTCGATGCTGCGGACGAAGATCAATGTGAATCTCGGCGTGTCGAGAGACTGCAAGGATTATGACGTCGAGATGGAAAAAGTCATGGCGGCGGTCAATATGGGCGCGCACGCCATCATGGATCTTTCTTCCCACGGCGATACGATTCCGTTCCGCAGAAAGCTTGTAGCGGAATGCCCTGCAATGATCGGGACCGTGCCGGTATATGATTCCGTGATTCACTATCAGAGAGACTTATCGACGCTCACCGCAAAGGATTTTATCGACGTGGTGCGCCTGCATGCCGAGGACGGTGTTGATTTCGTGACGCTCCACTGTGGAATCACGAGAAAGACCATTGAGCAGATTAAAAAGCACAAGCGTAAGATGAACATCGTCTCCAGAGGCGGTTCGCTTGTCTTCGCATGGATGAGTATGACGGGGGAGGAGAATCCGTTCTACGAGTATTACGATGAGATATTGGAGATCTGCCGCGAGCACGACGTGACGATATCACTTGGCGACGCCTGCAGACCGGGCTGTCTTGCGGACGCGTCCGATGTGTGCCAGATTGAGGAGCTGGTGCGCCTCGGCGAGCTGACGAAGCGCGCGTGGGAGCGTGATGTACAGGTCATGGTGGAGGGACCGGGGCACATGCCGATGGATCAGATCGCCGCGAATATGAAGCTTCAGCAGACCATCTGCATGGGAGCGCCGTTCTATGTGTTAGGTCCGCTCGTGACGGATATCGCGCCGGGCTATGACCATATTACTTCTGCAATCGGCGGCGCGATCGCTGCGCAGAACGGTGCGGCTTTCCTGTGCTATGTGACTCCGGCGGAGCACCTTGCGCTTCCGAATGTGGAGGATGTTAAGCAGGGCATCATTGCATCGAAGATCGCGGCGCACGCGGCGGATATCGCAAAGGGGGTCCGCGGGGCAAGAGAGATCGACGATAAGATGGCAGACGCGAGGCGTGAGCTCGACTGGGATGCACAGTGGGAGTGTGCGCTTGACCCCGAGACGGCAAAGCAGATCCGCGACGACAGAAAGCCGGAGCATGACGATACCTGTTCGATGTGCGGAAAGTTCTGTGCGGTGCGCAGCATGAATAAGGCGCTTTCCGGTGAATACATCGATATTTTGTAGGAGGAATAAAAATATGAAGATAAATACAAGAAAGCTTGCGGTGGCAGGCATGATGACGGCTCTTGGAGTGGTGTTGTCCACATTTTACATACCGGTGGGCGTATCGAAGTGTTTTCCGGTACAGCATCTTTTGAATGTGCTGGCGGGGATTTTTCTGGGTCCGTGGTATGCGCTGGGATTTTCATTCTGTGCGGCGCTGATACGGAATCTCATGGGCACGGGAAGCCTGCTTGCGTTTCCGGGGAGCATGATCGGGGCATTTCTTTGCGGGATGCTCTACCAGCGAGTGAAGAAAGTTCCGGCGGCAGTCGCAGGTGAAGTGATCGGAACGGGAATCATCGGCGGAATACTCTGCTATCCGGTGGCGCGGTTTTTGATGGGGAACGCCGAGGCGGCGCTGTTTACCTATGTCCTTCCGTTTCTTATCAGTACGCTTGGCGGCAGTGCGCTTGCGGCAATTCTGCTGATCGCATTGTATCAGTCGAAGGCGGTAGGAGTACTTCGAGGGATGCTTGAGCAGCCCCAATAAAGCGTATGGGGCAGGAAATAAGGTGTATGGGGCAGGAAACAGGGCGTAAGGAACAGGAAACGGAATGTAAGGAGCGGTAAATGAAATCACACAAAGGAAAACGTCTCGTAAAATACGTGCCGGATTATGTGGTCTTTGATCTGGAGACGACGGGCGTAAACGTCATAAAAGATGATATTATAGAAATATCAGCCGTAAAGGTTTTGGGCGGGAAAGTCGCAGACACTTTTTCTACGCTGGTCAATCCCGGCAGACCGATTCCGTATTATGCTACACAGGTGAACGGCATCACCGATGAGATGGTGGAGGATGCGCCGGATATCAGGGAGGCGCTTGCGGATTTTCTCGCATTTGCAGGGGATGCGGTGCTTGTGGGCCATAATATCCAGTCATTTGATCTGAACTTCGTATCGAATGCCGCAGAGGGACTTTTCGGGAAAACAGTGGAAAATGATTATATCGACACGCTGCACATGGCGCGAAGCTGCCTGCCGGAACTGTCACATCACAAGCTTGTGGATGTGGCGTCCTATTTTCACATTAGCGCAGAGGGTGCACACCGTGCGCTGAACGACTGCATCATGAACCAGAAATGCTATGAGGAGTTAGGAAAGCTTCAGGCAAATCAGAAGCTTGAACTGTGTCCGAGATGCGGCGGCGAACTGCGAAAAAGGAACGGAAAGTTCGGTGAGTTTTTCGGGTGCAGCAATTATCCGGCATGCCGGTATACAAGAAACATATAGGAAAACCCCGGCGGGAAACACGGAGAGAATCCGTTTATTCCTGCCGGGGTTTTGCGCATGGCATATTGTTCGTGTAGGAAGTTCATGTATGAAGCTCTGCTTTGTAGCCCAGTCCCCGGATCGTGACGATTTCAAACTCCTTCCAGCCGTCGAATTTGCTGCGCAGACGGCTGATATGTGTCTTGATGGTATTTTCATCGCTGTCCGTGTCATAACCCCAGATATCTTCTAAGAGCTGGTCTTTGGTGAAAATGACGTCGGGGTAGGAAAGCAGCTTGTAGAGCAGTTCAAATTCTTTTTTGGGCAGCGCGAGCCGTTCGGCTGCACTGCATGCAGCGCCTGTAGCTGCCGGGGGTGCATCGGCGCATGAGGCGCGGCTTACGGTGTAGTTATCTGCATTGACGGTAACGGAGCCGATGGTAATTCTGCGGTCGGTGTTGATTTTGGCACGGCGTAGCAGCGCCTCGATGCGCCATAGCAGTTCCTCGTAGTTCACAGGCTTTGTCATATAGTCGTCCGTTCCGGTCAAAAAGCCCTCTTTTTTTGCCTCAAAGGTCTGCTTTGCCGTGAGCATGATAACGGGGACCTCCTGCCGGTATTCGCGCAGTGTGCGCACCAGCTCATAGCCGTCCATGTTCGGCATCATGATGTCGGCCACGATCAGGTCGATATGCTGTTTATAAAACAGGTCGAGAGCTTCCTCGCCGTCGCATGCCGTCACCACATCATAGTGCGGCTTTAAGCGGGCGGTCGTAAGAAGCCTTGTATTCTTATCATCTTCTACCACAAGTATTGTAGCCATAGAAAACCTTCCTTTCACAGAGCGTTTATCAGGACTTTGGAAGCCGCACGGTAAAAGTGCTGCCTGCCCCCGGCGTGCTCTTTACCTCGATTCTGCCGCCGCAAAGCTCGACAATGCGGTGTGCGATCGAAAGCCCAAGTCCCATGCCTTTCGTGGCGTGGGAGGGGTCCGCCTGATAATATTTATTGAAAATATGTGCAATTTCTTCCTCGGTCATGCCTTTTCCGGTATCCGATACGGAAACAAGGATTTCGTTTCCCTCCTGCCGCATCACAACGTCGATCGTACCGCATACCGGGGTGAATTTGATGGCGTTGTTTAACAGATTGATCCAGATGTGCGACATCAGATCGGCATTCCCTGAGTATGTTACAGGTGTAAGGTCGACGCCCATATCGATTTTCTTGTCCGTCCATTCGCGGGAGAGCAGGATGATATTCTGCTTGATCTGCTCGTCGAGCGGGTACGGCGCTTTGTCAGGAATGGACTGCTGGCTGTCGAGCCTCGACATCATAAGCGTCTGCCGGGAGAGCGCGGCGAGTCGGTCCGATTCATCGGCGATAATCTGCAGATATTGCCGTCTTTCCTCCTCCGGTACCTCCGTGTCCAAAAGCAGATTGGCAAATCCGTTGATCGAGGTGATCGGGGTCTTGAACTCGTGGGAGAAATCATTGATGAAATCATTGCGCAGAGTTTCGACGCTGCGAAGCTCTGCTGTCATTTTATTAAAATTCTCCGCTACCTCGGTAAAGGGCGACAGCTTTCTTGCATTCAGCGTGATGTCGTAATTGCCGTCCGCCACCTGATGAATGCCCAGGATAATCTGATTCAGCTTCTTATAGATGACTTTTGAAAAGAAATAGGTAAACAGCTCCATCATAAGCGCCATAGGAATCAGCATTCCGAGTCCGACAAGCGGGTCGTAATAGGGATTGGGGCGAATGACTGCTACCATGTACTCTAAGAACTCGCATGCCAGAATGGAGAGTACCGCAGGAACGATGGCGAATATGGCAAAATAATTCGGAAGCTTATAGATGTCGTCAAGATGCTTGTTTTTCTTCATAAGTATATACTCCGATCTGTATTCTGATTTCATCTTTCATCATATGGTATTTGCTGCGGATTCGCAATGCATTTTTCTGAGTTATAGCAAGGATAGCATGGAAAGGTAAACTTACCGTAAACGAAAAGTGTAATGACGGTATGGTACGGAGAAAACATAGATGTGGCTTTTGCGGGGCATATGTGGTAAAATAAGAAAGGTTTCAGCCAGCTAAAGAAATTGAATGAAGAAAATATATTTAGTTGACAGTGAGAATGTAGGAGACATATGGGTACCGCTTTTGGCAGCCTCGCAGCCGGAGGATGAAGTAATTGTGTTTTACACACAGAAAAGTCCGCATATGAATTATGAGAATGTGAGGATGCTCAAAGAGACGGACAAGGAAGCAAATTTTATCAAATGCTTTGAGGGGAGCAACGCGCTCGATTTCCAGCTCGTATCGGAACTGGGATATCGGCTGCGCGAGAACCAGGAGTGCGACTACGTGATCGTATCCAACGATACAGGATTTGACGCGGTCGTCCGCTATTGGTCACTAAGACAGATGTCAGTAAGACGTCTGAGCGGCAAGGAATGCTACAGACAGTTAAACGGCAAGAAGAAGGGCACGGACGAAAGTGCGCGGACAGTGCAGGAGACACAGGAACCGGCAGCGGTGCAGGAGATGACCGCTACGGATACAAAGGAGCAGGGTGAAAAGGGTATCGAAGAAGGCGCTGGCGTGGTAATGCAGCAGCCGGACGGTGTGGAATCACAGCCGGCGGCGGAAGAGCTGCCGGCGGCGGGACAGCAGCCGGACGCGGCGGCAGGAGAGTCGCAAGCGGCAGGACAGCAGCCGGACGCGGCGGCAGGAGAGTCGCAAGCGGCAGGACAACAGTCGGATATGGTGGCGCGACTGGAAGATGCGGAGAAGCCGTCGGACATGCAGCCTGCCATGGATGCGGACGCGCTTGTAAAGACGCTTACCTGCTGTATCAGCAAGGAGAATCTTGTGGATTTCCACAATGCGCTTGTGGCGTTATTGGGAGAGGATGAGGGCAAGAAGCTCTATCAGGAGATCAAGGGCAATGCGGAGTATACGCTGTACTGGTCGACACTTCCGGCGGGCAGTCAGAAGGAGAAGTTCGAGCTGTACTGCGGTCTGGTGTTTGCTCACAGCGAATTTGCCGAGGAAGCGCCGGAGGATTTTGCAGGATTTCTCTATCAGGCAAGCGGGAAGCGCAAGAACTTAAACTCGCTCCGTGCCGCACTGCAGGGGCATTATGGCAAGGACAAGGGAATGAGGTATTACTCTTTGTTCAAGTCACATATCAAGATTATGAATCGCATGTAATGAAGGAGAAGCTGGCTGGAACGAAGAAAACATACGATAATTTTGGGTTTATAGGCATTTGTTCCTGTGAAAAACAAAATAAGACTGGTATTTGCATGGCAGATTTGATACAATACACATGACGAAGGAGGAGAAAGCATGAAAAACCAACTGGTATGGGAAGAACGCTTTAATATTGGGGTTGAACTGATTGACAAAGAACATAAGAATCTTTTTAAAATTATAAATAAGCTTTTTGAATTCCAGGATGACGACGAAAAGGAGCAGTGGGCCTGTCAGGAAGGAATTAAATTTTTTAAGAATCATGCGCTTAAGCATTTTGCGGATGAAGAAGAGTATATGACGTCGATCGGTTACAGCGGGGTAGAGACGCATCGCCGTATACATAGGGATTTTCAGGAAAAGCTGCTGCCGACATTGGAACGTGAGCTGGAACAGTCCGAATATTCTGCAGAAGCTGTGGAACATTTTCTTGGCGTTTGCGCCGGCTGGCTGATCGGACATACTTTGATTGAAGACCATGCGATTGTCGGAAATGCAAAGAGCCAGTGGACAAACATGATGACGAAAGAAGACAATGAGACGATGGAACAGATCATCTGCCAGTTGCTGCATGAGATGTTCCGGAAGGATTTCCGGCTGGTCAGTGAAAGCTATGGAGGAGAGAAATTCGGCAAAGGGCTTTACTATCGGTTGATTTACCAGAATAAGCAGAAGAAAAAGTGGGAGACATGCCTTGTTTTCGAGGAAAAGGTACTGCTTAATACGGTTGGAAAAATGCTCGATGTAAAGACCAATACCGTTAATGTGCTGATCGTCAATGCGGTTCGGTTTACCGCGCGTGAGTTTGTAGAAAGCATCATTAAGAGAATTCGCCCGGATGAAGAATATACACTGGTGTCGGAGAACCTGCTGACCTATGAACAGTTTAAAAAGATATATCAGAAGGAAAATCCGCAATGTAGCCTGTTATTTAGTTCTGACGTCGGATATTTTGCGTATTGCGCCATTGCACCGCAGCTTGCGGAAAGCGGGATCGGGACGGCGATCGATCCGGAAAATGCTATGAAGCAGATCGATACGTTTCTTAAAAAGAATAAGAAAGAAAACGAGAAGGCAAGTCAGAAAAAGAAAATACTTGTAGTGGACGATTCTGCCGTTGTGATGGAACTTATGAAGGAGCTTTTAGGAGAAACCTACGAGTTATCTTTTGCCAATTCAGGTCTTGCAGCGATCCGGAGTCTGTCATTGAACCGACCGGATCTGATTCTGCTTGATTATGAAATGCCGGTCTGCAATGGCAAGCAGATATTGGAGATGATACGGGCGGAGAAGGATCTGGCGGATTCTGCGGTCATTTTTCTGACAAGCAGAGTAGACAGGGAAAGTGTCCAAAAGGTGTTGTCGTTAAAGCCGGCGGGGTATTTGTCCAAAGGTCTTAAGCCGGAGGAGATCAAGAGTAACATTGATGAATATTTTAGAAGATTAGGCTGATGTGATAGCGCCTGTCACATTGTATATAAGACTGGAGCAAATCTGTAGGATAGAAACAGAGCTGCTTCAGTCTTATTTTACATTGCTGCGGTCAGGCATCTGGCGTGGTCAGACAGTGTGATATGGCGATGGGCGACGATGCGGTTATAATCCATGGACATACAGTATAGCAGGAAAGGAAATACCTATGAAAAGAGCGGTAAAAATGTTTTTAATCATAGCAGGCATAGTTGCGGGTTTGATTCTTATCCTGGCAGGAAGTCTGTGGTATGTGACAAAATGCAAATGTACAGACATTGACACGCAGATATCGCCGGATGAACGCTGCCAGCTTACGCTACAGATGAAGGGAGAACCGGAATGGCCGTTTGGCAGCACGCACGGGAGAATTATTGTCAGATATGATGATCAGGTTATAAGGAAAATTGAATTTGCAATCTATGATGACGGAGCAACGCTTCGAAAGGAAAACTGGAGCGTTGCCTGGGGGGCGGCGGGAGCGCAGGTTACTTTAGTGGGAAGCGAGCAGGACGATCAGGTATTGCAGATTATGTATGACGGTACGGAAGAATTTTCCGGTTATAGTGAGGAACAGATCACAGAGGAAATGAAGAAACGCTACGGAAGTATCAAAGCATGTGGCAGGGAGGGGGAATTCTACTGCTATGATACGGGAGCATTTTCTTTCTTGGTGCAGAATGATCTGGTGATGAACGACAATTATAAAACGGAGTATTACCGTTATTTGACGGACGCTTATTTTGCAGGACGGAACCGGGCGCATGAATACGAGGAAAACGGGGAGGGAATAGAAAATTCTTATACGCCGGTTATTTCATTAAATTCATCGAGCAGTGAGGAAAAGGAATGGTTCTGTTCAGACGTAATAAATTGGCTGCTATATGTGATGAACGACCTTCCTTATGAGGAAAATGAAGAACTTTATCAGATGATAGAAATTGACTATGCGGGTGAAACTTTCGATTATCAGTTCCTGTACATGCAAAACTTTTCACAGGAAAATATTTCGGAGGTATATAATGCTTTATATGCTTTTGTAGAAAACATATTGACAGAGAGTTATGAGGAAAAAGTAAATGTAAAGGAAGACGTGGAAGAAGAAACGGAGAAAAAGGCAATAAGCGACGAAACCATACAATTTTGGTTGTCGCTGCAACCGGATTGCAGTTGTCAAACTGCCGATGGAACGGAATACCGGATGATTCCCGCTGATCGGGCGTGCGGCAGCAGTTACTATGTATTGATTGCTACTGCGGATGGCGGAAAGAGTGCACTTATGGTCAATCTGGATCCTTATCTGGGCAGCGGGGGCGAAGCAAAATGGATCAGCTTTCTGGAGGACGGCCAAACGGGATTTTCCTGCCTGACCTATAGCGGTGGAACTTATGGAGCGTTTTACCGGACAGAGGACGGAGGCAGAAGTTTTGAAGAAATAAAATATCCTTCCGCGAAAGCAAAGCTTCCCGACGGAACGTATTATAATCCGTTTGTTGTGCCGGAAAAGGTATATGAAAAAGATGGAAAACTTTACATGGAAGCAGGGCAGGGTGCAGATGGAGATTATTATGGCGAGGAAGGTTACTGTAATGGTCTGTATGAATCTGAGGATAACGGGAAGAGTTGGATGTATGTGAAGGAGATAGCGGTACGCTGATATAATGGATTATCAATATTATTTCAGAGGCATTGTATAGAAGGTGATAATTGCGATGAAACAGGATATTGGAGAGGCAATGAATGATCAATTAATAATTGATGCACATTATTATAATAAATTGGATATTGAAGGTTTTTCCAGAATGATGAGAGCTCCGTCTTATTGCTATAAGTTCTACTGGCTGGAAGCAATTGTGCAGCTTATATCGGAGAATAGGACAGAAGCCACTTATGATGAAATCATTGATGAGATGATTTCGAATGCGTGGTATTCAGTCCTTGAATTTCACATACATTTGAGTGGAATCTGGGGTGACGGCGGACCCAAGGATAATCTGGAGAAAGCAGTACTCAAGCTCAGAGACTTGAGCGGTTTACCGGCGAATGCAACAAAAGTGGAGATAAAGAATGTTATTAAGCAGTTTGATAAGCAGCTTCATGCTGAAAAACAGGCACTGACGCTTAATGTCCCATATAAAGCACTATCAGGGTTTGCGAATAAAACTGGTGAGAGGATCAGTTTGGACAGTAGTGCGGGAAGAATGATCGCGTATTATAACAAGCTAAACGAAAGTGATATCTTGCTGCCATATACATTTGGTTCCGAGAGTGGGTTAAGCAGAACATTATCATTTAATGATGCATGGATGCAGATGATAAAAGACAATACTGTGGCAATTATAGGCTGGATTCAATGTGAGAAGGTAAAATGGCTGCAGAGCAATAATCCAGAGGTTCCTGGATTGATATACAAGCTTGCGCCATTAGATGAAAAGATGCGTAAACTATCTCATGTGCGCAAACTGTGGGACGGTATATTGGATTTGCGCGGCGTTTTGGATGTTTTTACGGATGAATTGATTAATGAAGAAAAATATGATGTTGATCACTTTATTCCGTGGTCATTTGTAATGAATGATGAGCTATGGAATTTGATGCCAATGGATTCGTCATTGAATTCATCAAAGAACAATCGGCTGCCGGATTGGAACGATTTCTTTGTACGATTTGCAAGAAACCAGTTCATAATGTATGAGATGATTCATGAACGAGAGGGTATCAGAAAGCTCTACGAAGCTTGTTATAAACTATAAATGAGCAAGTTCGTGATTTTGCATAAAAGAAAGACACCTTGAATTCGATTGTGTTGTATAATGAAAGTGACAAAACGGTTTTCCTTCATGCTGAACAAAGAAAGAATATGGAGATAAAACAGAAAGGAATAAACAATGAATGTAAATCCTATAACAAGATTGGATTATCCAGATCTGGACGTGATCCGCGTAGAAGACACCTATTATATGGTATCCACAACCATGCACTTTATGCCGGGCTGTGAGATTCTGCAGTCTTTTGATCTGGTGCACTGGGAGCATGTGACTTATGTCTACGAGACGTTGGATCATACGGATGCGCAGCAACTGAAAAGCGGTCAGAATATTTACGGACAGGGCATGTGGGCAGCTTCCCTGCGCTATCATGAAGGTCGATTTTATATCTGCTTTGTGGCAAATGATACCCGTAAGACTTATTTGTATACTTCGGAAAAAATAGATGGTCCATGGAAAAAGCAGCTGATAGAAGGCTTTTATCATGACGGTTCTTTATTATTTGATGAGGATGGCAGAAACTATATTGTATATGGAAATGATGAAATCTGGATTACAGAATTGAATGAAGATTTGACTGCACCAAAGAAGGACGGATTACATCGTCTTTTAGTCAGTGATCATAAGAACCCGGAGCTAGGCTATGAGGGTTCTCATATTCAAAAAATAAACGGCTATTATTATATTTTTCTGATTCATTCCCTGAGAGACCGCTGGATGCGGACGGAAGCATGCTTTTACAGTGATTCTCTGGAAGGAGAATTCACGGGTGGAGATGTACTTTGTGATGATCGTGGATATTGTGGACAGGGCGTGGCACAGGGAGGAATAGTGGATACGCCAGATGGAAAGTGGTATGCAATGCTGTTTCAGGATTCCGGAGCAGTTGGACGGATTCCTATTCTGCTTCCGGTTACCTGGAAGGATCATTTTCCGTTTTTTGGACAGAACGGACATGTGCCGGAAGAAATAGAGGTTCACAGTACCAGACCAGGATATATTTATCAGCCATTAGTGGGAAGTGATGATTTCTGTAATGGGCTGCTTCCGCGCTGGCAGTTTAATCATGATCCAGATCCACGGTACTATCATCTGGATGCATTGCAGGGAACCTATACAATTACAACACGGGAAGTTTGTACAGAGCTTACACAGGCAGTAAATACGCTTACGCAAAGGATGAGTTATCCGTCCTGCGCAGCTGAGGTTACTGTTGATGCTTCTGCATTGAAAGAGGGCGATGTCGCAGGTTTGTGTGCGTTGCAGAGCTGTTATGCTGCAGTTGGCATTACAAAACATCATGGAAAATATGAAGTCCTTATGCTGGATAAAAAAGAAGATGGTATATTGGATATGACGGAAGGAACTGTTGTTGAATCACACCAGATGGATTTTCGTCTTGAAGCAGATTTCTGTAACATGAAGGATGAAGCACGCTGCTATTACCGGGTAAATAAGGGAGACTGGCTACCCATCGGAACCGTGCATAAGCTGTACTTCAAACTGGATCATTTTACTGGTTGCCGGTTTGGTCTGTTCTGCTATGCGGCAGAGGAAACAGGAGGAAGTGCCTGCTTCCGGGATTTTAAGTATTATGATGTTGATGAAATCTCATAAAGATAGAACTGCATAAAATAAGTGTCGGAATTTACTCAAATTTTTCCTACTTTGGACATTGGTTTTTACAACGGTATTGTATAGTGAAGCAGAGGAAAAACAAAACATGTTTCAGAGAGGAGAAACGATTATGAGAATTAAGAGTATGATGAAGGGTATGCTTGCTGTTGTAATGGCAATGTCTATGGCAGCATGCTCCGGAGCACCTGCAGCAGACCAGACTTCTTCTGAGTCACCGTCACCGGCACAGACAGAAAGTACAGCAGCAACAGAGCAGGAAACAATCGTAACAGAAGTATCTGCAGAAACGCAGACGCAAGAAGAAACAGCAAAAGCACCGAAATATGTTTTCTGTTTATTGGTGATGGTATGAGCTATCCCCAGTTTCAGGCAGCATCTGACTATCTTGGAGCAATAGCAGATGAAGATTATGTCAAGGCACTTCCGAGCAATAGCTATGAAGACCGTGGAGGAGCAGTACTGGACGGATCGGAAGCAGGATACAAGGTTACCTATACACAGGCTGATGCAGAAGCGGTTACGGCTGAAGATGGAAGGGTTATTCTGATGGATGAGCATCTGGCAGATTCCGACGTTATGGATTATGATATGGATCGTGCAGATGGAGGATGGGCATTATCTGACTATGTACAAAAGGGTATTGAAGTATTGGATAATGACACCGGATTCTTTATGATGTGTGAAGGTGGAAAGATTGACTGGGCATGTCATGCAAATGATGCCGGTGCAAAGGATAAAACAGAGGATCTTCATAAAATGATAAAGGAGTATAAGTTTGATGAACAAGAATAAGTTTGCGGTTACACCGCCTATGGGCTGGAACAGCTATGATTATTATGATACTACGGTGAGTGAGGAACAGGTAAAAAAGAATGCAGAGTATATGGCTGCACATTTGAAGAAATTTGGCTACGAGTATGTTGTTGTAGATATTGAATGGTATTCCAATGATGCCGGAACAAAACGGAAGGAGTTTCAGTACATTCCGTTTGGAGATGATGTAATGGATGAGTTTGGACGTTTTCAGCCCAGTCCCGGCAGATTTCCGTCATCAGCAGACGGAAGCGGATTTACACAGTTGGCCTCTTATGTACATGAACTTGGATTAAAATTCGGTATTCATATTATGAGAGGTATCCCACGTGCGGCAGCAGAAAAGCATCTTCCTGTTAAAGGAACATTTTTTACCGCAGACATGGTGGCAGATCCGTCCTCGATCTGCGGATGGAATCCGGATATGTATGGAGTGAGAAATACAGAAGCAGGTCAGAGCTATTATGATTCCCTGATAGAGATGTATGCTTCCTGGGGTGTTGATTTTATTAAGTGTGATGATATCTGTGACAGCTTTATATATCGGAATGACAGCTTTTCCGGATGGCATGAAACCGAAATGTTATACAAGGCTATTCAGAAATCAAACAGGGAAATTGTACTCAGCCTTTCCCCGGGTCCTGCACATATTGACCGTGCGTGGCAGTATTGCAGATATGCAAACATGTGGCGTATTACGGATGATTTCTGGGATAACTGGGAGCTTCTTAAGAATATGTTCTGGAGATGTGAGCTATGGCAGGATCATGTAAAAGAGGGCAGTTTCCCGGATTGCGATATGCTGCCACTCGGCAAGGTCGGTAAAGGCTTTGAGACAGGAGAAAGAGACTGTCTGTTTACCAGGGAAGAGCAGAAGACCATGATGACGCTATGGTGTATGTTCCGTTCTCCGCTGATGATTGGCGCCGAGCTTACCAAAATGGATGATTTTACATTGGGTCTTCTCACTAATAAAGAGCTGTTGGCGTTACTTTCCGAGGACTGCAGGGGAGAACAGCTGCGAAGATCGGAAGAGGAGGCTGTCTGGAAAAATACAAACATAAAAACCGGCAAGCTTACGGCAGCACTGTTTAATCTCAGTGATACAGATCGGGAGATCTGTTTGAATATGGAAGAGCTGTCAGGACGGGAAACGGATAAGGATTCCTATGAATTTACCGAGCTGTGGAGTGGTGAGGTTTTACATAGCGGAAAGGAAGCATTAACCGTCGTAGTACCTGCACACGGCACGAAAGTGTTTTCTGTTCGATAGATAATAAAAATTTTATCCAGACCGGTATTGCTGCGGAGTAATACCGGTTATTTTTTTGAATTGTTTATGAAAGTAGGAGCTGCTGGAAAATCCGGTTTTTTCTGCAATAATATCCATTCCCCAGCTGGTTCTTTCAAGAAACTCTTTTGCCTTATCAATGCGCATGGATGTAATGTAGGCACTCAGAGTCTGGTCAAATTTCTGATGAAATACATAAGATAAATAATCCGGACTCATATGCAAATATTCTGCAATAGAAGAACGGTTCAGATCAGGATCGGATAAATTGGAATAGATATAGGTTCGTACACGGAAAATAAAGTCCTCATCCTCTGCCAGCTGATCCCGAGCTGTCTTAGCAGGAGCAATGGATGAAATGGCAGCTGCAGACTGTTGATGAGACTGATTTTGCTTAAGCTCCAGTGCGTGCCGGATTTCATCACATAATTGTGTCTTATCTATAGGTTTTAAAACATAGCTGGCACAATGAAGCTTTAACGCCTTCTGGGCATAATCAAAGCGTTGATGGCCGGACAAAATCATACATATTATGGGATATGCAAAACAAACATTTGCAACATCCACGAGAAAGAAGGTGTCTCTCGCAAATGCTATACATCATTCGTCATTCATATACAACCGGTTAAAAAAATTTAACTTTTGCAAATTTTATTCTAACCGGGTGGTAAATCATCTTATGGGCATCCTGATTAGTATTTTTATCTCAGGATATCACGGTAAAACCACGGACTTTGCTAAAAACAGTTCCTTCCACAGAACTACGATTGCCCATTTTCTCAATTCTGGGAAATGGGATGACTCATTACTTGCAGATACTTTAAAACGTTCCGTCATTGAGATTATTTATTCAGAAGCAGCACGCACTGGAAAGCCTGTTTTCTGCATTGTGGATGATACAATCGCTTCAAAGACAAAGCCTTCGTCACGGGCTCTGCATCCAATTGAAGATGCGTATTTCCATCAGTCCCATTTAAAAGGAAAACAGGATTATGGGCATCAGGCCGTTGCTGTCATGCTTTCCTGCAACGGCATTGTCCTGAATTATGCTTTTGTTTTGTACAATAAATCCATTTCCAAAATCAACATTGTGCAAAACATTGCAAGGGAACTGCCAGTTCCCCCGGTGATGTCCTATTTCCTGTGTGACTGCTGGTATGTTTCTGAAAAAATAATCAGTACCTTTGTGGAAAGAGGATTTCATACGATTGGTGCTTTAAAAACGAACCGGATGCTCTATCCTTTCGGGATCAGAAAGAAACTCAGCGAATTCGCCGCACTTCTGTCCGTGACACATGCAGATTTTAACCTTGTGACAGTTAAAAACAAAAATTATTATGTGTACCGGTATGAAGGAAAACTTAATGGCATCGAAAATGCTGTTGTTCTTTTGAGCTACCCGGAAAAAGCATTTGGAAACCCGAAAGCATTGCGGGCTTTTCTCAGCACCGATGTCTCATTATCAACCGATGAAATCCTGTCCTGTTACGTATGCCGGTGGTCAATCGAAGTATTTTTCCGGCAGTGCAAGGATAAACTGGCACTGGGCAGCTACCAGATACGCTCTGCACAGGGAATCCGGAGGTACTGGTTGCTGATGTCACTGGCACATTATATGTGTGTTACAGGAACTGGTGAATTCTGCTCTTTCGAAACCGGATATCACCGGATCTGTGATACTATCCAGCAGGAACAGTATTGGTATCTGTTTCAATGTGCAAGGGAAAGCAATGACTTTGACTCATTTATGAAATTGGCAGTGTAGTTTTGTGCAATTTTTCAAACTTGCTCATTTATAGTTATAAAGATAATTTGCATTCTATTTGGGCGAATCAGGAATTATATCGAAAGGGAAATTCTGATACAGAGTTTTATGGAATCCTGGAGAAGAATATGCGGCCGATATATGATTCAGCAAGAAGACAAGGTTATGACGTGTGGGATAAAAGGCTGGTAGGATAGTTATTTGATTTCGCATAAGGTGAAATAGATATATCAATCAAAATAATCAAATGTCCAAAAGTGTAGGTAAGAGGTGAACGGAAAGAGGTATATTAAATGACCGAAGAAAAGATAACAGAGCTTCAAAGTGGATTTAATACAGCATTTATCAACGGTGTATTTCATTCTAATTTAGCATATAGACCGCAATTTATTTATAACGACAATAAGAATGGTCAGAAGGTGTTTTCTGCCATAGAAGATGAATTGCTGCGATGTGATAGCTTTTCAATTAGTGTTGCATTTATTACAAGAGGTGGTATTACTCCGCTTCTACAAACATTGAAGGAATTAGGGCGAAGAGGCGTGCCGGGTAGAATTTTGACTACGGATTACCTTTGTTTCAGTGATCCTGTGGCATTAGATACAATAGCGAGTCTTTCTAATATTGAGCTTCGTATGTATCAAACAGAACATTCAGGAAATGGATTTCATACCAAGGGATATATTTTCCAAAAAAGTGAAGAATACCGTTTTATCATTGGCAGCTCCAATTTGACACAGGATGCCTTGACACGAAATATGGAGTGGAATACAAAGCTTGTGTCTACTAATAAGGGGGAAATGGCAAATTCTGTTTTAGCTGAATTTGAGAAGATTTGGAATGCGACAGAATATACGAAGCCTTATGAAGAATTTATCGAGAAATATAGAAGAAAATACGAAGAGAAGCAATTATTTAATAAAATGGTTGCCAAACAGAAAAAAATTGCAAAGAGTGAAGCTGTTCCATCTGTAGAAGCGTATACATTACAGCCTAATTCAATGCAGAGGGCTTTTATATATAATTTATTGGAATTAAGAAGCAAGGGCGTAGATAAGGCATTATTAATTTCTGCTACGGGTACAGGGAAAACCTATGCTTCCGCATTTGCTATGAGAGAGCTAGGATTTAAGAGAGTTCTGTTTTTAGTGCATAGAAATCAGATCGCAAAGCAGGCGAAAGCATCTTTTGAGAGAGTATTTGGCAGCAGAATAAAGACAGGATTAGTATCAGGAACTAAGCATGATTATGAAGCAGATTTTGTGTTTGCAACGGTGCAGACATTAAGTAAACAGGAAAACTTAGAGAGATTCTCAAGAGATTATTTTGATGCCTGCATTTACGATGAAGCACATCATACAAGTGCAGACAGTTATAAAAAGATAATGGATTATTTCATGCCAGAGTTTACGCTGGGAATGACTGCGACGCCGGACAAGCGTGATGATAATATTGATGGACGTAATATATATGAAATTTTTGACCATAACATTGCCTATGAGATTCGGTTGCAGCAAGCAATGGAGGAAGATTTACTGTGTCCATTCCATTATTTTGGAATTACCGATTTAGCAATGATATCTGACGAAGGAAATTCAAGAGAAGGGCAGCTTGAGAATTTCAGATATTTAACCAGTGATGACCGGGTAAAGTATGTTATGGAACAGGCGGCGTATTTCGGGTATTCAGGAGAACGTGTAAAAGGCCTGATTTTCTGTAGTACAATTGACGAAGCGAAGGAGTTGTCCCGAAAGTTTAATTGTTAGACGGCACATTGTGGGAGGGGCAAACCGCACTTTGATTTCGGCAATAACATCTCTCCGATCGTGCGGTATCGGCACTTGCTGCAGACTCTCATCGGGATGACCGTAGAT
>JAETOE010000024.1 GCA_021771815.1 Roseburia hominis
ATCTACGGTCATCCCGATGAGAGTCTGCAGCAAGTGCCGATACCGCACGATCGGAGAGATGTTATTGCCGAAATCAAAGTGCGGTTTGCCCCTCCCACAATGTGCCGTCTAACACCAGTATCATCTCTCCGAAATTTTCAAACAACTCCGAACCACCTGCCAGATATTGCACATACATCCCCTTTTTCCCTCTCCCAAAATGCATGATTTCCATGTCTTCACGGTGCAGTATATTTACTGCATCCGCCCACTCCTGCACTTGCCTCAACTGCATTCTTTCGTCCCGGTCAAAGCCGCTTTTTCTTTCGCCGCCGCACGCACCGAGGATAACTGTACACATGACTCCGACAACCGCTAAACACTTTCTTATCCTCATCCCTGCTCTTCCTTCTTCTGTGTCCTCATGCTTTTCTTTCTCTTTACCGCTCCATCTTTCCCCACACGCAGACTGTCATTCAGCTACTTCCTCATCTTCGGCAGCATCCTTATGAACTGCCGCATTATATGCATGTATCCATCCCCTTTTCTCTGCGACATCCGTATCTCTCACCAATGACTTTCCATCATGTATCATGTAGACCTCACAGCCCGGAACCTGTGCTTCGATTCGCTCTTTTAAAATCGTATAATCGCTGACCCTTGCACGGTCAAAATTCACTACGAAGTATTGCAAATTAGAGAAACTGTCTAGAAAGCTCAAATCGTATTCTTCCTGATCGCTGATTTCGCGCCATTCCATATCCCACAGAACTACAGGTATGTCCATCTTCGTCTTACCCATTTCCAGACACTGCTGCATCTTCTGTTCCCCTCTCACATAGAAATACTGAAGCCTGAAATCTTCCTCTATTTCGAGATCAATTCCTCTCATATTAAAATATCCGCCATAAATATGATTACACAGCGCATAATCTGATTTACTATCCATCTCATCATATCCAACATATATATCAATGTCATAATCCTCTCTCTGAAAATAGTCAGGATTCTCTTCCACAAACTGGTTTGAAGCTTTCACGATTTGAGCCAGATTTTTCACAGCAGCGTCCCTTTTTTCCAAATAGGAAATCCCCATTCCGAGTCCCGTTCTTTGAAAATCTATTAATCTCAGATTCTTCCCTTGCCATAAATCAATCGCATCCGCCCACTCCTGCACATGCATTATCTGCTTCACTGTGTTTTCATCAATATTGATACTCGGAGATCCTCCACAGCCAATGATACCCATGGCACAAGACATACATAGCATAACTGCAATGATTCGGGATCTTATGTTCATCTATTTTCCTCCCTGATATGCAATATATTATTATACATATTTTCCCACATGTGATTTAGAAGTCCACTGTCTTCTTTTTGGAGTTCAATAAATGCCTTGTATTCATCATAGTCCATATAATACTTCTTCCCCCACGTCGAGATTTCCAGCATAATCTGATGTTTGCCATCCTCCCTGTCATATTCTCTGATACCCGTCACTGTTACATAATGATCTCGGCAATTCTGTACGGGAACATATTCTCCATTTCGAAATGCATAAAAGAGAATTCCCTGATAAGCCACCTCTCTCTCTTTCTTTCCTTTCTTTCCTTCCTCTCCGTTCTCTATCTCTTTCTCCTCCTCTTCCCCTTTTCCTTTCTCTATCTTATCCGGTATCTTATAACCGCTCGGTACTCCCTCCCCAATGTCCAATATTACCGGCAGATTATTCGAAAGCATCTCCTGAATATTATTCAACATATCAGCCTGCGTCAATTCCCACATGGTTGTATATCCCATCTCATGATGCTTAAAATACTGATTTGTATAAAGCATCATAGAGATAGAATAATATCCTTCTTCATTTTCCAATTCCTTCCTTGCGCTCCAGTCGTCTTCTAAGAACTCCCTGACCTCCTGCATATATTCCTCCTGTGTCAAATTCGTTCTCCCGCTCATATAAAGCAGCAGATTCACTGTCGCAATTATTCCGCATCCATACTTTTTTAATAATATATCTTCCTCAGCAAACCACCCCTGATCTCCCCCGTAATACACCGTTCCATTCTCTCCCACAATCGCAACATACCCGTCTTCCTTCAGCCCGATTCGCGTTCCTTCCTTCACATGATCCGTCCACGCCTCGTTAATCATGCGCATCCACTCCTGGTTCGTCTGCACGGCAAAGCCATTTCCGTTCCACGCGCCCTCAAGCGCCTCCAAGCCCTGCAAAATATAAGGAGACAAATCCTGTCCGAACAAACATCTCGTCTGTGCGTCAATCTCCTCTATGCACTCCAGCTTCTGCTCCAACAGCGTTATCATCCGGTCGTTGGTATCTATCTCCTGCTCATAGTTCGCGATCATCCATCTCGCCCACCAACCGAGAAATCCTGCATATGCCGGATTGCACAGCAGCCTCTGATAGTTGCCGATACTCTCCTGACATTCCTGATTACGCATTGTAAGTTTTCTTATCTGCTCGTTGATTTCCTCCTCGTCCAAAAGTTCGTCCCCTGCACACTGTTTTAGCGTACACGCATCCTCAATCCCCTGGCAGATTATACAGAGCATCCCCCGCAATACGGTCTTGTGATTTGAAAAATATGCTCTCATACTGTCCCAGCTCTCGCCCTGCAGCGTATCGGTTTCCGCGAACTGTTCCATAACGACGATCAACTCCGACAGCGCATCCTTATAGCCCCTGAAATTCTCTGTCATATCATCCGCCTGCCTGCGTATTTCATCCGGCACAATGACTCTTCCCATCGTCTATCCTTCCTCCCGTTCTTTCCACAATTTCCACACTCGTGCTTTCATTATTCCTAAATCTATCTTGAGACTTTGCACATTTTTTGCAGTTACATATTCTTTTATTTCTCCCTTTTCCCCGCCGGATTCACATCTTTTACCAGTGATTTGCCATCATCCATGATGTAAACCTCGCAATCTGGAATTTTAGCTTCGATGCGATTCTTTAACACGGTGTAGTCGAATTTTTCGTCCCCTTCTATATTTATGATGATGTATTCCAGATTTACAAAATTATCAAGAAATGACAGATCAAATTCCTCCTGATCCCATATCTCACTCCACACCCTGTTCAAGAGCAGAACCGGAACATCTATCTTTACCTGATCGTTCTCCATGCCCATATAAAATGTATACTGCATTTCTATATAAAAATATTGGAGTTGATTGCTTTCTTCTATATCCAACTCCAGATCTCCTATCCCAAAATAATCATCTATAAACCGATTCGAAATCACAACATCATCCGTCGGACCTCCGCCCAGACAACGCATCGTAATCTCAAAATCATCTCAAGTATATCTACTGCATCCGACCATTCCCCCACCTTTCGCGTCTGCATCCATTCTTTCCATCCAAAATTGTTTTTTATACTACCACCGCACGCCCCACACGCAAAACTCAAGCATATAGCCGCCCCACACATCAACCACCTTATTTTTCTTGTCACGTCATGCTCCTTTTTCTATAATATATTAAATGCCATTAAAACCACTTTCTGTCGCTCTCCTCCAGCATTCTGTTTCGCTCTTCCCTGATATTTCTTAGACGCGCCCGATTCTCTTCCAAAAGCTCCGACAGTACCGCGTCCTTGCTCCATGTCTCAGCCATTTGCTCGTAAAACCGCTGATTGTGTACCTCAGCATCGGCGCGTTCCTCTTCCTCCTGTCTTGTGCGCATCCACATGCGCCTCTGCATCTCTTCTTCCTTCTCCGCCTGCAAATTTCCGCTTGTTCGCTCTTCCGTCATGCCTATCCCCTTTCGTACATTTTCTCGCTGTTTCCCACTGCCCCTTCATTTTCAAACAGCCTGCCGTTTCCTTCTTCACCGCAGCCCCAAAACATCCTCTGTTTTCTTCTTCACCGCAGCCCGCGTTCCTTTTTATCGCGATACTCATCACACCCGCCTTGCGGCGTGGCTCTCATCCGTTCCTGCAAGCGCTGTCGCAGTCTCCATAATATGACGCGCATCCGCCTCAAATACCTGTCTGTACTCTCCGATCTGCGCAGCAAGGCTCTGATAGTATGCCACTGCATTCGACACCCCATCCAGTACCGTCGTCTCCGCCAGATAAATCTCCTTCTGCTCAAGCTCTTCTAATTGTCCGCGAATGCCTCCTGCAGTCTGCATGGCATCGTCCACATTGTTCTTCAATATCCCACTCATACATTTCTCCCATGATTCCTCTTTGTTTTCTACGTTTATAGTAGTTTTTATTATTTTAACATATAGTTGTACCCAAGGCAACTATATCTTTAGTACTAATTACAGGAATGCATTGTTTTCATTACAAAAAAGGCATACAGTCCATGCTGTATGCCTTTTCACATTTCGACTCTTTTTTCTTAATTCAAGCTCTTCACAAACGCCCCATAAACAAATTCCTTTCCCTGTTCCATGGAAAGCGGCGGCACTTCCCCTTTCTCCCTTCTGACCAGAAGGCTTGCAAAAGCAATCACCTGTGCAACGAACGCCATCTTCTGCAATTCCGGATTCCGTTCCTTTATCACACCCTCTGCAACGCCCTGCCTCATAAAACACTCTACAATGTCTTCCATCACACGGCAGCCCTTATCTTGCTGCCGTTTCTCACATTCTCTATGCAATGATTCCGAAATCTCATAGGAGCCTGTAGAAATGCGGACCAACAGACAAAATGTCTCCTTCTCCCGAAACACTTCCGTCATGTAATCAAGAATTTTCCCAAACTTTTCCCGAAAGCTTCCATCTTCCTTTACGATTCGCGAAAGCTGTTCACGTTTGCCCTGCACGTCGTAAAGGATAGCGTCGGCAATGATTTCCTCCTTCGAAGAAAAATATTCATACGCTGTTCCTTTTCCGATTCCTGCCCGCGCTGTAATATCTGAAACTTTTATTTTGTTGACGTCAAAGCCTTCCTCAACCATCTCTATGACTGCCTGATACATGAGAAGCACTTTCTGCGGCGGAGCGGAAGAGCATTTAATTTCTTCCATATTATAATTCCTCCTCCACCATGCTCTTGTCACGGTTAAACGCATCATAAATACACGGTACAACAATGAGCGTAAGCAATGTTCCGTAAACCAATCCTCCCTCCGTTACGATTGCCATCGGCTGCATCATCTCTGAGCCGTCGCCGATTCCAAGCGCCATCGTAGACATAGAAAGAATCGTCGTAAGCGCAGTCATGAGTACCGGACGGAGTCTCGTTCGCGCGGACTCAACAATCGCCTCCTTCTTGCCCATTCCCTCACGCCTCAACTGATTGATATAGTCCACCAGCACGATACCGTTATTTACGATAATTCCGGCAAGCATAACGAAACCGATCATCGCCACGACGCTGACTTCTTTTCCGGTAAAAAACAATGCAAAAAGCCCTCCGGTAAATGCAAGCGGAATCGTGAACATGATGATGAACGGTGACAAAAACGACTGGAACTGCGCCACCATGATCAGGTAAATAAATATAACTGCAAGGAGCAGCATCAGATAAAGCTGCTGCATCGCATCGTTAATCATCTCATCCTCTCCCGCCATGGAAATAGAATAGCCCTCCGGCAATTCAATCCCGGCAAGCGCATCCTTCAGCGAATTGCTGACAAGCGTGACATTATGATCCGCATCGATTCCAGCCGTCACATTGACATAACGGGTCTGGGAATCTCTGGAAATCGCATTTAAACTATTGCCCTCCTCGAACGTTGCAATCTCGGTAAGCGGAATTTCCTCTATGCCGTCATCTTCCTCGTCATCAGCGTCCTCTCCGTTCTCTTCCGTGCTTTTCGCATCGCTGCCGTTCTTTTCCTCATCAGTCTCTGCATCGCTGTCATCTTCTTCCTCATCGTCCCCGCTCATCTGGCTCATCTTATCCTCATAAGTAAAGGTGAGATTCCTGATATCCTCAAGCGTAACGCCCGCCTGATCCTCGCTCTGTACAAAGACTTCATAATCCTTCAGATCTGTCGAAATCGTCGTCGGCGACGTCTGTGACGCCATCTTTGCGTATACAAGCTGGAATACCTGCGCCGTCGTCATGCCGTATTCCGCAGCCTTATCCTTATCCACATGGATCGTGACAGCCGGCGTTGTATCGTCAAGACCATCGTCCACATCCACGGTTCCTTCCTCAGCCTCGACAATCTCTGCAACCTGTCCCGCAATCTCCTGGAGCTTGTTCAGATCGCTTCCCTTAATTTCTACAGTAATCCCGCTTCCAAGAAATGCGCTCATGTCAGACGCCGAAGAATCTGTGCCAACCTGACACGCGAGATCCTCTGTGCGTTCCCTGATCTGCGTTGTAATCTCGTCGGAAGTAACATCCGAATTCTCATCCAGGAGCAAATACATGGTAACGCTCTGTGTGCTTCCGCCCATCGACATCAGCGAACTGCCGCCCGCCATCGCACCGATCGTCTCGATTCCCTCGATATCTGATATGCGCTCCACGACCTCGTCAGAAAGATCGCATAATTCCTCAAAGGTCAATACCTCATCTTCCCGCGCCGCAACCGTCACAGTGAGCTGATCCGTCTCCATGTCCATATCCATGAAGGAAAATCCCTTCGAAAACGCTGCAAGTGCGCTCGTTACCAGAAGCACGATGACCGCGATAAAGACAACCGGCTTGTGCCGAAGTGCCTGACTTAAGAACCTGCCGTAAGCATCCTGCACCTTCTCAAAGAAATCATGCTTCACTTCCTTCGTATTCTTGAGCACGCCCGCCGCCATCATCGGCACAAAGGTGAGCGCCACGATAAGACTCGCCGTCAGCGTAAACGCAATCGTCAGCGCAATATCCACAAAGAGCTGTCTCGTGATTCCCTCGGTAAAAATAATCGGTGCAAATACGCAGACTGTCGTGAGCGTCGATGCAATAATCGCGCCAGTCACGCTTCCTGCTCCTTCGACCGCCGCCTTGCGGATGGAGTACCCTTCGTTCCGCAGACGATAAATATTCTCAATCACGACGATGGAATTGTCCACCAACATACCGATACCGAGTGCAAGACCCGAGAGAGATATAATATTCAGCGAAATATCCGTAAAATACATCAGTACGATCGCGAAAATAACACTGAGCGGAATGGAGCATGCAATCACAAGCGTCGGTTTAATATCTTTTAAGAAAAGAATCAGGACGATCACCGCAAGCAGCGCTCCAAAAACCATATTCTGCACAACCGACTGTACAATGATATCAATATAAATTCCCTGATTCATGAGAACCGCCATGTGAAGCGCTTCATTCTCCTTCTCAAGCGATGCGAATTTCTCCTGCGCGCGCTTCGTAACGTCTCCGGTCGAATATCCGGTCTGCTTCTCAATGGAAAGCATGACCGCCGGATTGCCGTTCACCTTAGAGTAGGACTCATCAGCGTCATCCACCATCTCCACCGTTGCCACGTCGCAAAGGCGAATCGGTTCGATACCGTCCAATCCCATATCAAGCAGCACGACATTTTCCAACTCGTCCATAGATTCCAGCTTATCGCCGACACGTATCATATACTGGTCGTCTCCCTCACCGACATAACCTGCCGGCATGGAAAAATTCTGCGCCACCAGAAGATTTCCAAGCATATCCACAGAAAGAATCGCATCCAGGTCCGCGGAGTCCTCCGCGCTCTCCTTTGCAGTGTCAAGCTGGGTCTGCCCCATGGCAAGCTGATTCTCGGCGTCGGCAAGCTGCGCGGACGCCTCGCTCATCTGAAGCAGTCCTTCCATCTGGCTCTGGCTGAGTTTTAATGACGCTTCATCCAACGCCGTCTTGCCGTCCGCCACCTGCGTCTGTGCCGCCTGCATCGTCGCGATTCCCGTATTGATCTGGGCGAGCATCGTCGTCATATCCCCGATCGCCCGTGGGATATCATCTAATGTATATACCTTGATTCCAACACTCTCAAGTGCATTTCCCTGATTCGCGATCGACTCGTTAATTCCGTTCAACTGTGCGATCAGCATGTCAAGCTGCGCCTGCTGCTCCGGGGTAAGCTGCGCACCCGGAAGCTGATCCGCCGGCACATCCGGAAACTGATCCGCCGGCACATCCGGAAGCTGGTCTGTCGGTACATCCGGAATACCTCCCGAACCGATAAGACTCTGCAAAGCATCAATCTGCTGCTGTATAGCAATGCCGTCGTTGTATAACTGCTGCAGCATCGGTATCGCTTTCTCCAGAACCGCCTTCGCCTGCGTCATCATCATAAGATTCGTGCGAAGCTCCGACTCCCCCACATATGCCTGCAGCTTTCCGTTCTCGACCTCGTTCTGTGCTCCGGAAAGCTGCTCTGCAAGCGCGTCCTTTCCGTCATCCAGCTTCTTCTTGCCGTTTTCGATCTCTTCTGACGCATCATCCAGCTCCTGCTGCGCCTCCTCGAACTGCTCGTCGATCGCGGCAAGGATTTTCTCGTTCAGAGCATCGATCTTCTCCTGATTCATCGTCACCTGAATCGACTCTTCAAGCGCTCCTGTAGCCGTTACAGAGGCAACTCCCTCCACGCTTTCCAGCGCAGGCGATAATTCATTCTCAACATACGAGGACACCTCGGACTGATCCATTCCGTCCACATCGACGGACGCTATCATGACCGGCATCATGTCAGGATCGATCTGCATGATCATCGGCGTGCCGACGCTGTCCTTAAAGCTTCCTTCCAACTGATCGAGCTTCTGCTGTATCTCAATAAGAAGCGAATCCATGTTTGCATTCTGCTCATATTCCAGAATGACCATCGAATAGTTGTCATACGACACGGAACTGATATTTTTAATATTGGACGTCGTCGCCATCGCCGCTTCAATCGGCGCCGTCACATCCGTCTCCACTTCCTCCGGGCTTGCGCCGACGTCCATTGTAACTACCAGTGCGTAGGGCAGGTTCATGTCCGGCAGCAGATCCGTCGTCATTCTTGTAAACGATACAACGCCCAGCACAATGACCAGTATGACTCCTACGATAATCGTATATGGTTTCTTTACACTGAATTTTGAAATCAATGCTTTCTCCTCCACTCGTTTTTCATCGTCCGACTGGTCGGTCGGTGTTTTTAGTTTACACTTTCTGATATAAAAATCAAGATTTTCCCATGAATTTATATATTTTTTAGAAGTGACAGCTTTTAGACAACGCTTGAACCAATTTGTTCAAGTGTCTATACTATAATAAAGAAACTGATAACATAATTGGACAAATACAACTTTATAAAAACCTTATAAAAATAAAAATTTTCTGTCACACAGGCAAGAGAGTCTTGTCTAATTAAGTAGGAGGTAAAAATCTATGGATAAAAAAACGAATGAAGAATTACAGGCTCTCATTGACAAAGCCACGGCAGGGGATAAAAAAGCGCTTGAAACACTTTTCACAAGTGTGCAGGATATTGTATTCAATTTATCCTTACGGATGCTCGGCACATTTGCAGATGCAGAGGACGCCACACAGGACATTTTGCTGAAAATGATTACGCATCTGTCTTCTTTCAAAGGTGACAGTTCGCTTACAACATGGGTATTCAGCATTGCTGTTAATCACCTGAAAAATTACAAAAAGCATATGTTTGCCCACTATCCGTTGAGTTTTGAGTATTATGGAAATGACATAGAAAACGGGAAAATACAGGATATACCGGATTTAACGCAAAGCGTGGAAAAAGATATCTTGGCAGAGGAACTAAAAATGTCTTGTACCAATGTGATGCTGCAATGCCTTGATACGGAAAGCAGATGTATCTTCATACTGGGTACAATGTTTAAGGTTGACAGCCGGATTGCAGGGGATCTTTTAGAAATGACCCCGGAAACGTATCGGCAACGTCTTTCCCGGATACGCAAAAAAATGGCAGATTTTCTTGGGCAGTATTGCGGAGAATATGGCTGTGGAAAATGCAGATGTAAAGACAGAGTGAATTATGCAATCCAAAACCACAGGCTCAACCCACTGCAACTGGATTATACGGCAGCCTCGGAAATTCCTATTAAGACCATACTTGATGTGAAAAGCGCTATGGAAGATATTGACGATTTATCACAGGATTTTTCGTTCTGTAAGCCTTATAGGTCTCCCGAACGCACGAAACATCTGATACAGGAATTTTTAGATTCCACCCAGTTTTCCATTATTCAGAATTCGTAAAGGAGATGACAGATTATGAATCCAACGTTAATTGTAGATTATTTGTCGGCATTGAGCATGAATAACAGCCGTGAATGGTATCATGCAAACAAGGAAGATTACAAAAATGCAAATGCTGCATTTGAAGAACTGCTGCAGGCTTTGATGTTAGAAATTGGAAGGTTTGACAGCAGTATTTTACATAACAGTCCGAAAGACCTTACGTTTAAGATTGTGAGGGATACGCGTTTCAGCCATGACAAATCACCTTATAACCCTGCATTCCGTGCCCATATTTCCTCTAAGGGCAAGTTACCTGTTCCTGTTGGATATTACCTTATGATAAAACCAGATAATCACTCTTTCTTAGGCGGCGGGTTGTTTGCGGATATGTTCAAAGATGCAACAACGATGATACGGGATTATATTGTCCAAAATGGAGAAGAATGGGAAACGATTATCCATGAGCCGGAATTTGAAAAACATTTCACGGTTCAGGGAACAGCATTAAAGAATGTTCCTGCGGGATACGAGAAAGAACATCCGCAAGCGGAATATCTGAAATTCAAAAGCTGGTATCTGGAATATCCGATAAAGGATGAAGAATTGAATGACGCAGAGACATTTCTTGCAAAGGCATCAGAAATTTTTCGAATCATGAAACCATTTAACGACTATTTGAACAAAGCACTTGCGGGATTTCAGATGCCGACAAGGTAACAAAATACCGGGAAAACGAAGATTCCCCACAGGCGGGACATCGCTCTGTCATCTAACTTGATGATAGGGCGACCGCCCCGTCCTCTCCTTATCTCTTACGCATCCTCGCCTTCTTCATCGTCGACGATTCCCGCAACCGCGCCCGACACTGCTGACACCACTGCGATTACGGTAACGATTACGACCAACAAAAGCAATACGCCTAAAAAAATCAATAACCCACTCTCTGTCATATCCACTCATCTCCTAAATTCAGACTTTCCAACTGATAGTCCCAGTATAACACACAGCCCTTTTTCTGGAAAGCTTTTTCCGAAAAACATTCTACGCTGTCTCTTCCCCGAAGAACTTCCTGTTAAATTCCGCTCTGCTGCAAGGTCTTCCGAACAAAAATCCCTGAATATAATCCGGCTCCGCCTCTCTCGCCTTCGCAAGTTCCTCCTTTGTCTCAATTCCCTCCATGCATACATGAAGTCCGAGACTGTGCGCCATATCGACCGTATGCACCAGCAGACGATACTCATATTCACGACTCAACGCTTTCACCATAAAAGAGCGGTCCATCTTAATATATGCAGGCTGCAGGTCGCTTAAACAGTGCAAATTTGAATATCCGGTTCCAAAGTCATCCAGCGCAAGAAGAATACCGTAATCCTTCAACCCATTCCACACCTTATCAAAATGCATACTTTCTTCCAGATAACCGCTCTCCGTCAATTCAATGCAAACGCTCGACGGTCTCACACCGAACTCCTCGATAATTCCCTTGATATCGGAAAGCACCCGGCTCTTTAACACCTGCACATAGGACAGATTCACATTCACCTTGAACTCCGGCAGATACTTCTGCCACTCTTTACAGGCATCAACCGCCTGACGGAGCGCCCACCTTCCGACCGGAATAATCAGACCGGATTCCTCAAGAATCGGAATGAACTCACCCGGGGACACCATTCTGTCATTCTCTCCGTGAAAACGCAGCAGCGCCTCTGCGCCGGAAAGTCTGCCGTCCGACGCGCCAACAAGGGGCTGAAAGTATACTTCAAAGCCTTCAAAGTCATGGTTTACCGCATGATGCAGCACGCGCAGCAACTGCCGCCCCTTAAGATATGTTTCATACTCTTTCGCGTCGAACACATGACAACTGTTCTTCCCCTGCTTCTTCGCCTGACCGAGTGCAAATTCAGACATCTTCATCGCGCTCTCATACGAATCTTCAATACATCTGTTATCGACAATTCCGCCCGAAACCGTATAGACTGCCTTATACTTATTCTCCTCAATAAAATCTAATATCGAAAGCTTGATATTCCGGTAAAGTTCTCTTGCATCTTCAATGGTCCCTCCCACGAAATCGACCACGGCAAATTCATCCGCAACGATCCGAAACAGCTTCTGTCCTGACCGAATATTTCTCTCAATGCACTGCGCCGTCTTTCTTAAGATATAATCTCCGTATTCATTTCCGTGACTCTCATTAATATCCCGAAACTCGTCAAGCCCCAGCCGCAACAGGAAACCATCCGGCAGATTCGGCACATAATTCGCATAATAGATACCGAGACTGAACTCGCCGAGCAGTCCGCTGACATTATCCGCTTTCTGCTTTGCTCCGATCTCGTTGATACATCCCACCAGATAATGCGGCGTTCCGTCGGGGTCGTTCAACACTCTGCCCCGGCAGTTGATCCAGATCGGCTCCCTATCATGTCCTATCCAACGGTAGTGAAGATTGTGGAACGTCTTCTTCCCCTGTCCCAAAAGCTCCAGCTCTACCAAAAGCATATCGAGGTCTTCCGGATACACGAACTGTTTGTGCACCTTTTCAACTTCATGAAAGTGATCGGACGGAAGCAGGAAACGATTCACCGCTCCAGGTGAGATCTGATAGTAATCCTCCTTAAAATCACATACATAGAGATAATCATCCATACAGGGACTAAACAGTCCCACCATATCGATCATCTGCTCTGTCGTAAATTTCGCAATCTTCGCTGTCATGTTTCCACCCCCAACTCGCACTAATGTCCTATCTTTGATAGTACTGAATTTTCAGAAAAATGTCAATCTCTTCCCGGTTTTTTCACAAAGCAAAAGCAGAGCCGCCGTTTTGCGATTTTTCAATCGTCAAAACGGCAGCTCCTCTCTTAATACCTATAGAGCCTTAGCCTTTTACTGCTCCGGCAACCATACCTTTGATAATCTGTTTGCTGAATATAAAGTACAAAATTACGATCGGCGCCATTGTCACCAGCATTGCCGCCATAATCTTCGGATAATCCGACGCGAACTGACCCTTAAACATGGTCATTGCGAGCGGTACCGTCTGGAGTCTGACATCCTTGATCAATACGAGTGCGAAGGAAAACTCATTCCAGCAGGAGAACGTCTGGATAATTGCAATCGTCACAAGTATCGGCTTAGCAACCGGCATAATAATACTGAAAAGCGTTCTTGTAAAAGAGCTTCCGTCAATCGCCGCCGCTTCCTCCAGTTCTACCGGAACGGACTTGATAAATCCTTCCACCAGAAACACTGCGATCGGCAGCCCAAACGCGACATATGGAATAATCAGCGTGAACCATTGGTTTCCAAGTCCGGTCTTATTGAACACTACATAAATCGGTACAAGCAGGGAATGTACCGGAATCAGCATACCCATCAGAAATATCAGATAAAGCAGCCTGTTTCCCTTGAAGTTAATTCTCGCTAAGATATATCCCACGATAAAGCCAAACAATACGATAAAGAAAATGGAAAGCGCCGTGGTACGGATACTTGCCAACATGGACTGTGCAATATGATAGTCCTTATTTGTCAAAATCTTCTGATAATTGCTGAGCGTAGGATCCGTGGGAAGTCCCATAATATCTGCATTAAATACACGTTTTTCTTTCAGAGAAGAATAAAACATCCACACAAGCGGGAAAATACATGTTGCAGAAAAAATAATCATAATCGCATTCAGGAAAAATGCAAGTACGCCTGTTTTCGCTTTTTCAGCCGGCGTTCTTCCGCTTTTGACGTTCGCTGCCATACTACTCTACCCCCTTATCACGCATTAACCAGTTCACAAGCTTCTGGCTGCCTCCGATTACGATCAGACTGACAATAAAGATTCCGACAGAAACAGCGCTGCCGTATCCCATATTCATCTGTGCGAAGGAAATCTTGTAGCCATACATCGCCATAACCATAGAGGATGTACCAGGTCCGCCCTCTGTCATCGTATAGATGTGGTCGAAGGCTTTCATGTTTCCGGCTACACAGAGTGTAATACATACAAGCAATGTATTCTTAATAAGAGGCAGTGTAATATGTATCGCTTTCTGGAACGCGCTCGCACCGTCGATCTCCGCACTCTCAAAGATCTCCGTATCCACGGAAGCGATTGCGGACAGCAGAATTACCATATAATAACCGATATACTGCCAGATCAGCGGAATCGCTACCAGAAACATGACCAGTTTGGGATTGTTCAGCCATACCTGCACTTTATCACCGTTTCCGGTCGCCTCCAATATCCAATTCAAAATACCTCTTTTATAGTCATAAATCATCATCCCGATAAAACCAATACATACCGCCGAAATCGTGCTCGGGAAGAAACCGAATGTTCTATGGATTCCCTTTAACTTGACAAGCTTTGAATTTAAAATCAATACAAAAATAAATGCGATGCCTACCTGACCGATGATACAGGCAACTACCAGATAAATATTATGACCAAATGACTGCCAGAAGGTTCCGTCTTTTAGCAATGTAATATAATTTTCGATTCCGATAAATGTCTTGTTCGGACCACCCTTCCACTCAAAAAAGCTGTAAAATACCGCCGTTACAAGAGGCACGAATACGGAAAAAACATACCAGATTACAGGAATGCAAAGATATAATGCGATTGTCCGCGCCTTAGGCTTAATTGCTTTCAGCATACAACACCAACCTCCTCCAAAAATCTAATTTAAAACGGGAATCCCGTCCGGCTCAAATGGACGAGACCCCCGTTATTCTTGCAAAAACTATTCAGCTAACCATATGTACGGCGCCATTTAATAGTTCTCCTCGTATGCCGCCTGCGTATCAGCCGCTACCGTTGCCGGATCTGTATCACCGTTGAGCATATCCTGAAGCTCTGTATTAAATACATCCCATACTGCACTGCTTACGTATGAGTCATAAATCTCAACTGCAGTGGTGTCTACATAAGAGAAGTTGTAGAAATCCTGTGTAACCTGATCGAATCCGCTTAAATCTACATCATCAACTGCGGTAAGTCCGCCAAGAGCATACTTCTCAGCTACGAAGTTCGCAAAATCAGGACCTGTCAGTTTGTAAATCAGATCGATTGCTGCCGCAAGCTTCTCAGGATCTTCCGCTACCTTAGCGTTGATTGCCATACCATAGCCCATACCGATGTTCTGCATGTTGCTCTCTTTTGCGCCGTCAACTGACGGGAAGGTTGCAAAACCGATATTGTTGTACTTCTCCTCATCGCCCTCTAACAGAGTTGCCATGATGTAAGAAACATCCCAGTTACCGCCGATAAATGCCGCCGCATCTCCAGCAATGTAGTACTCACGTGCATCCTCGTTGGTGACTGCGTTAAAATCTGCGTTGAATACACCGGAGTTAAATGCTTCCTGTGCAAAGGTAAGCGCGTCTACGAATTCCTGATCTGTGAATGCTGCGCCACCCTTGTCGATGATGGACTGGAACCAGTCTTTTCCGGTAAACATTGTACCAACCGTCGACATGAAGTCGGAGTTCGCCTGCCACTTTCCGCCGTTACCGAAAGCGATGGTGTCGATGCCCTGCCCGGAGAAGTAATCCTTCGCTGCAAGAACCTCATCCCATGTAGTCGGGAACTGATCATAGCCTGCATCCTTCCACATCTGCTTGTCATAGATCACTACGGTACATGTACCGCCTGTCAGGGCCGGAAGACCGTAAATCTTGCCGTCTGCATCCTTGAACGGTGTAAAAAATTCTTCTTTGTAATCAGCCGCATACGGTGATTCGTTCACAATATCTGTCAGATCAAGTACCAGACCCTGCTCTGCCCATGCCTTTGTGTTCATACCCTGAAGTAAAAATACATCCGGAAGGTCATCTGCCGCTGCCAGTGTAGCGATCTGTGTCTTGTACTCATCGTTTGCAAGTACATTCTCAACAAGGTTGATATTCGGATTTGCCTCTTTCCACTCTGCGATCATCGTACGGAAGCCGTCCGAACCGCCGTTTCCTTCCGACTCCTCGGATGTTGAATAGTGCATGATATTCAGATCACCTGTGTAGGTAAGACCTGAGCCTGCATCTGCCGCACCTGCGTCTCCCTCATCCGCTGCCGCTTCGGTCGCCGGTGCTGCTGCGCCCCCATCTGTCGATGCATTTGCATCTGCCGCCGTGCCATCTGTTCCGCCACAGCCTGCTACCATTGTTGCTACCATAGATACACATAAAAGTGCACTTACGATTTTCTTCTTCATAGAAAATCCTCCTCCTTTAATATACGGTTTTCACCGTTTTACTTTTTTGAAGAAACCTTTCCCTCTCCCTCGGGAGTGATTCGTCCTACAGACTGTCCCGGTACTAAGCTTCCTTCTATAACGACTCTCTCAATGAGAGTTGTTCGTGGTTTCTCAATCGAGCCAATCAATCGCTTGGCTGCTTCACATCCGATTAATTCGGTATTCTGACGGATCGTCGTAAGCTTCGGATGTAAAAGCTGTGACATTCTTGTTCCGTCATAGCCCGCAACGGAAATATCTCTCGGTATCCGAAGTCCCATCTCTATGATGGCATTCCTTCCGCCAATCAGCGCGGTATCATCCGGATAAATAATGCAGGTCGGCACATCGGCCAACTGCAAAAGCTCCTTTGTCTGCCGTTCCGATTCCTTTGTCTCCAGATAAGCGGCGGTTCGGATATATTCGTCCGGAACCTCAAGTCCCAACTGATCCATCGTCCGGTAAAAGCTTATGAGCCGGTCCTTTGTAACACTGGATGCTTCCTGTCCATGGATATATGCAATTTTTCGGTGCCCCTGCTGGTAGATATACTTCACAAGGTCTTCCATGCCCTGAATGTTATTTGAGCTTACCGCTGTACAGTTGTGATGTACATAGTCGATTGTCACGACCGGCAGATCACTGTTCATCAGTTCCATGACGTCCGAATCGCTGTAGTCCGCGCAGACGATCGCGACACCTTCAAAATTGCGATATCTGCTGTGCTCATAATAGGACATCCTGCGGTTCTCGAAACAGGTATTGATAAACGTGATATCATATCCCTGCTTCTCCGCCTGAACCTTAAGTCCATTGAGCACCCCCGAGAAATATTCGTGAGTAAGACCGCTGCCCGCTTCCTCCTCAAAGAGAACTCCTATATTATAGGAACGGTTTGTCTTAAGTGCTCTCGCCGCCGCATTGGGGAAATACCCAAGCGCCTCTGCCGTCTTCTTAATCCGGTTCTTCGTCTCTTCGCTGACATCCTTCTGGTCATTGAGTGCCTTGCTTACCGTCGCAGTGGAGACACCACATTTTTCAGCAATCGTTTTTAATGATACCATGTGTCCTCCACTCTTTTCGAAAATCACTTAATCGTTTTCGCATCTTTACTATAGTCCTTTTAGGTCAGGATTACAATACTTTTTTGACATTTCGCCGAAACCAACAATTTTTTCTAGCATTTTTTGTGTATTTTTTACATTGTGCACTTCAAGTGCAATTAGAAATATGCATTTTTCGCCTTGTTTCTTATACGTTTTCGTTATACAAGCCTGCCTTTTTCAATTTTCGTATCTTTGTTGCTTTCTTCCATATTTGAATTACGTTTTTGTCAATTCTGCTATTTTCATTGATTTTATGCGATTTTTCATTGATTTTTCTTCTTTTGCAATGTATACTCTTAGTTAGAAAAAGTCGGCTTAATCGTTTTCGTTCATTTATCTTCAGAAGACGTTTTACTTACGATATCTCGAACACGCAGGCGATTCTGTACACTTATTAATATGAAGACGGAGGGTTTACTTATGAAATTCGGTTATTTCGATGATGCCAAAAAAGAATATGTCATCACATCCCCGCGGACACCGCTTCCGTGGATCAACTACCTCGGATCGAAGGATTTCTTTTCCCTGATTTCCAACACCGGAGGCGGCTACAGCTTCTACAAGGACGCCAAGCTGCTGCGTCTGACCAGATACCGCTACAACAACGTGCCTTATGACAGCAACGGTCATTACTACTATATTAAAGAAGGCGATACCATCTGGAACCCGGGCTGGATGCCGACGAAGACCGAACTTGATTCCTACGAATGCCATCACGGTATGGGCTACACCACGTTTTGCAGCGCGAAGAACGGTCTTTCCGCAGAGCTTACCGCTTTTGTTCCGGTAAATGACAACTGCGAAGTAAATAAGCTCACACTCACGAACACAAGTAATGACGCAAAGGAGTTTTCCGTATTCTCTTATGTAGAGTTCTGCCTGTGGAACGCGATGGATGATATGACAAATTTCCAGCGCAATTTTTCCACCGGAGAAGTTGAGGTTCACGGTTCCGCTATCTACCATAAGACGGAGTACCGCGAACGCCGCAATCATTATGCGCTCTACGCAGTCAACGCCCCGGTCGCGGGCTTTGACACGGACCGCGATTCCTTCCTCGGCGCTTACGGTGAGAACTCTGCACCTGAGGTCGTCGTAACAGGTGCCTCCAGGAATTCCGTGGCAAGCGGCTGGGCTCCGGTAGGCTCCCATCACCTCGCTGTAACGCTTGCTCCGGGCGAGTCCAAGACATATGTCTTTGTTCTTGCTTACATAGAGAATCCGTTGGAAGAGAAATGGATCGGACGCGCCGAGGACGGCGTGATCAACCGCGCTCCGGCAGAAGCTCTGATGTCCCGCTACGACACCGCCGCGAAAGCCGACGCCGCACTTGCCGAGTTAAAGGCTTACTGGGATGAGCTGCTCTCCCACTTCACCGTCTCCTCCTCCGAGGAAAAGCTCGACCGTATGGTCAACGTATGGCATCAGTATCAGTGTATGGTAACATTCAATATGAGCCGTTCCGCTTCCTATTTCGAGTCCGGCATCGGACGCGGCATGGGCTTCCGCGATTCCTGTCAGGATCTCCTTGGCTTTGTGCACCTGATTCCTGACCGCGCAAGAGAGCGTATCCTTGATATCGCCGCAACGCAGTTCGAAGACGGAAGCGCTTACCATCAGTACCAGCCGCTCACCAAGAAGGGCAATTCCGATATCGGAAGCGGCTTCAACGACGATCCGCTGTGGCTGATCGCCGGGACAGCCGCCTACATCAAGGAAACAGGCGATTACACGATCCTGGACGAGATGACGCCGTACGACAGCGATCCTTCCAAGGCAACGGATTTCATGGAACACTTAAGACGCTCCTTCCACTATACGGTCGAGCATCTCGGACCGCACGGTCTTCCGCTCATCGGACGCGCCGACTGGAACGACTGCCTGAACCTGAACTGTTTCTCGACTGAGCCGGGCGAGTCTTTCCAGACGTTCGGTCCGTCGGAAGGTCCGAACGCCGAGTCCGTCTTTATTGCAGGCATGTTCGTCCGCTACGGAAAGGATTACGCAGCCATCTGCCGTCACAGGGGTCTTGACGGGGAAGCTGCTTTCGCCGAGAAAGCGATTGCCGATATGGAAAAGACAGTTCTAGGCGCAGGCTGGGACGGCGAGTGGTTCTTGCGCGCGTACGACCACTACAAGAACAAGATCGGTTCGAACGAGTGCGAAGAAGGCAAGATTTTCATCGAGCCGCAGGGCTTCTGCGTTATGGCGGAAATCGGTTTAAAGGAAGGCAACTGCTTAAAGGCGATGAAATCCGTAGAGAAGTACCTTGACACCAGGTACGGCATCGTGCTCTTACAGCCTGCTTACCGCAGATATCACGTAGAGCTCGGCGAGATTTCCTCCTATCCGCCGGGATACAAAGAAAATGCAGGTATCTTCTGCCACAACAACCCGTGGATTTCCATTGCGGAGACGGTTGTCGGACGTGGGAACCGCGCATGGCAGGTATATACCAGAACTTGTCCTGCCTACATTGAGGATATCAGCGAAGTTCACCGCACCGAACCTTACGTATACTCCCAGATGATCGCCGGAAAGGATGCGAAGAATTTCGGTGAGGCGAAGAACAGTTGGCTGACCGGAACGGCGGCATGGACGTTCCTCGACGTCTCCCAGTTCATCCTCGGCATCCGCCCGGATTACGACGGGCTGATTGTCGACCCGTGTATTCCTTCTTCCTTAGATGGCTTCACGGCGAAGCGTGATTTCCGCGGCGTGACCTACCGCATCACGGTGAAGAACCCGAACCACAGGGAAAAAGGCATCGCGTCCATGACGGTAGACGGCGCACCGGTAGACGTTACGGCCGTGAACGGTCTTGGCGTCGGTATGATTCCGGTCGCTCTTGCAGAGGGCAAAAGGGAGCTTAAGGTCGAAGTCGTGATGGGGTAAGCGCCTCCTTTCCTGTTCATTTCTTATTACAAAACGCTGAAGGTGCCGGTTCTGCCGGCGCTTTCGGCGTTTCCCTGATATTTTTTTATCATAGCTGACAAGAATTTATCATTCCTGACAATATATTATCAATTATTGTAAGCGCTTTCAAAGTGTGCTACACTGAAACAAATTGGTGTTTATTGCACAGTCAACAGGTTCATTTCATTTTTTATCACACAGGAGGTAACTATGGTAGGTAATGTAATTGTGGGACAGTCCGGCGGACCGACCGCCGTCATCAACTCGAGTCTTGCAGGCGTGTACAAGACAGCCAAAGATCTCGGCGCAAAGAAAGTATACGGTATGCGCTACGGTATTCAGGGATTTCTCGAGAAAAACATTGTGGATATGGACGAGAAGATTCGTTCCGATCTGGATCTGGAGCTGTTAAAGCGGACTCCTTCCGCATTTTTAGGTTCCTGCCGCTACAAGCTCCCGGATATCTGCGATGACAAGGAGCTTTACGAGAAAATTTTTGCTATTCTGGAAGAATACCAGATCACGGCATTTTTCTATATCGGCGGAAACGACTCCATGGACACCATCAAGAAGCTTTCCGACTATGCGATCATTATTAACAGCGATATCCGTTTCATCGGCGTTCCGAAGACAATCGACAACGACCTCGCCGCAACCGACCACACTCCGGGTTTCGGAAGCGCCGCGAAATACATTGCTTCCGTCACAAAAGAGATCATCCGCGACGGTCTTGTATACGACGTCAAGAATGTCGCTATCATTGAGATTATGGGGCGAAATGCAGGCTGGCTGACCGGCGCCGCCGCGCTTGCGCGCTGCGAGGACTGCGAGGGCGTAGACCTTCTGTATCTGCCGGAGCTTCCGTTCGACGTGGATGCCTTTATCGAGAAGATCGGCGAGCTTTTGAAAAAGAAAAATTCTATTGTTGTCGCCGTCTCCGAGGGTATCAAGACCGCTGACGGCAAGTACGTTTTCGAACTGACAAGCCATACCGAGTATGTCGATTCCTTCGGTCACAAGCAGTTGAGCGGTACGGCGCGCTATCTCTCCTCCTTAGTCAGTGAGAAATTCGGCTGCAAATCGCGTTCCATCGAGCTTTCCACCCTGCAGCGCTGCGCGGGGCACTTAACCTCCCGCGTCGATATCACTGAAGCATATCAGGTCGGCGGTTCTGCGGTAAAGGCGGCTTTCGAGGGCGACACCGGAAAGGTCGTGATCCTAAACCGTGTCTCAAACGACCCGTATATCTGCACTACCGACCTCTACGATGTACATAAGGTAGCAAATATCGAGAAGAAGGTTCCGTTGGAGTGGATCACAAACGACGGCACCTATGTCAGCGACAAGCTGGTAAATTATATCCGCCCGCTGATTCAAGCAGAACTTACTCCGATTATGATTACCGGACAGCCGCGCCATATCGTGATCGACCGCCAATAGCTGTGCGTGCCGAAATATCATCTCATACAGGGTGTACAGAGAAATTGTCGCAATAAGAATTATGTGTATTGAAAACCATTCTTCATATGACAGATACCACACATACCTGTAACCCGGCAGAAAACATAAAAAGGGAAAATGGAAAGTCCGTATATCGGCTTTTCATTTTCCCTTCTCTTATCCTATTTCACGTCTTATTCATGACGTTTCACACTTATCCTATTTCTCATCGGGCGCAAATGCCCGCAGATACTGTTCTACCGAACGCGACATTTCCCTCGAAAAATCAGAATTATATTTCCGGTCACAGAATGCCTTAAGCCACGTTTCATATCGTTCTGCCTCTTCTGAACGAAAGACCGTTTCCCGAAGCTGTGCCCCATCCATCCGACGATATCCATTTTCATGCACGATATGCTTCATTGCAGCGCGCTCCGGTTTTCTTCGCTCCCTCTGTTGCTCCGTCGGATATCCAAAGACCAGCATTGCCGCAGGAAACACATACGCCGGAAGATGCAGCATCTCGCGGTGCAGTTCGCAGTTTTCCATAATATCTCCGACATAGCAGGAGCCGATACCGAGGCTTTCCGCCGCCACAACCGCATTCTGAGCCACGATGAGCGCATCGGACACCGCAAGCAGCAAATCGCCCGCCCGGGGCTTTCTTGGCTGACAGCCTCCGATTTCAAACGCATCATACCATTTCTGACAGTCTGCACAGAAAATGAGAACCATCTTCGCATCTGCAATAAAAGGCTGATGGTCGCAGGATTCCGCCAGTCTGTCTTTCAATCCCTGATCCGTGATATCAAGAATGGTATATAACTGCTGATTTCCCGCACTCGGCGCCTGTACTGCCGCCTCAAGAATGGTGTTCTTTTCATTCTCTGTAATCTCCTGATCCGTGAAAACACGCATGGACTTTCTGCGATATAATTGTCTGATCGTCTCGTTCATAATCCCCCGTTAATTTGCGCTTACAACGCCGCTCTCACAGTCAAGTTCCACAAACGCGCTGGATTTTAAGATATCGAGCGCATTCTTCGCCCCGATCAATACCGGAATGTCCAGACACGGACCTGCGATCGCCGCGTGACAATTCTCACTGTCCGCTTCTACGATCAATCCCGACGCTGCACGCATCTGCTCCATCATATGATTGTTCGTATCCGCCGCAACGATGATGTCTCCTTCCTTGAAATTCGCAAGATCAGCCTCGGTGTGGCAGACGCAGAGATTCGCACATACCTTCCTGCCCGCAACGCCCTTGCCCTTCACGAGAATGTGTCCGGCAACCTGCACCTTGATAAGGTTCGTCGTACCCGATACGCCAAGCGGTACGCCCGCGGTCAGCACGACCACGTCGCCTTTACTGATCATGCCCGCATTCTCTGCGGTATCTACTGCGTAATCAAAGAGTTCTTCCGCCTCGCTCTTTTCCTCCAAAAGAAGCGGCGCAACGCCCCACGAAAGCCCGAGCTGACGGTACACCTTCTGTGTCAGACATGCACCGATAATCGGGGAATACGGGCGGTACTTGGAAATCATGCGCGCTGTGCGCCCTGATTTACTTACGGTAAGAATGGCTGCCGCGTTAAGATCCGCCGCCATCATACAGGTCGCATGGGAAATCGCGTTCGTAACGTCCGGATTGCTCATCGTCTTGCGGTCCTTAAACCGCTGCAGATAATTAATATCCTGCTCCGTGCGGATGGCGATACGCACCATCGTCTTGAGCGCCTCGACCGGATACATTCCGGCAGCCGTTTCGCCGGAGAGCATCGTCGCGCTCGTTCCGTCGTAAATCGCATTTGCAACGTCGGTCGCCTCGGCACGGGTCGGTCTTGGATGCTTCATCATGGAATCGAGCATCTGCGTCGCCGTGATAACTACCTTTCCTGCTCCGCTGACTTTCTTGATAATCATTTTCTGGATGACCGGAACATCCTCGAGCGGAATCTCCACGCCCATATCGCCGCGGGCCACCATGATGCCGTCCGATACGCGGATGATTTCGTCAATGTTCTGCACGCCCTGCATATTCTCGATCTTCGCGATAATATGAATACCCTCGCCGCCCTTTTCCTCAAGGATCCTGCGGATCGCGAGCACGTCGTCCGCCGAACGCACGAATGACGCCGCAATAAAATCATAGTCGTTTTCCATCGCGAACACAATATCACTGTAATCTTTCTCGCTGATATACGGCATTGTCAATTCCACGTTCGGCACATTCACGCCCTTCTTATTGGAAATCACACCGTCATTTGTCACGGTACAGACAATATTCATCGGCACTCTGCCCTTAACGTCCATCTTCGCTCCCGAGGCGGGCTCGATCTTCCTTACTTCCATGCCGACAAGACCGTCATCGATCAAGATTGTATCCCCCGGCTTCACATCGTTTGGCAGATCCTTGTAGGTGATGGAAACCCGTTTCGCATCTCCCATGATTTCTTCCGTCGTCAGTGTAAAGGTCTGCCCGCTCTTAAGCTCCACCTTCCCATCCGCAAACTCCATCAGACGGATTTCCGGTCCCTTCGTGTCAAGCAGCGCCGCCACCGGACGTTTCAGTTCATCACACAGCTTTCGCAGCATTTTAAGGCGTCCCATCTGCTCTTCGTGCGAACCATGCGAGAAGTTAAAACGCGCTACGTTCATTCCCTCCTCAATCAGGCTTCTCAACACCTTTTCATCATCTGTGGATGGTCCTAACGTACATACAATCTTGGTCTTTCTAAACATTCTTTTCCTTTCTCACTCCTATTTATTTCGTAATCATCGTACCCATTCCGCCGGTCAACTGGCTTCCATCCTTGTGAAGCTTCGTAATCAAAGCCGAACGGATCGCAGAATCGCCGATAAAATCAACTGCCGCCTGAATCTTAGGCAGCATATCGTCCTCGCCGAACTGCCCCTGCTCCATATAGCGTCTCGCCTCGGCAACCGTTATAGAAGAAAGCGCACGTTCATTCTCCGTGCCGTAATCCAGACATACGTTTTCCACGCTGGTCAGGATCACGAGCATATCTGCCTCCAAAAGCTCCGCCAGTTTGCCCGCCGCAAGATCCTTCTCGATGACCGCGCCGGCGCCTTTGAGATTATTATCCTGTGCAAGCACCGGAATTCCGCCTCCGCCACATGCAACGACAATCTGATCCGCATCGGTCAGCGCACGGATCGCGTCAATCTCCACGATATCGATCGGCTTCGGGGCAGCCACGATACGACGATAACCGTTCTCGACCTTCTTCACATGATTGCCCTTCTTCTCCTCAGCCTCCGCTTCTTCCTCCGTCATGACACGTCCGATAACCTTGCTCGGCTTGTAAAATGCCTCGTCATACGGATCAACGACCACCTGCGTCAGCACGGTAGAGACTGTCTTATAAATACCTCTGTTCAGCAGTTCCGCGCGAATCGCATTCTGCAGATCGTAGCCGATATAGCCCTGGCTCATCGCAGAGCAGACAGACATCGGTGTCGCCGTATATTCCGGATACAGACGGCAGAACTCATTCATCGCCGTATGAATCATCCCCACCTGCGGACCGTTGCTGTGCGTAATCACCACCTGATAGTCCTCACGGATAAAATCCGCCACCGCTTTCGCCGTGCGCTTCGTCGCTTCCTTCTGCTCCGGCAGCGTCGTCCCCAGTGCTTCATGTCCTAACGCGATAACAATTTTTTTCTTTTTCATATCTATTTCCTCCGATGCTTATACAACACTCACCGCTCTTCGAACGTGTAAACACGTTCTTCTCACTTGCGCTCATTGTATCATGAATAGTATAACCTATGCAATGGCGAACTTATCATGGAAACGCTAAAGAATCGGCTCTTCCTCCTGCGGCAGCACGAGGGAATCAATCAGTTCCCATATTTCATCCCTCCCCTGCTTCGTCTCCGCCGAGAACGGAATGATTGTCGTGCCGGGCTGCACGCCAAGACCCTCACGGACAATCTTAAGGTTCTTCTGAATCTGACTGCGCTTGATCTTGTCCAGCTTCGTCGCAATGATAATCGGCGCAAATCCCTGATATACCATCCACTCATACATCATCCTGTCATTTGCCGACGGCGCATGGCGAATGTCGATCAGCAGAAACACCGCCTTTAACTTCTTTGAGGTGTGGAGATAATTCTCAATCATCTTCCCCCACTTCGCCTTGACCTCCTCGGACGCCTTGGCATAACCGTAACCCGGCAAATCGACCAGATACATGACATCATTGATATTATAAAAATTGATCGTCTGCGTCTTGCCCGGCTGTGCCGAGGTACGGGCCAGCGATTTGCGGTTCATCAACGCATTGATCAGCGAGGACTTGCCTACATTTGACTTCCCCGCAAATGCAACCTCATTATACGGATTGTCCGGTATTTTACTCGTAATTCCGCATACCGTTTCCAGATTCACATTCTTAATGACCATGTGTGATTCCCGTTCCTTTCTCTCTTTTCAGACAGGCTGCAATTTATGAGCTGTTTCTCCGTCTTATGCTTTCCCGTCCGTAACAGTTCAGCCTTCGTCTTCCTGTTACAGGCATCAAGCCATGCAAAAACCGCTTCGCGGTTGGCTTGATGCATCTCGACCGCTATGTTTTCTCACGGACTTAGAAGTAAATGCTAAGTCCTGACTGAACTATTACTCCCGTCTGACTTCTTCTCACAAAACGCTTCCTTCAGCACTTCGTCAAGCTTCTCAACATAGATGATTTCCAGTCCCTTCCTGATCTCGTCGGAAATCTCCTCAACGTCCTTCTCATTCTTCTTCGGCACACAGACCGTCTTCATGCCCGCGTTCTTCGCTGCGAGCAGCTTCTCTTTTAAGCCCCCGATCGGAAGCACACGCCCCCTTAAGGTAATCTCGCCCGTCATCGCAATATCTGCGCGCACCGGAGTCTTCGTAATCGCAGAGAGCATCGCCGTCGCCATCGTGATACCCGCAGAAGGACCGTCCTTCGGAACCGCCCCTTCCGGGATATGAATGTGGATATCGTTCTCCTGGAAAAATTTCTTGGGAATCTGGTATTCCGCGCTCACGGAACGGATATAGCTGATTCCCGCCTGCGCGGATTCCTTCATAACGTCGCCAAGCTGACCTGTCAACTGAATCTCACCCTTGCCCGGCATGATATTGACCTCAATTTCCAGCGTATCGCCGCCGACGCTTGTCCACGCCAGTCCGCGCACAATGCCAATCTCATCTGTGTCATTCTTCTTGTCGAAGCTGTACTTCTCTTTGCCGAGATATTTCTTCAAATTCTGATTCGTGACCTTCACCTGGTCAGATGTGCCCTCGTAGATCTCGCGCGCCGCTTTTCTCGCGATTTCGCCGAGCTTACGTTCTAAACCACGGACGCCTGCTTCTCGCGTATAACCGTTTATGATATGCTGCATGGCGCCGTCGCTGATGACAAGCTGTCCCTTTTTCAGCCCATTGCGCTCTGCCTGTTTCTCAAATAAGTGCTCTCTGGCAATATGAAACTTCTCATTCTCGGTATAGCTCGTGACCTCGATGACTTCCATACGATCCAGGAGCGGACGCGGAATATCCTGCACGGAATTGGCTGTCGCAATGAACAATACCTCAGAAAGATCGATCGGTACTTCAATGTAGTGATCCCGGAACTTGCTGTTCTGTTCGGAGTCTAAGACCTCCAGCAGAGCCGACGCCGTATCTCCTCTGTAGTCGCTGCTCATTTTATCGATCTCATCCAAAAGCATCAGAGGATTCTTCACTCCGGCGCTCCGAAGTCCGTTTACAATGCGCCCCGGCATTGCGCCTACGTATGTCTTTCTATGACCGCGAATCTCCGCCTCATCACGAACACCGCCAAGACAGATGCGGACATATTTCTTATCGAGCGCACGTGCCACAGAACGCGCAATACTCGTCTTGCCTGTTCCCGGCGGTCCGACCAGACAGATAATCGGGCTTTCACCCCTGCTCGTTAAATTGCGCACGGCAAGGAACTCTAAGACACGTTCCTTAACTTTCTCTAACCCGTAATGGTCCTCATTTAAAATGCGCTCCGCATTCTTAAGATCCTTATTATCCTTGGAATCCCTGTTCCACGGCAGTTCGAGCATCGTCTCGATGTAGCCTCTTGTCACCGCACTCTCGGAAGAATTGACACTGATGCTCTTAAAACGGTCGATTTCCTTTTTGATACGGTCTTTGATTTCCTTGTCGGCTTTCAGCTTCTCCACTGCTTTCAGATATCCGTCCGCATCCGACTCGGAATTATCCTCTCCAAGCTCCTCGCGAATCAGTTTCATCTGCTCCCGCAGGATATATTCTTTCTGGTTCTTATCGACACGTTCCTTGACCTTCGTCTGAAACTCATTCTTAATCGCCGTGATCTCGATTTCCCGCAAAAGCATCGCCATCAGCACTTCATAACGCTCCACAGAAGAAATAGCCTCAAGAATCTTCTGCTTCTCGCCGTAAGCCACCGGAAGATTATTCGCAATCTGATCCATCAGCTTTTCCAGATCCGTGATCGTACTGATCTGGCGCAAAAGTTCCTTCCCGGCTCTCGGATTCACCGCCTGATATCTGCTGTAAGTCTCCTGGATGCTCCGAACCATCGCCGCCTTCGCCTCTTCGCCGATTCCAGCGTCCACTTCCTCGTCAAAACGAATGATCTCAGCGATCAGATACCCTTCTGTCTGAACAAAAGAGGACAGCTCTGCACGCTCTATCCCCTCTACCAGAATACGAATTATATTGTTTTGTAGTTTAATGACCTGCTTCACCTCGGCGATCACGCCGATTTTGTAAAGGTCGTCTGTACCCGGCTCTTCCTGCTCCACGTCACGCTGCGTCACCAGAAATATCCTCTGAGAATCCATCATGCACTGCTCAATTGCCCTGATCGATTTATCACGGCTTAAATCAAAGTGTGCGATCATCCCCGGCAGGATTACCATACCGCGAAGCGCCACAGTGGGCATTTTTAAGATCATTGTATCCAATTTGGTCCTCTATTTCTCTTCAATCGTTTTCAACTGCTGTTCTTCGATTGCAAGCTTCTCCTCTACTAATTCCTTCGTGATACGGCAGTTCGTAATACTCTCGTCCGACGGAATATGGTACATCAGATCGAGCGTTACCGCTTCCATGATCGCGCGGAGTCCTCTCGCTCCCGTCTTACGCTCCAACGCCTTGTCTGCGATTGCCGTAAGTGCATCCGCATCAAACCCCAGCGTCACGCCATCTAACTCAAACAGCTTCTCATACTGTCTGGTAAGCGCATTCTTCGGCTCATTCAAAATGCGAATCAGCGCGTCCCGATCCAACATATCCAGAGAAACCGTCACCGGAACACGCCCGATGAACTCCGGAATCAAGCCAAACTTCACAAAATCCTGCGGCAGCGCATGCTTTAACACGTCGCCGATATTGTATTCGCTTCTGGACTTGATGTCCGCATTAAAACCGATCGCCTTCTGATCCATACGCGTCTCGATAATCTTCTCAAGACCATCGAACGCACCGCCGCAGATGAATAAAATATTCGTCGTATCAATCTGAATCAGCTCCTGCTGCGGATGCTTTCTACCGCCCTGCGGCGGTACGGACGCAACCGTCCCCTCCAGAATCTTAAGCAACGCCTGCTGCACGCCCTCTCCCGACACGTCTCTCGTGATGGAAACATTCTCGGATTTCTTGGAAATTTTGTCGATCTCGTCAATGTAAATAATACCGTGCTGTGCGCGCTCGATGTTGTAATCTGCCGCCTGTATAATCTTCAAAAGGATATTCTCTACATCCTCACCGACATATCCCGCTTCCGTGAGCGTCGTCGCATCCGCAATCGCGAACGGAACGTTGAGCACACGCGCAAGTGTCTGCGCAAGCAGCGTCTTACCGGAACCGGTCGGCCCCAGCATCAGGATATTGCTCTTCTGCAGTTCCACGCCGAGATCGTCGCCTGCCATAATTCTCTTATAATGATTGTAGACAGCGACCGACAGCACCTTCTTCGCCTGATCCTGCCCGATTACATATTCATCCAGAAATGCTTTCAATTCTTCCGGTTTTAAAAGATTGATCTGCTCTACCTCATCGAATCCGCCTGCTTCTTCGTCATTCTCAAGCTCCTCTTCGATGATTTCCGCACAAATATCCACGCACTCGTCACAGATATACGCGCCGTTCGGTCCGGCGATCAGCTTGCGTACCTGTTCCTGCGGTTTGCCGCAAAAAGAGCAGCGAAATTTATCGTCAATTCTTCCTGCCATTCTTATTTATCCTCTTTCTTTGTCTCTTTGCGGACAATCACATCATCGATCAGTCCGTATGCCTTTGCCTCCTCCGCGGACATATAGTAGTCTCTCTCGGTGTCGGCGGCAATCACCTCATACGGCTTCCCCGTGTTAGCCGCAAGAATCTCATTCAATTTCTTCTTGGTCTTTAAGATATTCTCCGCAGCGATCTGAATCTCCGTCGCCTGACCCTTTGCCCCGCCGGACGGCTGATGAATCATGACCTCGGCATTCGGCAGCGCGTAACGCTTGCCTTTTGTTCCGCCTGCCAGAAGGAACGCGCCCATACTTGCGGCAAGTCCGATACAGATTGTGGAAACGTCGCACTTGATGTACTGCATGGTATCATAAATCGCCATACCTGCCGTCACCATACCGCCCGGAGAATTGACGTACAACTGGATATCCTTATTCGGATCTTCCGACTCCAAAAACAAGAGCTGCGCCACAGTAAGGCTCGCCGTCGTCTCATTCACCTCTTCGCCAAGGAAGATGATACGATCCTTTAACAAGCGGGAATATATATCATAGTTGCGCTCTCCCCTGCTGGTCTGTTCTACGACATAAGGTACTAAACTCATATTCTTATCCTCCATTTCCGCCGCTGCCCAAAAACACAGCGTTCTTTGCCCGATTTCTTTATACTTTTTTAATATATACTTATAAGCTTAAACAGACCGGCCCAATAGAGCCAGTCTGCCTGTTTGCAATAAGAACCGACAGGGGAATTACTCCTCTGTTCCCTCTTTGTCTTCTGCTTCTTTTTCTTTCTTGGATTTCGCTTTTGCTCTCTCCTTGACATTCTCCATGATCAGCTCTACAGCCTTGGTCACTGCAAGATCTCTCTTCATGGACTCCTTCTCGGAATCGCCCATGTACTCCTTGAGCTTATCCGCTTCCATGCCGTACTGTGCCGCCATCTTCTCAACCTCAGCATCAACCTCGGCGTCGGTCACTTCAATATTCTCTTCCTTGGCAATCTGCTCTAATACAAGGCTGCTCTTAATGCGTGTCTCAGCCTCCGGGCGAACCTGCTCCTTTAACTTATCAAGCGTCAGACCTGAAAACTGCATGTACTGCTCCATGGAAAGTCCGCTCTGTGCAAGTCTCTGTGCAAATTCATTTACCATGTTCTCGCACTGTGTCTCAATCATAGCCTCCGGCAGCTCCATGGTGGACTTGTCGATAATCTTCTGGATTGCCTCATCCTCCTTGGTGCGCTTTGCCTCATTCTCCTTCTGCTCTGTGAGACGCTTCTTCACATCTTCCTTGTACTCAGCAAGCGTATCGAACTCGGACACATCCTGTGCGAACTCGTCGTTTAACTCCGGAAGCTCCTTGCACTTGATCTCATGAATCTTAACCTTGAACATTGCCGGCTTACCAGCTAATTCAGCCGCCTGATACTGCTCCGGGAATGTAACGTTTACTTCCACGTCGTCGCCGACATTCTTTCCTACCAGCTGATCCTCGAAGGTATCAATGAAGGAATGGGAGCCGATCTCAAGAGAATGGTTCTCTCCCTTGCCGCCCTCAAATGCAACGCCGTCTACGAATCCCTCGAAATCGATCACTGCGGTATCACCGTTTGCCACCGGTCTGTCCGTTACGCTGATCGTTCTCGCATTGTTGTTTCTCTCCTTCTCAAGCGCTTCTTCTACTTCCTCGTCGGATACAGCAGTATCAACCTTTGTCACCTGAACGCCCAGGTACTTGCCAAGCTTAACTTCCGGTCTTACCGCTACCTCCGCGGTAAAAATAAATGGCTTGCCGGACTCGATCTGAACCACGTCGATGGTCGGTCTGGAAACGATATCAACGCCGCTCTCCTCTACTGCGCCCGGATAGTTCTCCTGAATCAATGTGTTCGCTGCGTCCTCGTAAAAAACGGCCTCACCGTACATCTTCTCGATCATCTTTCTCGGAACCTTACCCTTGCGGAAACCCGGAAGGCTGATCTTACCTTTCTCTTTGAGATACGCAGACTGGATTGCTTTCTCGACCTCCTCAGCAGCAACCTCAATGGTAAGCTTCACCATATTCTTTTCTAAATTTTCTACCTGTACACTCATCGTAACTATCTTCCTCCTTAATATATATATGAAATATCATGTACATTTCTCTTCAAAGGGCGTACTGCGACTATTACAGTCATTTTAGGATTATAACATAACAAATCGGAAAATACTAGCTTTTTTTTGAATTCTTTCGGTGTGGCTTCCATATTCCAAAATCCTGCGTCCATGCACGTACTACTATTCATACACCGTAAGCAGCTCCAGGCGCTCCGGCAAAGAGTAAATCCGTTCCTTGATAAAAAGCGGATACAGATATTCCCCGCGCAGCCGTTCAAACGGAATCCACTCAAATATATGGTGGTGCTTTCCTTCCGTGCGCTCAAAGCTCTCCCCGCGGGTCAGTAACTCTATCCCGGAAATATCCATCAGAAAGTACAGGCATAATTCATGATATTTTTCCTGTTTTACATCCTCTGTAAAGAAGTTCTCAGCCAGCCAGAGAGGTCTTATAATATCCGGTTCCACGCCCATCTCTTCGCGCAGTTCGCGCTTTATCGCGTTCTCTGCCGTCTCGTGAAGCATGACCCTGCCGCCCGGAAGATAATAATAAACGGAGTTCTCGTCCTTCATTGCAAGGAGCTTTCCGTCGCAGATCATGATTCCGCAGACCCTGTAATTAAATCTGCCCTCTTCTGTCTTAAATGTAATGTCCATATTGTCTCCCTTCATCAATTTACAGCTTTCGCAATTCTCCATGGCACACCATTACATATTCCCGTCGCCAAATGCAAAAATATCGGGAATCTCCGCCTCCGGAAATGTCTTTAATGCCATGCGGTACATCGCCTTCGCATGGATTCTGTCGTGCCAGATGAACCGCCGCAGCACCTTGCGAAGCGACCACTGCTCGTCATAGCTGCCGTCGAACACTCCATTTTGCAAAAATCCTTCCATCTGTTCAAGCGTCTCAAAGCCTCTCCTCCGGCACACAAGAATCGTGCCCTCATTGTCCGCCGTAACACCAATTTCACTCCAATAGTAATTATTCACATTTTTGGTATGCTCGTACATCTCCTCCGCTGTCCGCGGAATTTGTCCGTAAAATGTCTTGCGAACCGGAAGCACACTCTTTCTTTTATTGGGAATCGCTTCGTATAATCTTAAGAAATCTTCTGCTGACTTTAGTGCAAGCCCCTTTAATTCCTCATACTCTGCCTGTGTAAGCGGCTCTCGCTCCGTATTGAAAAGCACATCCGAATCCGCATCACAAATCTGCAACGTGGATTCCTTTTCCTGCACGATTTCTATATGTGCCGCTTCCTGCGCACCGTCTGTCTCAGCCTCACCCTGGCACGACCTGCCACACCATCTCAGATAAGACTGCACCTCCCGCTCCATTTTCTCAAGCGCTGTCTCCTTTGTTTCGCCCCTTGTAAACGCACCGATGTAATTATCGGAATAAAGCAGGGTGTCATTTCCATTGTGTTCATACACACAGCGTATCTTCATCTGTTATCTCCTGTCTTCGATTATTCCACTGTTAATAATCGAACCTTTTCTGCCGCACGGGTTTCTTCTTCCTCTGCACGCTCCGAAGCTGTTTCCTCTTAGCAATTTCCTCTCGCCGCTTCGCATGTGCTGCCTCTGCCATGATCTTGCGGTAATTTTCAAAACGCTTCGCAGAGAGCGTGCCATTCATTATTGCATTCTGAATGGCGCATCCCGCTTCGTTTTGATGTGTACAGTTGCGGAAACGGCATTGCTCTGCCAAAGACTCAATATCCGAAAAAGCAATATCTGTTCCCTCTTCTGCCTCCGTCACGCCGAGTACGCGCATTCCAGGCGTATCAATGATACGTGCACCGCCCGGAAGAAAAATCATCTGACGGTACGTCGTCGTATGACGCCCCTTAGAGTCGTCCTCCCGAATCTCTCCGGTGTCCATGATATTTTCCCCGCACAGGGCGTTTACAAACGTGGACTTCCCCACGCCGGAAGAACCGAGAATCACCACTACTTTTCCTGGTGTGAGGTACTTTTGCACGCCATCCATGCCCTCACCTGTCACGGAGCTGACTGTGCAGACATCCACACCCGGCGCCTGTGTCCGGGCAAGACTTACATAGTATTCAGTCTCGTCACACAAATCTGCTTTTGTCAGAACAATCACCGGCATTGCGCCGCTCTCCCACGCGACAGTGAGGTAACGGTCCAATCGGTTCTGGTTAAAATCATGGTTCATTGACATCGTAATAAACACATAATCAAAATTTGCCGCAACTGCCTGCTTCTCCATACCGAGTGTCGGATTCTCCCGATAGAATACCGTTTCGCGCGGCAGCGTGCCTGCAATCAACGCATCCCCCGTCTCATTCGGCACAATCTTCACATAATCTCCTACCGTCGGAAACGGCATCTGTGCTTTATCCTGATAAAAAATGCTGTTTTTCAGCCGCGCATATGTATTTTCCTGCATCTCATCCTGTATCATAATCTCATATCGTTCTCTGTGTACCGCCGTAATCAGCGCCATCGTCTCTTTCTTTTCTTCTCTCTCCATGAACCTCCAACGTCCTCTCTTGATTCACAATCCCTTCTATTGTTACTGTCACATTTCCTAATCTGTTCTCTCTCATAAAACATTCCTCCTTTCAAAATTTCCTGTTTCTGAAATTTCCTATTTCCAAAATTTCCTGTTTTTATGAACTCTGCTTCTACACAGTTTCCACCTCAATACAACACTTTCAATTCATACAATATCACTTCCATGCCGTCTTACTTCCCCACATTCATATCTTCCACAAACGCGGCGCTTTTGGCGGTCAGCTCCACCCACGCCGGGCGGAATCCGCTTTTTATTGCATTCCGCACCGACTTGATGTTCGACCACGCTGCACAGTAAAACGGTACTTTGCCGCGCGAGAGTATTTCCATTGCAAGCCGACTTGTCAGAGCCGACGCGATTCCTTTCCGTCTGTACTCTGTACGCACGTCAATTCCGATCTGCCACATCGTATCGCAGTCTGCAGAACAAGCCGCCAATCCAATCAGCTTATCGCCATCGTAAGCTCCGACTCCGAGCACATCAAGCTCCTTACGTTTCTCACAGAGCGCATTTCCCCATGTATCAATATACAGATCTGCAAAATCCGGCTGTGCCAGTATTCTTGTCTCATAAGCGCAGGGGGTCGCACGAAGCCTGTCCAAATCCGGCAGAAAGTATTCCGCCATAAAGCAGACGCGCAAACCCTGCTTCTGCAATCCGTCATTTAAGATATGTAGATTCGGCGTCTCAAAGCAGCGCTCCGTGGGATATCGATCTATATACGCGCGCACCATTTCCGTCATATCGCCGCGCACAGACGCTACAATATTGCCGCCGTAAGACACAAGCTGACAATCAAAAGGCAACGTTAAATACTTTCTCGCCCGCGCGTCCTCCTTCGACTCCACGATGACATTCTTTTCCTGTAAGAAATCCTCCGGCGCGCAGCTACAGTCATACGACGACTGTTGCAGTGCAATCTGATAGACTTCCTGATTAGTCATAGTAACCTCCATCCAATCACAGCCTTTTTACCATAAAGTGGCCGGCAGCATAAGTGCCGTCCTTGTATTTCACACTATTGGGAAGCGTTCCGTAGATTTCAAACCCAAGGCTCTCATACAGCCGGATTGCCGTCTCATTCCCGCTTACGACCTCAAGCTCTGCCTGCTCGTAACCAATCTCCTTCGCAACGCGAAGTACCTCCTTAAGCATTGCCCTTCCGATTCCAAGACCGCAGTATTTCTGATACAATGCGATTGCAACCGTACAGCGGTGCGCGTAGCGCCTGTAATCCCCCATCGACATGAGCGAGCAGTTGCCGACCTGCTCCCCGTCGATCGTTCCGATCAGCATTAGTTCCCGCGGGTCTTCCAGCTTACTTCTAAGAAATTTCTCCTCCTGCTCTGGCGTGATCACAATCTCCTCCGGCTCGCGCATAAGATATGGCGTCTCTCCTGCGGTCTGCTTCAAATAACGCATCAGCGCCTTCGCGTCTGTGATCTCTGCATTGCGCAGAATACAAGTCCTGCCGTCTTTGCATGTTATTTTCTTTTCCTCAAATCTCATGTTATTCCTCCTGTGGTGCTGGTGCCCATTCTATGTATTCCTAATCTTTATGTTTTCCTTCATAATAATCTGGCAAAAAACTTTACAACTAATAATAACCATGTTAAAATCAAGAAAAAGGAGCAATCGCCCACATGGTGGGTCAGCCTCCCAAGTATGGCAAATGCCTACCTAGCACCGGCAAAGTACAAGGGTAGGCATTTTTATTTTCGCTTATTCTTATCAACGTAAGAAAGCAACGCCACAATCAACATACCAAAGGTTATCATTAAGGATATCGCCTCATATGTAGTCATTTGCGCCACCTCCCTTCTTCCAAATTTTCCAGAATGGAATCAATGCCGAATGGCACGACGGCGACTGCCGTCTTGAAAGGTAGGGAGGCTACCCACCGTCTCCGGTTTCCCGGAGCTTGTACACGATTACTCCATGTAGTCATTATATCGAACTAATGTTCTATTTTCAATTAGTGATATTGACGAATTTCTAACGCATAAGCATCATCTCTTGCCCTCTTGCTAATATGTTTAATCCCACTGTCCCGGCACTCGCAGCCGCTCCATATGCGGAAATTCTTTGTCAAACACCAGAACCTTCTCCTCTGAAAGATGCTCGAATACCTCCGCTTCAAAAAATCTGCCGCCGCGCATCTGCTCAAATGCTCCGTCCTGCAGTTCAATTCCCATAAATGCATCAAAATTCTTGCCGTCCGCCGTTGTGATGCCGAAGTTGTCACAGGTGACAAACCCATGCTTCGGATAATAACCCGGTTCCCCGAAAATAATGATTCCGGGATATCCGGCTTCCCTTGCAAGACGCATGGACTTCTCCAAAAGCTGCCCACCGACGCCCGTTCCCTGATATTCCGGCGCAACGCAGAGCGGCCCGAAGGTCAGAACCGGATATGTCCCTGTCCCGGTTTTTACCTGTGATTTCGAATACCAGATTCCTCCGACGATTCTGTCGTCTACCTCTGCAATAAGGGAAATCTCCGGCACAAATGCGTCGTCAGACCGCAGACAGTGCACAAGGTAATGTTCATCACACCCCAAATGATGCTTATTCCAGAAAGCACGCCTTGTCATAGACTCTGCCGCCCGATAGTCTTTCTCCTCCTCCAGACGGTAAATAGTTCCGCGCACTTCTCCCGGTTCAAACATATGCGGATCGGAAATGTCACATCCCATCCGCAGGATTTCCCATGCCTGACCGTCATTTTCCATGCTTGTCACAGACTCTGCTATATAACGGTTTTTCCGCCAGAACCAATACCCGGACTCATTTCTCCGGTGACATCCCAATTTTATATTCCGATACCCGCAGCACTGCGCCGACCGCATAAATGCGTCGTTGATTTTGCGCCCGATTCCGTTTCCATGCTTTGATGCATCCACGATGAAAAGTCCGATATATGCAGTCTCCTTCTCCGGGTAACCTTCCAGATAATCCAGCAGCGCCACACATTCTCCATTTTCATAGATGACCAGAAAATGCTTGTTCTCTGCTGTTACCTGCGGCGGACGCGCCACAAGCGCTTCCTCGCACTCCTCCATCGTCTGCTCATGCGCCTGCGTACTCTTAAGAAACTCCTCATTTCCTGTGATCAGGCGGTAAATATCCCTAAGGTGCTCCCTGCTGCCCTGGCACAGCTCATATTGCGGCAGACGCCGTCTTAATTGTTCCAGTATTGTTCTCTCCATATCCATCCTCATTCTCCTGCTTTCATATCTAGCCGCCTTATTCTATTCCATCTGTTTTTTTACATGCTTTTTATTTTCCGTTATGCAGCATATCTCCTGCCGCCTCGATCTTTGCTATCTCCTCTTCCAGCAGCCGAAATACCTTTGCGACCAGATACCCGTCCGCCACGGCATGATTCAGCCGCACGGTAAGCGGCATCCGAAAGCGTCCGTTCTCCTCCTCATATCTGCCCCAATTTATGATCGGTGTAAAATGAAGATGGCCGTCCGGCAGTTCTATGTGCAAGGCGTCATAGGACAGCCACGAAATATAGGATGCGTCAAAATAATTTCTGTGATTTTCCGTGTCAAGTCCATACTCTCTCGTCTGCTTTGCCCGTGCAATGTCCGCCATACAATTCTCATAAAATCTGTCATATGCCGGAAAATATTCGATGTAGACCACCGTACAAGTCTCCGTGTCCTCATGAAATACATAGTGCACCGGATTGATTTTGTCAAAGATCACAAGTTCATCTTTTTCCCAAAGATACTGCATCCGGTAGTCCTCTCTGGAATTTAGCACTTTCGCCAGCAAATACAAGAAGTTTACATAAAACTTTGTCCCTGTCCGCCTGGAATACGCCGCCAGCTCCGTCACGTCAACCCGTGCCGTCATTGACGTCGAGCACTTGCAGTCCTCAGTGAAATGACGGTAGACGCCCTTCCGGTAATACGTTTCCATATTTAAAATCTTATAATCCATAGTTTCACTCCCTCTCCCACAACACAACATGCACCATGTCACCCGGCTGTTTCCCAATCTTCTGACGGATATCCTTGCGCAGTCCGATGATATGCCCCGGCGTTTTCATGCGCACAAGGCTTCCGTCATAAGGCGCTCCGTCAAACTCGGCATGTACCTTCACTCTCCCTCTGCCAAATTCCGCTCTCACATCATAAGGAAATTCAATGTAAGCGCCGTCTATGTCCGGCACTTTTTTAATTTCCGCATCAAATTCGTAGATTTTTTCGTTCATCGCTTTCGCCTCCCCTTACACTTTCCCTCCTCATCTATTCCCCTAACACTTCACGCATCTGACCGCGGATTTCTTTCTCATAAGTCCGGCAATACGCATACGCCCACTCCATGTAATCCGTAATCGATTCCTGCCGATATTTGCGGTACAGCGTCTCCAGAATCGGCTCTCCGTCAACCTTCATATCATAAAAACAACCGTATACACATCCGTTTTCCTTCTTTTCATAATCCCGCTCGAAATAGGGATTTACCGATGCGAGCCGCGGATCGCGCATAATGGGCTCCACCGTCATTTCACTTAAAATCCAAGGAAGATGCGGTATCTCATATTCCACATCATCATCCCCAAAATGGCGTTTCCAAACGTCAAACCACACGAAGTGTATCATCTCATGCAGCGCCAGCCCGAGCGCGCCGCGCTCACTGTTCAGATAAAACACATCAAATGCACGCTCCTCTAAATATCTTGGGGCGATCGGATCTAGCGTAATGTTTCCGGTGATATTCTCAAAGCGTGTCCGGCAGTCCATTTCAAATGCTTCGCAGAATGCTTCTACAACAGGTTCTTTACAGTTCTCCCAATGCTTTTGGTAAGCCTCTACCTTTTCTTCCAGCATTCCTTTCTCCTGCGCATAAAAAGTCTGCAGCTTCTCCCCAATATAATGTGCCCTAGCTTCACACGAAAGAGCCTGTGCAACCTCCCTTTTTATCTCCGGGAAAAAGTAATACAACGGTTCCATCCAGTACTCACCTGCTTCCTCTGTCTGAAACTGCATAATACTTTTCAAACTATAATCAAATCCTGGTTCTCTCCAAATTAATTGCATAGAAACCTCCTCTCTGTTGTTTACCGTCCATTTGCCAGCCGCTATGCAAGCTGCCGTTCCAACACATTCACATATTTGTTACTCATGTTTTCCCCTTTTACTTTGATAATTCCATAATCAGATATGTGGGCGTTTCCACAAAGCTCTCATATCTGCCCGGGAATTCTGTTTTCCAGTTCTCCGGCGGCATCGGCTCATGAACCCCACAGATTTTTAAGCCCGCGCTCACTGCCGCATTGACATAATCGCCAAACAGATGATGATAGCTGACGCTCAAATGATTCTCACAAGCGTCATTGTACTCAATCCAAGGCTGTATATATGCACGAATGCTCCGGTCTAAATACCGCACCTGCCACTCGTCATCTTCCGGGAAAGTACCGTCATGCTCCACCGGATACATGGCGGAATACACCGGATGTATCACCGACAAAATACACCTGCCATCCTCTTTTAAACAATCCGCGATTCCCGCGAACATTGCTTTCAGATTCTTAATATAATGCGTTGTCGTCGAGGAAAAAATAAAGTCGAACTGCACATCTATTTTCTCCCTAATGTCAGCGGCATCCCCGCAAATAAATTCTGCCTTTGATCTCTGCGAATCAGCCTTTTTCTTTGCGATTGCAAGCATTTCCTCCGACAAATCAATGCCTACCAGCCGTTCCGGTTCAAATACCTCCAACAGAAACGTGAAAATACCTGTGCCGCACCCTATGTCAAGTACAGACTTCCCTTTTAATTCCGGGAGCAATTTGCGAATACATCTCCACTCGATATTATAGCTATAGGAATCCTCTGCTGTGCCAAACTCCTCATATGCTGCCGCCATTGTATTCCAGTCTTCTTTGATATCTTTCACCTCTCTGTACCTCCCCCTTTTGCAATTTAAAATACCTCTTCCTCACTTAATTTCTTCATACTCGCCTTAAATCGCCAAAATTTTCTCTGTTTCCGTAATCAAAGCTTATGTAATCCTGCCCCGCCACAGATAATGAATGGAAATATTCAGGTATGATTAGAAATCACCAACGTTTCATATTTTTTTCAAACTTTTCAGTATACGCTTGCTTCAATTTGTCAGCCGATATTCCACAGCATAACAATATATCGTTATAATACATAAGAACATCCGCCAACTCTTCAATAAGGTCTTTTCTTAGTTCATTATCCGCAGAGACCTTGCGATCTCCGTTTTTCTTAACAATGTCAATCACTTCGCCAATTTCACCAATCATCCAAAGCATTTTATTTTTCCCTGTTTCAGGACAAATTGGTTCCCACTTATCCTTATACTGATCTTGAAGTTTCTTTTGCATTTCCTGCATTTCGTTTATACCAAAATCCACCATAAAATTCCCTCCATAATTCAAATTGATACGCACGTTTCAATTAGCATTCCAACATAAAAATCAATCACCAAAAAATTGATTACAACATTCCCTATATGCTCAATCCGTATATCCTTTTAAATCCTCAAGAAATTCTTTATACTCTTCCTCCGTCCAGTAGAAAGTCAGTTCTTCTTCTGTATATCCACACTTTCCTTCCGTCATGAAATTATCCCCCACGTCGTATCCCATTCTAACTAAGACCTTTTGGGCAAATTCCCTGAAAAACATCCCAATGCCTGTAATCACATTCCCGTCTTCCACTACCGTTTTATGAACAAAATGCTTTTTATCGATAAACGGAAATGTATCTGCCATTTGCATAAAAAATCCTGCCGTAAAATCTTTACCGTCCAGCAATCCTGCTTTTAAAAGCAACAACGGCGCAGATGAAATGGCGGCATATACTGTATTCGTGCCCTTTCCCTTTTGCAGAAAATCAATTACTTTATGATCGTACAATGCTGGCAGCGGATTCACTGTTCCCGGAAGTATCAGACACACGTAATCGGAAGGTTCTGCTTCATCTACGGTTTTGTTCGGGATGACCGAAAAACCGTCCTCACTTGTATATGCTTTCTTTTCGCTTGCAATAATATCAATTTTTTCTCCGAACCATACCGTAAGGCATGATGTTATACAGGTTATTTCCTGTAAAGAAAAATCCGGGTAAATTAATACTGCATATTTCGTTTGCTCCATAATCTATAACTCCTCCAATCATGATTTATCAAACCGTTTTTCTCCTATGTCGTATAATATCGCATTGTTGAATTTTCAATCTGCCCGCATACGTTCTGGTACAAATCTAACAATTTATTTAAGTTTCATCAATTTTTCCTTGACAAAATTCGTTTCAATCATTATCCTTAACTTAAAGAAGGAACGAAGTTTACCACCGTACAGCTATTGCTTATGCGGTTCGCTCGTTTCTTTTTTTGTTCTTACAAGATCATATAAATATAGTTTTCCATCTTCATCACATCGTACAATCATTCTTGTTGAAAAAATGTTATATCGTTCTAAATTTCCATACTCATCATAAACAGGTATTCCAAAGCGGGTGTTATATCTATACCATCCATATTTTGCTTTCGTCCCATGCTTCTTATCATAATCAGGATATTCAACCTTATCTTGTGCAATATTAACTAATTCACCTATTGCGGGAGTAATGTTTGCTTTGGCTTTCATATTTGCGCCTTTCAACCCCTTTGTATCATTAGAATGACTAAATTCGTCCGGAAAATCCGAACCGATATATATCTTTTCAGATGTTTCTACAATTTCAAAATACTCTCCAATGTATTCCTTCAAAAATTCTTCAACTTTCTTCCAATCAATTCCCCTACGGGAGCGAAATCTAATATCATTAATAAGTACGATTTTTCTGCCATCCAAATCTGTTATGATATTAACATTCCTATCCATTGCACTTTCCCCTCCCTCTTTTAGTAACTCCTCCTAAAACCACATTTCCTACGGCTTTTTCCGCATCACAATCTCATTCTCGCCACCTCCCTATATATACCGATCTGCCTTATTCAATCCTTTGCTTTATCATTTCCATATCCAAATTTAAAATATCGTTTCCGTCGATAACCAACAAATCACATTGCAGCAATTTCTGCCATTCATCGTGTTTTGCTTTACTTCTCATCGATACATCCCCAGTATCATATCCCTTCGCCCACTCGATAAATGCCATGTGCGTTTCATACATATCTCCGCCTTTATCAATCCTGTTTCCAAACTGCTTTCTTTCCCGGTTCTTTAATCGTTCTATTCTTACCCCGGTATCCGTATTTACCCGGATAGCTAATGTGAAATATTGTATTAAACTATCTCCCCAGTCCGTAAGCGATCCCGAAATAACCACATTTGGGGCGTTCTTTATATCCGCCAGCATCATTTCTATACGCTCTTCCGGCGGCCGTTTTGTCGTATAGGGCGGATTTGTAGGCATCCAGAAATAATCATCTGTATCCATATGCTTAAAGCCCAGCTCATCCGCAATTCTTTTTCCTAATGTCGTTGTTCCTGAACCCGACGCCCCAAAAATATGTATTACGTTCTTCATATCTCATCTCTGCCCCTCCAAATGCGAATTTGTTTGTCCCTCTTCCCGCCACTTAGCTGCCTGCGCCAATATCTCATCGATCAGTTGCTGCTTGCCTTCGGTATAAGCCTTACGATTATCAGGATAAACCGCAGCCAGCTTTTCCTTGAGCTTCGAGTATTTTCCGGCAGCCAGAGGATCCGCATTCAAATAATCTCTAAAGTTCAGATAATTTCTCCATTGCTGCTCATCCCATTTCACCACATGAATGTGATGGGTTCGGGTATCTTTTTCAAAATCACCCATAACAAACAACAACTCCCCTGCAACATCCTCTCCCCCGAAAATAATTCCCGCATCTTTCAACACTTCTTCATGTCGTAATACATCCTCAAAATCTTTTACGGCAACAGCAATGTCAATGATCGGCTTCGCCAAAATTTCCTTAATTGCAGTACTGCCTACATGCTGTATATCAACAGCATCAGAACCTAAAATAGTTTTCAGAACATAAATGGTTTCTTTCGCGTTCTTTTCCCATTCGTCATTATGCGGCTCCAGCGCTACCGCACCTCGTTTTAACCCCAATTCCATTTCCCTGCTCCCCACAATCCAAGTCTTTATCTTATCATTTCCATATCATAATATTGGCGATTCATTCAAATAAGCGGAAACTATTTCTACCGCAATTTCCCTCGCCTTAGCGCTGGACACATCTTTATTTTCTGTTTCACCTAAATATACACAAAAGTAAATTCTCTTCTCAGGGATATCGGCAAAGCCAGTAAACCATGAGTCAACGACAATGCCATAGCTCTTACCCATTCCTGTTTTTCCATAAATTAAAATATCTGACTCGTTTGGCTCTGACAGCAGCATAACCTGTTTTAATTGATTTCGTGTTTCTTCGGAATAATTCGTATTGTCACCAAAAATACGCTCGATAACCTCTACCTGTTCCTTTGGCGAAATCAGCAAGGATGATTCAATCCAGAAGCCCGTTAAAGCCGGATTGTGATTATTGGTATTTAATTCTCCATTCCAGTCAGAAATATCGCAGTTTCCATATTGAAGCTTGTTTAACTCATCCTGCATCATATCCTTTCCGATTTCATCAATCACCTCGCGGAAATACCAGACGCAGGAGGCATGAAACGCGTCAGAAAAATCAATGTCCTTATTCCAATCCTCGTTCCAGAATACTTCCCCGCTCCATACGCGGGTAGAATTATCAGGTTCAATGATTCCGTTTTCCAGTGCAATCAAAGAAGAAATGATTTTAAAGGTAGAGCATGGCGAACGGCGGGTGAGAGCCAGTTCCTGATTATATATCTGATAGCAGTTCTCAGCCGGGTCATAGATAACAGCCGCACCGTTTATTTCTTCAAAGTAATTCGACCAATCCACTTCCGTTATTGCTGATTCGACCTCTTGTTCCTGAATCGGGTCTGTTGATTCCTCTGTCTGCGTTATTTTTTCTGTGGGCGCTTCTTCCGTCTGGCTCATGTCTTCCGACGCCTGCACTCCTACCGTCTGATGATCGGCCACGTCGTCGCTCTCTCCTGTACACCCCGGCAAAGCCATAACTGAAACTATGAAAGCGCAGCAACAAATTTTAAATAATTTATCTGTTTTTCTCATAAGGCGCCTTGCTCCCCTGCAATCCCGTTCTTCGTTCGCTTTATCATTTTGATTCTGCCTGCAGACGTCTCATATTCTTCATATCCGAATTTCTCATATAGCTTGCGAGCCAGCACATTTGATACTTCCACATGAAGAAAGATGTTTTCAAAATCATGTTCTGCGGCATACCGCTCTGCCAGGCGCAAAAGCTTTGTCCCCACCCCATTTCCTCGGTGTTCCCTCGCAACCGAAAAATCATCGAGATAAATAAACGGTGTTCCCTCTTCACAATGCCCTTCCACAGATAAAAATCCTATTACCAGATCATCTACTTCCGCGACATAGATCAAATCATTGCCCGACTCAAAAAACTTGTCCAAATATCCTTGTTCATATCCCTGAACATCTTCCCGCTCATATATTGTCTGCAGCATCTGAATAAACAGTTCGTTAATCCGGTCAGCATCCTTGGCATTTGCTTCACGTATTGTATATGTCATACTTATTTTCCTCCGCAAATTGAATTTGTTACTGCATCATCAATGATAGTTCTATTTCATCTTCATCCACCGCTCCTGTCTCTGTAAAGCCTCTGCTTTTATATAAATTTAGTGCTTGGATATTATCTCTGTTACAGGTTAAGGTTACCCGATTTGAAGAGCCAAAAGGTTTAGCTTGGATATAATCAAGCACCCGATCCAATGCAACTCTACCATAGCCCCGTCTCTGATTTGATTCATCAATCATCATATGCCATATATCATATTCAGGGATATCATAATCGTAAATCACCATAACATAACCAACCATAGTGTCACCTTCATATATTCCAAACGGTTGGCATTGTTCCCTATAGACATAAGCCTGTGCAAGACTACGAATCGGATGTGAAACAAAACGTTCTTGTTCAGATGCAAGTTTTAAATTAAATGCGTCAATAAAGTTTTCTTCTGTAATTTTTCTAAGATTAATCATAAATTCCTCAAACTCCCATTTGTCGCTTTGTTCGCTATGTCTGCCTTATCACAAAATATTAATTTAGTAATCTCTGTCAATTATAATAAGCCAGCATATCTTCATACAATTTTCTTGTTTGCTCTTCATCTCCCCATGAAAGCGGGTCATCCGCATAGCTCAGTATAAAAAATGGCGCTTCCTCTTGTATGTTTCCCGGCAGACTTTCCCACAACATGTACATTTTTTCAGCAAATTGTTTTAGTTCGGTGCTGTCATAACATACCTTTATTTTCTCCATTAACATCCGTCCAAAGATTTGATGGTTAAAATTATTGTAATCAAAATGTGTTCTTATGTATATGATGCTCTCTTTCAGACTACCTGACATAAACTCCAATTCCAGCAAAACATCATCTGTCGGATTCTTAACAAATAAATCATCCAGAAACTTTTGGTATTCCTCTTCTAATGGAAATCCCTCATAAAGCAATAAAGCATATACCAGCAATTCTTCCATAATAGTTCGCCCCTATCAATTTTCCATCAGACTTTCGTTTTCACCCAATCAGCTGCAAGTTCCAATTCTAAACATTTCCATTGCTCACCCATAATCGGATAATACACCGCTTCATCCGCTTGGACATCCCAAAAACCGGCTGATTTATAGCAAAAATAGGCGGACGGGTTGTTCTCAAAAACGCCGATTGTGATCTTGTCAACCTTTAATATATCAAACGCGTATTTTATGGAGAGGCGAATCATCTCCTTTCCATAGCCCATACCTCGTTTGGAATCATCCACTATTACAAAACCAAAGCGCAGGGTGGACTTGTCTTTATCCGTAAACCTCATGATCAGATGTCCAACGATACCATTTTCATCGAAAGCTGTCATCGGATAAAAATTATCCGGTTCATCACAGTCACCATTGAAATCTGTATATTTCCTGTTTATATCATCCGCCGTGATTGGAAACGATTCATACCTGTCAGAACTCCATTTGCGCAGTGAAAGTTCATCTTTGATCCATGTAACGATGTATTGTGCATCACATTTTTTATATGGTCTTAGGCGTAACATTTCTTGAATTTCTCCTCCTAACTCCGATTTATGGGGCTAACCATCCCGACACTTTTGGGATTTTGATTCTGTCCTTTACTTCATGCAGTTCATAACAACACTTATCATCATCTCTTTTTCTTCCGGATTGGATTCCGCAATCATAATAGTAAGTGCAACAAGCGTATGGTCATCAATCAGCTTTTCTCCGTCTCCGAACAAGACGCCATTCTTGTCCAGAAAATATAAAAACATGGTTGCAGCAATGCGCTTATTTCCGTCAAAAAAACTGTGATTTTTTGTCACAAAATATAATAAAATCCTTTTCATTGCCAAATAAGGAATTGTTGTCGCCAAATTTCATGCTATCAATCACTTTTCTGCATTCATCATAGGTCAAAATATACGTTGCCTGACTCCCGCTTGGACGTACCATGTTCTGATGATCGTAAGCATCCAACAACTCTAACGCCTGACTATAGCGTTCTACCACAGTCAATACCTGTTTCGTATCCAGATGATTTTCCACTCTCCTCATAACCCGTATCACCTCGTTTAACTGATTCATACGATTATGATTCACGGCATATCCTTTGATTATGTAATCTTTCAACACTGAATTAGCCCAACGGCGAAATTCAACGCCGCGCTGTGATTTTACACGATAACCGACAGAGATGATGACATCTAACGAATAGTACGTCACCGGTTTGTCTGAATTTGCAATTTGCAAAAAATGCAAATTGCTTTCTCTCTCTACTTCATCCTCTTTAAATATGTTATGAATATGCCTTGAAATAACAGAAACATCTCTGCCAAACAGTTCCGTCATCTGAGCTTGTGTCAACCAGACATTTTCTTCCTCAACAGGTGCTTCTAATTTAATGGTCTCATCCTGTGTTTCAAATATAACAATTTCATTTTCCTTTATCATAGGCATTTCCTCGTTTTACTTCTTTTTCAAAATATAATAGTATTCAATTATCAACGACACTACAGCCCCATTTCTCCTACCAAATCATACTCCTTCGACTTTACAACGAGAGCCCTATCTTTTAATATTTCGTTTATGATTCGATGCTCGAGCTTTTTTCTTCTCCCCAAATGCATCAAAAGCCCGTCCATCCCGCGAAGCGAATGCAGCTTTCCGTATGGAGAGTCCTCCAAATACCGAATCATGAGCGGAAACCACAATTCATTTCCCTCATCATCGGAACGCTCCTTCCTTATAACCTGAATCGTTCCGAAAATATCTTCCACATCAAGATAGATCATTTTATATGGTTTGCCAGAAAGAACCTGCTCCAATTTTCTGTAAAAATCCAAAATTTCCTCATCCGTCATCATCAGATAAAGCATCTGGTTTTCAATGATATTCTGAAAAATCGAGCACTCAAAAATCTGCCCTGTGCCATTCCATTTTTGATAACGGCTTAATATAATGTTTTCAAACAAATCCTTCGCAACATTTCCATTGTAAATTTCGTATCGCTCCAAATCCTTATGAAAGCCTTCCACATCTGTCAAAATCTGTGTGTAGCATATAATTCTGCGGTCGTCCTCAAAGACCGTCTTATCAACGATTTCCTGCTCTAACGCGGGATAACGCGCCAATATCTCACCATACTGTGTTTCTGTGACATAAGCGCACCACGCCAGTTCGACAGGAGAATAATCTCCTTCCCGAAATACTTTATACTCCGGCAATTTGGCAGAAAGCGCCCCAACCAGAGTACTTTTTCCTGCCCCCTGCAAGCCCTCTACAAAATAATTTGTGAAATGTCCCATATGGTTCTCCCCATAATTTCCGATTTACTTTATCAAATCCGTATAATCCTCTTTATTCGATCTGGCAGGATAGATCATGCTTAACATACAATTTCCCTGTAAATTCATTTTTTCTGTTATTTCCATTATCTCTTTGATAAATCTTAAACTGCCGCATACCGTTATTATTTTCATATTCCCATCCCTTAGCAAATTCTGATTTCAAGAACTGTTCCTGTTCACTTTGTACACGCTGCTTTTATAACGTCCGCATCCAGTCCTTCACCAATAAACTGAACAAAATCATGATGATTCTCTGTAATAAGCCAATGAAACTTTTTGTCAGTAATGTAATAATCTATCGGCTCTAATGCCTCGTTAATGATCAGGTGGACGACAGCAGGGCTGCACTCTGTAATCCAATATTTCGCATCCCCTTCATCCTCTTCAAGAAGAAGATATACCTTTTCACATTTTACAATTTCAGGCAGCTTTTCAATCCATTCATAAGAGGCATTGTTTTCTACTCCTTCTGCAAAAGCATAAATCCTCCTCACATTCTTTTGAAAGCCATTTTCAATATTGGACCAATATAGCCCGTGATTTCTTGCATATCTCTCATCTACAAAACGTTCCAGTACTCTTTCATAAACATTTCTCCATTCATAAATGCGCAAAAATCTAAAATCATTTTCAGATATATGATTTTTCTGACAATATTCTGCTATTTCAAGTCGTACTCCATTCCATTTTTGATATTCCTGCATAATCATCCCTCTTCTACAAGAAATCCTGCCGCCCGCAAGTTTTTCCGCAATTCATCCATATCCTGATGATACACGCACCCCCGCATTCCAAGCCGCATCCCCGCCTCGATATTCGCCGGGGAATCATCCACGAAAAAGCATGTTTCCGGCTCTAATTGCATCTTTTCAAAGAAATCAAGATATGCTTCCCGCTCCGGTTTTAAATATCCGCTCTCACAGGAAATCCAGATACCGTCCATATAAGAAATTGACGGAATGCTTTTCGAAAACTGCCGGAAACGATGTGATGCGTTAGACATCAGATACAGCTTATAGCCCCGCTGTTTTAGTTCCAAAAGCAGCGCCTCCATCGGCGGGTTCGGCTCCTGTTTCATGCGAAATTCCCGGATAAAACGCTCCGTGAGCGCCCACATTTTCTTTGGCATGCGCTTATTTATGGAGACAACAGCCTCCTCGTCCGTCATCGTTCCGCGGTCCATGCAAATCCACTCCACAGAGCCGCAGATCTGGTTCTTTATCAGACGAAAAGTTTCCTCATCTTTCGCATAATTCCATATGTAATCGGAAAGTGTGTATTTCGTTAATACATTTCCCATGTCAAATACAATATTGTCCATGTTTGTCTATGCCTCCCCGCCAAGCAATCTCTGCGTCCATAGAAACAACGTTTCCGACAATTCCGCAAAATCCCGCTCTACATCGTCTGATCTTAGACGCATATAATTTTTGAGGATTTCACGCTCCGGCATATCCGCCCGCTCCATAAGCGCATTTTTTTGCTTCACATATTCGCCTGTATTTTGGTAGTAAACCGCCTGCGCGGTGATGGCCGATGCCTTGTACAAATCTTTGAGCACTTCCCGGCTCTTTTCATGGAGCATATTGTGTACGCAGCCATGATATATATTTCCTGCGCCAATTTGAATTGCCCGCGCCACCGCTTCCTCTGTGAGCAGCACACGAAGCGGCTCCAAGTCTCCGACAAGCGGCGTTGTATCGAAATAGAACTGAAATAGATCAGACGCCTCCCAGTGGAGCAGTTCTTCTTTTCCGGACAGGAAACCACAAATAAGTTCTCGGTTTGGGAGTTTCGAAATTGCCGCATCATATTGTCTGATGTCATCCGGTGTGAGTTTGTCCAGAATCACAACCACATCAATATCACTCTGCTCTGTGGCTTCGCCACGCCCGTAACTGCCCTGGATTCCAATACACACAATTCGATCGCCGAAGGTGTGTTGGATGGTTTCGGTGAATTTTTTCAGCCATTTTTCTATTTCAATCATCGTGTAAACTCCTTGGAATGATGTGCTACGGCTCGGGGGCTTCGCCCTTTCAGCCTGTGCCACCTTTGTACTCCGCCGTGCTCCGCGCTCGATTCCGGCGGCGAACTTGTTCGCCTTGCCCTCTCATCTCGCGGAGTCAGCCTGGCTGACTTTGGGGCATTCGCCCTATCAGCTTGTGGCACCTTTGTACCCCGCCGTGCTCCGCGCTCGATTCCGGCGGCGAACTTGTTCGCCTTGCCCTCTCATCTCGCTCGGGGGCTTCGCCCTATCAGCCCCGTCACAAATAAATTTTCTTACGTGCAAGCACGACGCAAATTTATTTGCGCCGTGTCTGGCACGGCTCATTGTAATCCCGCAAATTGTGCCATGTACAGGTCGTAGTAGGCGCCTTTTTTCTGCATGAGTTCGGCGGGGCTTCCCTGCTCCAGTATGCCGCCCTGATCGATGACAAAGATGCGGTCGGCATTCTGAATCGTGGAGAGACGGTGCGCAATGACAAAGCTGGTTCTGCCGGAAAGAAGCGCCTCGATACCCTTCTGAACAAGAATCTCGGTGTGCGTGTCGATACTCGAAGTGGCTTCGTCCAGGATCAGAATTTTCGGCATGGAAATCATCGTCCGCGCGAATGCAATCAACTGACGCTGTCCAATCGACAAGCCTGCACCGTGCTCTTTGAGTTCTGTGTCATATCCTTTTTCCATCTTCGTGATGAAGTCGTGCGCGTTGACCGCCTTTGCCGCCGCGATCATTTCCTCCTCCGTCGCATCAAGCTTTCCGTACAGAATATTCTCACGAACCGTGCCATGGAAGATAAAATTATCCTGTGTCATAACGCCCATCTGCTGTCTTAAGCTCTCAATGGAAACTTTCGTAAGATCGTAGCCGTCCACAGAGATTGTTCCTTCTTCAATGTCATAAAAACGACTTATAAGATTTACAATCGTCGTCTTTCCTGCTCCGGTCGGACCGACAAGCGCGATCGTCTCACCCGGTTCCACAGTAAAGCTGACGTCCTCCAACACCTTCGTTTCCGCAGGCGTCCCCTTATCATAAGTAAAGTTTACATGGGAAAATTCAACCTTTCCCTTCACCTCCGGCAGTTCCCGGACGTCCGCCGCGTCAACGATATCCGCTTCCGTATCCAGGATATCAAAAATTCGTTCCGCCGCCGTCAGATTTGTCACCAGATTATTGTAAAAATTACTGAGATTCATAATTGGGTTCCAGAACATATTGATGTATGTACCAAATGCAACCAGCAATCCGACCGACACTTTCTCAAATCCGAGGAAACGCACGCCTACAAGATAAAGCATCATCGCACCAAATCCCCAACAGAAGTCGACGATCGGTCCGAACATATCCGCGTACCGCACCGCATCCACAAAGGACTGCTGATGTTCATCGGTCAGATTTCCGAAAATCTCCCTTGTCTCATCCTCCGCACCAAAGCTCTGCACGACATTCATGCCCGCAATATCCTCGTGCACATAAGCATTCAAATTCGAGGATTTCTTACGGAAAATCTGCCAACGCTTATGCGACGCCGTCTGCACGAACCAGACGCCCAGCGCCATCACCGGAATGGTAGAAAGCGACGCTAACGCAAGCCGCCAATCCTTAACCAGCATAATCACAACTACACCGAGCACTGTAATCATTTCCGGTACCAGCGTTGTCACGACATTAACAAGCACATCCTTGAGCGAATTAACGTCGCCGATAATACGCGCCAGAATTTTTCCAGTCGGTCTGCTGTCAAAAAACGAAAATGACAATGTCTGGATATGTTCATATAGATCCTGACGGATGCGCAGCAAAATCTTATTGGAAACCATTGCCATCACATACATCCGAATCTTTACCATAATGATGAAAATAATATTTAAAATCAATGCAAAAATGCCAAGCTTCATCAGACCTTCAAAGTCTGAATCCGCAATATAATGGTCGATTGCCTCCTCGATCAGAAGCGGATTGACCAGTGAAATGGCAACCGTCACGCCCATGCAGAACAGCACGCCGATTAAGATGCCCTTATATTCCAATAAATAGGAAAACAGTCTTCGGAAAATCTTCTTTTTGTCCGTATTTTCCATAAACTCGTCTTCACGATAGGAATTGACTGCCATATGTTTTTGTCCTCCTGTTTCTTCCTCATTCGCGGCATTCGCCGCATGGCTAACGCCTACGTTGAAGTTAGCTGCAAGCAGCTACTTTGACTTCTGCGCCCGGCTCAATTTACTCCGCAGCGCATCATTCGGGAGCTGAAGCTCCCTCATTCACGGCATTCGCCGCATCCCTGCTTACTCCGTCCATTTTCACGTAATTTACTCCGCAGCGCACCATTCGGGAGCTGAAGCTCCCTCATTTCGCGGCATTCGCCGCATGGCTAACGCCTACGTTGAAGTTAGCTGCAAGCAGCTACTTCGACTTCTGCGTTATCCGCGCTGCTCATTGTGAGCGCGGAATATTGTGCGACATAGGTGTCGTAGTAGAGTCCTTTTCTGGCAAGAAGCTCTTCATGTGTTCCGCGCTCGGCGATCTGCCCGTCTTTCAGATAAATAATTTCATCTGCGTGGCGCACCGCTGATATACGGTGTGCGATAACGATTTTTGTCGTTCCGGTCAGTTCGTTTAATGTCTTCTGAATTTCATGCTCCGTTTCCATATCGAGCGCCGAGGTGGAATCATCCAGAACCAGAATCGGACTGTGCTTTGCAAGCGCACGCGCGATACTGATACGCTGCTTCTGTCCGCCGGATAGTCCGACGCCGCGCTCCCCGATGACCGTCTCGTACTGCTCATCCATTTTTTCAATGAAGCCTCTTGCCTCGGCGTGTTCCGCCGCGAGACGCACCTCCTCGATCGGAAGGCTCTTCCGCCGTCCCATCTTAATATTTTCCTCTATCGTATCCGAAAACAGAAATACATCCTGAAGCACCACCGCAATATTGCTACGAAGCTGCCTTACATCCATATTCCGCACATCTACACCGTCCACCTTTACCGCGCCGTCCGTAACATCATAAAAGCGCTGCAGCAGATTGACAATCGAGGATTTTCCCGATCCGGTCGCACCCATGATTCCAAGTGTTTTCCCAGCCGGAACCGTAACATTGATATCGTCGAGAATCTCATGTTCATCGATCACGAACGATGCGTGCTCGAACGAAATTTCTCCCCTGACTTCACCCAGTAATACGGGCTTGTCGCTGTTCGTTATCTGCGGCTCCTCCTCATAAATTTTACGGATCTTCTTATAGGATGCGACCGCAGAAGAAACGTCGTTTGTCAGCCATCCAAGCATTTCCATCGGCCATGTGCAGTTCCTGCTGTACTCCACGAACGCCACGAGCGCGCCAAGCGACATTTCCCCATTCATGACCGAAATTCCGCCCAGAATCGTCACACAGACCGGAAGCACCTTTCCCACGAAAGAAAAGAGCGGGTAATATTTCGTAAGCACCTTCGCCTGCGTGATATTCAGTTCATAGTAGCGGCTGTTGTGCGAAAGAAATTTCTCAATCTCGAACTTCTCTCTGGCGAACGCCTTAACGGTGCGCACACCCGCAAGATTCTCCTCCGCCACCGTTGTAAGAACCGCATTCTCCTCGCTGATATCCTCGTAAATCTTATCGAGTTTTCGCTCCATGACGACCGCGACTGCTCCACAGACGATCATCGTACAAAGCGGCACGAACGCCAGCTTCCAATTCAGCGAAAACATGCAGTAGAGCACCATCGAAACGTGAATGACCACCTCAATTACAAGCATTCCGACATAGCCCATAGCGTTCCAGATTTTGTCAATATCATCCTTGACTCTCGCCATCAGCTCTCCGGTATTCGTTTTCTCAAAATATCCCATCGACAGGGACTGAACGTGATCGAAGAGATCCTTGCGCATCTGCGACCCGATCTTCGACGCCAGCACATCAAATGTAAATTCTTTGCAGTACCCGAAAATACAGCGCCCGATTCCGACGATCACGATTCCAACAAGAAGTCCTGTCAAAATGGAAAGCTCTCCTCCCAAAATAACATCGTCTACAATCTGCTGCGTTATCTTCGGATATACCATATCCAGTACAATCGCTGCTACCATACAGAATATCGCGAACAGATACCCATACCAGTAGCGCCCCATATAAGTATATAATTTCTTCAATTTCAATTCTCCTCCCTAACTTTATTCTCTCCCGATGCGTTCTTTTCTGCTGCGCGGACTGCATCGCCCCGATTCCGATGCATCCTGCCCGACATGCTTTTTGCTCTATAGGAATCATCTTTCACACCTTGCAGCAACGCGGTATCCCCTATAGAACAAAAAAAGAGCCCTTATGTACGGACTCTTTCTCGCATTTTGCGCAAAAAAATCCGTGGCAACCATACGATTACCACGGTATCTATCAGAAAACGGTTCTCCCGGAAACGCTGCATCAAACGATACTGCATTCCTGTCAGTGCAAAACAGAACCCACCGAGGCAATCTTATACTTCTGGTTATCTAACTTGACGAACATACGTGTAACTCCAGACATAATACTTACCTCACTTTCCTTAAAATTTGATTACATGTTGTCTCAACAAAAATAGTATACGCACATGTTTTTTTAATTGTCAAGAAAATTCTCAAAATTTACCAACATATTTTTTCTGCCCCTGTAAATAATAGGATTAGGAACTACAGTAAATCGAAATTGTAATTCCAGACCAACCGGACGGAATTGTCCATCCGGAAAAACATCAGATTAGTATGGAGGAAAAAACCATGAGTGGATCTAACAATTCAGGTTCCAACACAAGCCAGATGGCTGTACCGCAGGCAAAGGAAGCAATGAACCGCTTTAAGCAGGAAGTTGCAAGTGAGATCGGTGTACCTTTAAAAGAGGGTTACAACGGCGACTTAACTTCCGCACAGGCAGGAAGCATCGGCGGCGAGATGGTCAAGAAAATGATCATGAAGCAGGAAGAGCAGATGTCAGGCAAATAAATTTGCCGCAAATAAATCTGACTAGCGTAAAAAGGCTTCGCATCATCCAAAATGGTGCGAGGCCTTTTTCCTGTGCGCCCTGCGGCGCGCGCGTTTATAAGGAGTGTGTGAACAAAAGTCTGTAAATACTGATCTTCTATGATAATAATAGGGCTGAAGGCTCTCGAATGAGCTTCCAGCCCTTGCTTTATATATAACAGCACATGCTGATGCATGT
>JAETOE010000071.1 GCA_021771815.1 Roseburia hominis
AATCTACGGTCATCCCGATGAGAGTCTGCGGCAAGTGCCGATACCGCACGATCGGAGAGATGTTATTGCCGAAATCAAAGTGCGGTTTGCCCCTCCCACAATGTGCCGTCTAACAACATATCTTCAAAGCTAATTAAATCTATACATGCATATCCAAGATATCCTCCCGATGCACCTATTGCACTTGACGGTCCTAATAATCCATCCACATCTTCAGCATCGGTAACTGCTACACTAACTGCCAGCCCTGCATCTAACACGCCTCCTGCTACTGTGTCATCTACACCCGGCACTGCATATGACCACTGTATTGCTATGTTTCCCCTGTTATCTTTTGTAATTCCTATATCAACATATAATCCCAATAATGCTGTTGCATTAGCTGAAATTTTACATGATACAGTCCCCTCCTTATCTATAGATTCTTCCTGTTTTTCCTCAATCCATTCTAACACCTTTTCCTTTATCCCATTCCACTCCGGCCACAGTCCATTCAAGTCCACCAATTCCATTGGCTTATTCCAACAGTAACCGTACGGGTTTAACGTAAATGGTGCATCCGCAAAACCTTTGATTTTATCCTCGCTGACAAATCTTCCGACAGCGGCATCGTATCTTCTTGCCTGTGCAAAGTAGAGACCTCCCGCTGCATCTATCTGGTAACCAGTGAATCCGAAAGGTTGTAGCTGCTCATGCTGCTGTTGAAGCGCGTTTGGTATTATGCCATCTTCGTCGTAGGGGCTTTGTATAAATCCCTTCCGCCCCACAAGAGGCATACCAAATTCATCAAAGGCATAGCTTTCCCTTATTCCGGCCTCTGCATCCAACAACTCCATCGGGCTTCCAAGATCATCCTGCAAGTAGAAGCTTTCCTCTCCATCTTCCTGCATACTGACAACATTCCCATCCCAATAGAAGGTCTGGTCTTTTCCGTTCTGCGTATCTCCAAGGTACAAAAGGTTATGATACTGCTTTGTAAGATCAAGCGTGTAACGGATGCTCTGCTCTGGATTCTGCGACAGCATTTCTGACTGTCCGAGTATTGTAGCCATGTTCTGTCCGTGCATTCCTTGTACATTCACCGGATTCCAAATTTCCTGTCCCACTCTCTGCCCGAGTCCGTTGTACTCATATGATGCCTGTTTCCAGATGCCATCCACGCTTCCTTCCGACTGACTCATCCGGTTCGCAGGATCGAAAGTAAATTGCTTTAACAACTCTTCTTCCTGATTTACTGCGGTGAGGTTTCCGCGCCTATCATAGCGATAGGTCTTTTCCGCTGTTTTGGGGCATAATCTTGCCATCCAAGGAAGTTCTGCCTGTAGGTCAGCCGTCTTGTTTATGTACAACTGCTCTGCAATGAGCTGGTTTGCGTTGTTGTATTGATAGAGCGTTGTTTCAACGCCGGACTCGTCTCCGCCAGACATTGCCAGAGTAGTATAGTCTATCTTCTTCGTCCGATTTCCGAACACATCGTAGGTATACTCTCTCTGTGTATTTCCGTCCTTTTCAACTCCTACAAGGCGGTTTAGGGCGTCATAAGTATAACGGTAACTTCCGCTGTCAAGTATGTTGCCGTTAACATTGCTCTCTTCATTGCCGTTGGCATTGCTCTCTTCATTGCTGAGAATACGCTCCTTCCATGCTGCACTTCCACCACGCATTTTGTCCGACCCGACCTTGTTCCCTGCCGCATCGTAGTGGTAGGTGTACCGCTCATGAACATTCTCTCCCACATGGGAAATCTGGGCGATTCGTCCAAGGCTGTTGTATGCATACTGCGTAACGATGCCACCCGGGAGCTGTTTTTCGCAGAGCCTTCCGGCTTTGTCGTATGCATAGCTGATTTCGCTTGTCGGGGTATGAAGCGTTGATAAGCGCATCGCTTCGTCATATTCGTAAGACGCACGTGTGCCGTCCGGGTAGGTAAGGGCTTTTTTCTCTCCCATGCTTCCCCATTCATAGCCTACGGTCTGTCCGTATGGGGCTGTGACCGAAAGCGGTCTGCCAAGCGCATCGAGTGTGATGTCGGTGCTTCCGAGCCAATCCTTCACCTGTTCCAACTGGTGCAATGCATTGTAGGAGAGTTTCACGCTCCTTCCATCTGCATACAGGATGTCGGTCACTTTCCCCGCATGGTCGTAGGCGAATGCGGTCGTGTAACCGTCGCGGTCGGTCTTTTCCGTCATTCGCCCGTTCTTGTCATAAGTATAGTATTCCGTGTTGCCAAGTGGGTCTGTCATGGTCGCAAGACCGCAGGATGGATTCCATGTGTAGGTGGTGGTCTGAATAAGTTCCGCTATAGGTTGTCCTCCTACGTCGCTGTCAGGAACTCCCTTCCGTTCTACCTTCATGAGATGTCCACTACAGTCATAAGTATAGCATGTCTCATTTCCAAGCGCATCAATTACATTCGTAAGATTCCCGTTCGGGCTGTAGGTGTAAGTTGTTGTATTGCCGTTTTCGTCAGTAAGCGCTGTGACATGTCCGACTGCATCATACGCATAACGGCGCACGCCTCCCATCGGGTTTGTGACTGCGGTGACACGGTTCAAGCAATCGTATTCCATGGAAAGGGCTTCCCCAAGGCAGTTTTCCTTTTTGATAAGGTTGCCGTTCGGATCATAGGTGTAGTACTCTCCCGTTCCGTCCGGACGGGTAATGGCGGTAAGTTTTCCTCCTGCCTCATAGGTGTAGGTCATGCTGCTTCCATTCGGGTAACAGACGCGCTCTATTTTTCCCATGGCATTGTAGAGAACACTTATCGTATTCCCTAATGGGTCTGTTTCACTCGTGCGCCTTCCCATAAGGTCGTATGTATAGTGCCATGTATGCCCGAGGGCGTCTGTGATGTCCGAGAGGTTCCCTTCCTCATCGTAGGTGTAGTGTGTCTTTGCACCGTCTGGTTCTGTGACCTCTGTGAGACGGTTTGCGGCATCATAAAGAAACGCCGTGTGGTTTCCCTCCGCGTCTGTGATTCCTGTCCGGTTTCCGTTCGGATCATAGGTGTATGTAACTGCTCCGCCCTGTGGCAGTTCCACACTGCTCAAGCGATTGTCTTTGTTGTAAGTGTAATGACGTACTGCGCCGTCCGGCATGGTCTCGGACGCCACGTTCCACATACGGTCATAGGTATAGCGCGTCTCGTTTCCCTCTTTATCGGTGAGCGTCCCGATGCGGTTCAAGTCGTTGTAATCAGCCTTGATTTCGTAACCGTCGTAGTCGGTAAATGCCGTGAGCTTGCCGCTTTCGTTGTAGGTGTACGTTCTTGTGCTGCCTGCAGCGTTGGTGACGGCAGTGATACGGTCTGCTTCATCGTAGGTGTAGCTTGTGAAGTTGCCGTTGGCATCTATAGTTCTGGTGACGCGGTTGAGATCGTCGTAATTGTAGACAGTCTGTGCGCCCGCGGTGTCTGTGATTGCAGTAATATTTCCGCTGTTGTCGTAGGTAAGCGTGGTGGTCGCTCCGTCTACCGCTGTAACTGCCTGTGGTCTTCCATCCGCACCATAGGTGATAGTCATACGGTTCCCCTCTGCGTTCTCGGTCGCAAGGAGATTTCCTTTTTTGTCGTAGCAATTCTTTAAACGTTCTTTTCCGTTGATGCTGATGTTCGTGAGGTGATTGTCAGCATCGTAGGTAAGGTTGATCTTCCGCCCCGTTTCATCCACGGTCTGGGTAAGGTTGCCGCGGTTGTCGTACGCCATTTTTTTTGTGTTTCCGTTGCGGTCTGTTTTTGCTGTGCAGAGGTTCTTGTCGTTGTAGGTATATTCCCCGCTCGTGCCGTCTTCGTAGATGGTCTTTGTGTTGCGGTACTGGGCGTCGTGCACATGAATAATGCGGCTGCCGTTCCGCTCGGTGAGAGTGACGGTGCGGGCTTCATCGTCGTATTCATAATGCATTTCCCCACCATCCGGGAAGCTCTGGTGGACGATGCGGTAACTGTCGTCGTAGGTGTTTTCTACCGTCGTGATGCCGCGCGGATTCGTTATCTCCGTGATCCTGCCGTTTTTACCGTATTCGTAGGTGTAGACTGCGCCAGATGGAATGGTGACGGTGTGGATTTTGTGTTTGTCGTAGGTGAGGTTTACAGTTCTGCCCGTGTGGTCGGTGACGGCGGTGAGGTAGCCCTTCGTGTCGTAGGCATAGGTGAG